>NZ_JCAPEU010000006.1:0-272581 GCF_059735265.1 Mangrovimonas sp. sgz306409
GGCAACCCACTCGGCAAACGCCTGGTCGATAGAAGCCTGGTCGGAACAGGCTGCCATTGTATAATCCTCTGGCGCGGTGAAGGAAACCTCAGGTGCTGTTACATTAATTGTTCTTGAAGTTGTTATGGTTCTTCCACAATTATCGGTATAAGTCCAAGTTTCTTCAAACTCACCACAACCACCTTCAAAAGGCTCCACTTCACTTAAAACTTCTCCACTAATTTCACAATCACCAGAATCCCCATTGGAGTAGCCTAAGCTAGTTGGCTCATAAAAATCAAAGTTCTCACATAAAATTTCTAAATCTTCCACAGGATCAAATACTGGAGCTGGAGCAGGCAAAACAGTTACGGTTTTATCTGCAGTAATTGAATACCCACACTCATCTGTATAAGTCCAGTTTACAATAATAACTCCACCACATTCATCATAATCAGGAGACAGAGTACCCGTAACCTGCCCACCAATATAACACCCTTTAGTACTTGCATTATTAGTATAAGACATCGTTCCTGCAACATAATCTGCAGCTTCACTACAAGTAATAGTTTCATCTGCTACAATTGGAAACTCTGGTTTTGGAGCTGGTTCTACAGAAATTATAAAAGGTCCTGCAGAAAGTACTCTACCACATGAATCTTCACCATTATAACTCACAGAAATAGTTCCTCCACAAACTCCATAATTCACAGATACTTCAGGATCAAGAGTCCCCATAACAGAACATTCACCTTCTAGGCCATTGCTATAGGTTGCAACTCCTGCCTCAAAATCTGTAGCTTCGTCACAAGCTATGCTCTCAGGAAAGTCCGGAGGTGTTACCGTAGCTATTGGAGCTGGCATCACCGTAACTGTTTTCATTGCGGTAATTGTATTTTGACACTCATCGGTATATGACCAATTAACATATAATGTGCCTCCACATTCATCAAATTCTCCCGTCAATACACCATCTACTTGACCACCTATATAACAAGCCTTTGAATCTCCATTATTAGTGTAGGACAAAGTTCCTGCAACATAAGTCGAAGCCTCCTCACAAGTTATCGTTTCATTTGCCACAACTGGAAATTCTGGAGTCGGAGCAGGCTCCACCATAATGTTATACTCTTGAGATTCCAATGGTCTTCCACAAGAATCTTCTCCAATATATATTACAGTTATCTCTCCTCCACACAAAGCATAATTAGACATTACCGTTGGAGGCAAGCTTCCCTCAACAGCACAATCACCTTCCAATCCGTTACTATAGGTAGCATCATCCAAAATAATGTCACCTGCTTCAGAGCAGCTAACACTAGTTGGTAATTCAGGTATTGTTAGTTCCGCTTCTGGAGCAGGTAATACTTCAATTAGGACGGTAACCGGCTCCAATTCTAAACCACACGCTACTTTACCATAATAACTTACGGTAATACTTCCTCCACAGGAATTGTAATCAGAAACTACTTCTGGAACAATATGACCACCTTCAATTAAACACAATCCTTCCGCCTCATTGGAAAAACTAGCTTCACCCGCAACAAAACTATCAGCCTCATTACAAGCCAAAGAGGAAGGCAATTCAGGTAGAATTAGATCAGGAACTGAAGTTGGCAATACAGCAACTTCTTGTGATGCCGTAATGGTTCGACCGCAATCATCTGTATATTCCCACCCAACAAACAATGTACCTCCACATCTAGTGTAATCTCCCAAAACGGGTAATGGCTCAACCTCTCCTGATATTGCACATGCACCTGTTTCCCCATTGGAATATGCTAGATTACCCGGAACAAAGTCTGCCGCTTCTTCACAGGTCAATGTTAAATCTTCTACTTCATCAAAGGAAGGCATTGGCGGCTCTTCCAAAAATATAACTTGCTCAGCTGTACTAGAATTTCCGCATTCATCGGTAGCAGTCCATATACGTAACACTTTTCCTGAACAACCATTTATAGCCTCGGAATCTGTATAAGTAAAAATTACTCCCGAGCAATCTGAAACACTTGGTTCAGGAATCTCTTCAGGTTGAAAAACTCCACAAGACACCGTCATATCCTCGACATCAATCACTGGAGGTGATTGGTCCCCACCTGAGTAAATTGCTTTCAACTCGGCCAAGAACTCTCCATCACAAAGAATGGAAAACTCATAGATTACGGTCCAATCGCAATCTGTTGATCCAGGCTCAGTTTCAATTGTCAGATTGACATCTGTTTCGCCATCACATTGGATGCTGTACAATTGCTCTACATCCTCAACAGTTAAAGCCACTGTTGACACCTCATCCAAACATAGGTTGTAATAGACGGACCTCTCGGCCGACTGACTGTAGATCGAATTCATAGAAAACAAAAAGAGCATAACAAAACCTAGGAAGGCCTTGATGCTCAAATTCCGTTTTTTCATGATTCCAATGCTACAACACGATAAATTAGCAACAGACTTCCAAAAGCGAGGAAATCCATTACTACGGGTAAAATTGTTCATAAACATAACATTTGGTTTTAATTAATTTTTTTAACACATGGCAATATGCCTACCAAAAACAAAAGTGAAGGTTCTAAAAAGGAATAGAGATGAGGGCACAAACTAAAAAGTCCTAACGAGAACTAAACTATCGCTAGAAACTAACAACCTGCTTTTGAATTTTCATTCAAAAACAACCAATAAAAGTGCTAAAAATCAATTGTTTTGCTATTAAACAATTTTTGGAAAGTAAAACATTCTAAATTTACAAAAAAACAAATCATAGAATAATAAAAATGCAACAAAACATAAAATTTACACCTTGTTACTTTTCTCAAAAATAGAAGATTACGTAATTAGTTACAAATAATTTTAAGATTTTTTTTGCATTTAAACCGTTAACCAAACTTTTTTGCTTTTTGTCGGATTGGAAAGAATTTTCTGTGTAAAAAACATCGACCAATGGCATGTGAAATTTTCCACACATAACCATATTCAACAACTAATTTACAATTAGTTAACACTCAACCTTAGCACTTTGATTATTATCAAAGTGATTGTTTGAAATTTACCCTACTTTTTAAGTTTTAACTTCTAAAATACCTTCTTAAAATTACTTTAATTGTTAATAATTGATTAATTAGCATACAGGGAAACATATTTCTATTATTTTTGAATGAACACAAAAACTTTATCATGAAGAAAACATTGTCCCTTTTACTGATTGCTTCTGCATTTGCATGTAAGCAAGAAGCACCACCTAAAGATTACGTTACTTTTTCAGGACAAATAACAAAACCAAACAGTGACTCCCTTACTGTTAGAAACCGTACTTATTCAAAAACTATTAAGGTAGCCCCTGATGGTAGCTTTAACGACACGCTTAAAGTAGATGCTGGCGTATACAGCCTGTTTGATGGTGCTGAGAGCACTATGATGTACCTTAAAAATGGCTACGACATCAAACTTACATTGGACACCAACCAATTTGATGAAACTGTATCCTATTCTGGAGCAGGAGCGGAAAACAGCAACTTTTTAGCTAAAAAATCCCTTAAGGAAGAAGAATTACTTGACCTTGATAAATTAAGCCAATTGGACAACATGGAAGCTTTGGACAATTCCATTGAATCCATTAAAAATGAATTGACTACATTTTACAATTCAGATGCCACTGTGGATTCCACAATCGTTGCTGATGCCATGAAAAATGTAGATCCTATGCTTAAATCTTATCATAGATATTTAGCGAGTTCCATTACTTTGAAACAAGACCTTCCACAAGGAAGCCCTTCTCCTGTTTTTGAAAATTTCGAAAATCACAAAGGAGGGACCACTTCCTTAAGTGATTTAAAAGGTAAATATGTTTACGTAGACGTATGGGCTACCTGGTGCGGACCTTGTAAGGCTGAGATTCCTCACCTAAAACGTATTGAAGAGGAATACCATGATAAAAATATCCAATTTGTAAGTATTTCTGTTGATGACGGAAGAGGTTTCAAAGGAGAAACTCCTGAAGCCGCTGCAGCTGCTGCCAAAGAAGGTTGGAAAAACATGGTTTCAGAAAAAGAATTAGGAGGCATCCAATTATTGGCTGACAAAGGATGGAAATCGGATTTTGTTCAAAACTACAAAATCAACGGGATTCCAAGATTTATCCTAATTGACCCACAAGGAAATATTGTGACTCCAGATGCTCCTAGACCTTCAAGCGCAGGTTTGGTAAAACTATTGGAAGAATTAGACATTTAATTAATTGTCCTTGATATAAGAAAAGGCCCACCAAAGTGTGGGCCTTTTCTATTTTATATTATTCTATTCATTATTCTTTTCCTGCTCTTCCATTCCTGGCTGTTTAAACAAATCCAAATAAGCTTCCCCTATAGCCTCTATAACGACACTCGCATTAAGGGCTTGATATCCTAAATCCATTACTGCAATATCAGCCGCTTTCCCATGTAGATACACTCCAAACAAAGCTGCCATCAATGGTTCATAGCCCTGTGAAAGCATACCAGTAATTACTCCTGTAAGAACATCACCAGTCCCCGCAGTAGCCAATCCAGGGTTTCCTGTTGAATTCACATAAATTCTATCTCTAAAAACAGTCATGGTATTGGCTCCTTTCACCACAATAATAAGATTGTACTTAGAGGTGAACGTCTTAATTTTTTCGAGTTTATCAAAATCATCCTTCCACTCTCCTATCAAACGTTTCAACTCTTTTGGGTGTGGCGTTAAAATGGTTTGCGGCTGCAACAATTCCAATAACTTTTTATTGGCGGCTAACATATTAATACCATCGGCATCAGCTACCAAAGGCCCACTATAACCTTTTAAAAATCCTTCAAAAGCTGAAACTGTCTTTTTATCCGTCCCCATCCCTACGCCAATCCCTACTGCAGAAGGTTTCAATTCAAAAGAGATGTCCGTAAGCAATTCATCTTCGTTATCTGTCATTACCATTGCTTCAGGAAATGAAGACTGCAGCGGGACATAACCACATTTGGGCACATAGGCTGTAATCAATCCTGCTCCAGCGGTCAAAGCTGCTCTAGAGGCCAAAGTAACGGCTCCAATTTTGCCATAACTTCCCCCAATAATCATGGCGTGACCAAAATCGCCTTTATGAGAAAATTTATCTCGAGGTTTATAGACGGACAGCATTTCGAATTTCCCTATCAGTTCAGCTTCTGTTTTAACCTTTTGTAAATAGGAAGGATCAATACCAATATCCAATATTTCCCATTCTGTAGTAAACTTACCTGTTTCCGGTAAAAAGAACACCAATTTAGGTGTTTGGAAACTCAATGTGTAATTGGCCCAAACCACGCCATTTTCATCTTCAGGCACTCGATCCGTAAACAAACCCGAAGGAATATCCACTGATAATGTAAACGCCTTTGAAGCCTTAAAATGCTGGAAAAGTTTTTTGACCCAATCATGAGCAGGCCGATTCAATCCAATTCCAAAAACGGCATCCACAATAATAGCATCTGGAGTAATATTTGGGAATTCATCTTCTTCATTCAACAATACTGGCCAGTTTTTGGAAGCTTGCTTAATACGGTCATAATTGATCAAAAAATCTTTGGAACGTTTATCGCTATAATTCACAATATAGGTACTCACATTATAGCCATAATTGATCAAGTGGCGAGACAACACCAAACCATCCCCTCCATTGTTTCCTATCCCGCAGAACACATGAATTGGAATTGGCTGCCCCTGCAATCTTGTATGGATCCAATTAAAAATTTTGGTAGCGGCCCGTTCCATCAATTCGGTGGAACTAATGTTTTGGCGTTCGGCTGTAAGTCTATCTCCTTCATAGACTTGCTCTTTTGAGAGTATTTTCATAAGTGGGATACTATTTTTATATGCAACACCTTGCTTAGCATTACATAATTCATTTTTCAACAGTTCAATTTCTCAATACAATTTATGTTTAAATAAAAACTCAGAGCTTTTATTGTTAATTCTCTAAAAAGATTGAAATAGTTTTTTAATTAAAGTAAAAATAATACATTTGATAGGCATATGAATACGAAGTTAACATTAAATAGTAACACCTTTGACTCCCATGTTTTTACGGGAGCTATAGCTACTATTCATTTCATTTTTGGCATTACAACCCGTTTGGGTTGTTAATTATATTCTCTCCGTACACAATGTGCTGTCAAAGCACCAAAAGTCTAAAAACCTTTACTACAATCAAAATTGATTAAAAATGAACGTATTAAAATTTGGAGGAACGTCTGTAGGCTCTGCAGAAAACATAAACAAAGTCGTTAACATTCTAGAAAACTATGCCGAAAAAGCCCCCTTGGTTTGTGTAGTTTCGGCCGTTGGAGGCGTTACTGACAAGCTTATCATTCTTGGTAAACTAGCACAAAACAAAGATGAAAGTTTCCAATCGGAATATGAAGCACTTAAAACGCTCCACTTGCAACTCCTTTCGGAATTAATCCCTAATGCAGGTCCTAAAGTGGTTAGCCAGCTTGAAGAAATTCTGAATGCTTTAAAAAGTCTTTTGGATGGTATTTTCCTTATCAACGAATTGTCTCCAAAAACATCCGATAAATTAGTGAGTTTTGGAGAACTTCTCTCTTCCTTTATCATTACTGAAACCTTAAAAAGTAAAGGTCTGGATGCGGTAAGGAAAAACAGCCAAGATTTTATCATTACCAATACTAACTACACAAAGGCAGATGTGATCTACGAACTAACATTGCCGAAAATTCAAGAATATTTTAAAACAGCTGAACAACAGGTAACCGTTTTACCTGGATTTGTAGCCACTTCCGAGCTTGGCGAAGCGACTACCTTGGGTCGTGGTGGATCGGACTTTACAGCGGCGATTGTCGCTACTGCTATTGAGGCTGAACAATTGGAAATTTGGACCGATGTAAGCGGTATGTATACCGCCAACCCTAAATTGGTGAAACAGGCGCAGCCTATCGAAAAGCTCTCCTATCAGGAAGCCATGGAACTCTCGCATTTTGGAGCCAAAGTACTATACCCACCTACTATTCAGCCCGTATTGATCCAAAACATTCCCATTGTTATTAAAAACACTTTGGAGCCTGAAGCTCCAGGAACCTATATTACCAACGACGAACAATCCAATGGATTGACAGTAAGAGGTATCACCAATATTGACAATATTGCCCTTTTAACTTTGGAAGGCAACAGTATGGTGGGCATCCCAGGATTTTCAAAACGCCTCTTTGAAACTCTTGCGATAAACAAAATAAATGTGATTCTTATTACCCAAGCGTCTTCGGAGCACACTATTTGTTTTGCTGTAGACGAAGCCGATGGGGACCATGCCAAGGAAGTTATCGACTTTAATTTTGGGTATGAAATAGCCCTTCGAAAAATCAATCCAATCCTCATTGAAAAGGATTTAGCTATTGTTGCCCTTGTAGGTGATAATATGAAAAGTCACCAAGGTATCAGCGGAAAAATGTTCAGTACTCTTGGTAAAAACAATATCAACATTAGGGCTATTGCACAAGGCGCTTCCGAAAGGAATATCTCAACCGTTATTGCCCAACAAGACGTTAAAAAGGCACTGAACACTTTACACGAAACCTTCTTTGAAGTAAAAACAAAACAACTTAATGTATTTATCAGTGGTGTTGGGAATGTTGGAGAACGATTGGTAGAACAAATCCATCAGCAAAAAAAATACTTACGGGACACTTTAAAAATCAACTTAAGAGTCGTTGGATTGTCTAATTCAAGAACTATGCTTTTTGATGAAGATGGTATTCCGCTTAAAAATTGGAAGGAGCTCCTTTCAAAAGGAGAAAAAGCCTCGATGGAAGGATTCTTCAATCGTATAAAGTTGCTCAATCTTCGTAACAGCGTGTTCGTAGACGTCACAGCTAACGAAGAGGTTGCAAAACTCTATGGAAAATATTTAAAAGAAAGTATTGCCGTAGTGGCCTGCAATAAAATTGCATGCTCTAGTTCCTATGAAAATTACACTGAACTCAAAAATCTATCCAGAAAGTATAACGCTCCATTATTGTTTGAAACCAATGTAGGTGCAGGATTACCTATTATTGACACCTTAAACAACCTCATCGCTTCTGGTGACAAAATCAAGAGTATTCAGGCGGTACTTTCAGGAAGTTTAAACTTCGTGTTTAACAACTTCAATGACACCACCAAATTTCATGACGTGGTAAAACAGGCACAGGCCGAAGGATACACAGAACCTGATCCGCGTATTGATTTAAGTGGCGTGGATGTTGCCAGAAAAATATTGATTTTAGCTAGGGAAAGCGGTTCAAAAATGGAATTGGAAGACATCACCAATCATTCCTTTTTGACCAAAGCTAATTTGGATAGTAAATCGGTAGATGATTTTTACAAAACCTTGATTGATGATGAAGCACATTTCCAAAAATTATACAGCGATGCCAAAGCTAAAAATTGTCAATTGAAATATGTGGCGGAATTCAACGAAGGGAAAGCCTCTGTAGGTTTGAGAGAAGTTCCACAAGGACATCCATTTTACAATCTTGAAGGAAAGGATAACATTGTGATGTTTTACACCCACCGTTACATAGAACAGCCAATGATTATCAAAGGCGCCGGTGCTGGTGCCGATGTAACCGCTTCTGGTTTGTTTGCCGATATCATACGGACTGGCAATGACTAAGTCCAATGTACATAAAGATGTAGCACAAACTGAAGCGACACTTAAGGTCTTTAATGACTGTGCCTCCATGTACGATCAAAAATATGTGGATATTTCAGCCTACGAACCTTCAGTCCTTCAGTTTTGTGAACTTCTTGACAACCATGACCAGCACTCCAAAATTTTGGAATTAGGTTGCGGGCCAGGCAATGTGACGCGTTTTGTTAAGCAGCGATTTCCAAACTTTAAGATTTCAGGAAAAGACCTCTCGCCTAACATGATTGACATTGCTACTAAAAATGTGCCTTCGGCCAACTTTGAGGTGATGGATTGCCGAGATCTTGAAAGCATTCAAGAGGTCTATGATGGCGTGATGTGTGCGTTTTTGTTACCTTATCTCTCCAAAGGTGATGTGGAGCAACTTATTTCTGAAAGTTCCAGAATTCTGTCCAAAAATGGATATCTGTACATCAGTACAATTGAAGGAAATTATGAGTCATCCCAATGGACTGGATCTAAGAATTATCCAGAACTCCGATTGTTCATGCATTATTATCAAGAAGAGGATTTAAGAAACATCTTAACCAAACATCATTTTCAAATTGTACATACAGAACAGTTGATCAATCCAACCAACCGAGACAACGAATTGATTGTAATAGCAAAAAAAAATTGAACCAATATTGAAAAACGAAATAAAAATATTTTCACCAGCAACGGTGGCCAATGTAGCCTGTGGCTTTGATGTCATGGGTTTTTGCTTGGACGCGGTTGGAGATGAAATGATTGTAAAAAAATCAGCCCAAAAAGGAATCCGTATTACCAAAATTGAAGGTTACGATTTACCTCTTGAGGCTGAAAAGAATGTTGCAGGGGTTGCCGCCCTAGCTCTTTTGGAAGATGCCAAACCAGATTTTGGTTTCGATATAGAAATCTACAAAAACATCAAACCCGGAAGCGGTATTGGCAGTAGTTCCGCTAGCGCTTCGGGCAGTGTGTATGCCATCAATGAACTTCTCGGAAGACCTTACAACAAAACACAACTCTCCTACTTCGCTATGAAAGGAGAAGCTTTGGCAAGTGGTTGTGAACACGCCGACAATATCGCACCTGGCATATTTGGAGGATTCACTCTAGTAAAAAGTGTTGACCCATTGGAAATTTTGGAAATACCAACACCAAATGAATTATACGCTACTATAGTTCACCCTCAAATAGAAATCAAAACCTCTGAGGCTAGAGCCATTTTGCCAAAGGATATTCCGTTACAAAAGGCCATTACGCAATGGGCAAATTTAGGAAGTTTGGTTCATGGACTTCACACAAACGATTATGAATTGATCAGCAAGTCACTTCACGATGTAGTTATTGAACCTTACAGAAGTACTTTGATACCTTATTTCCAAGAAGTAAAAGTACTTGCGCAAAAACATGGTGCCCTTGGGTCTGGAATCTCAGGGTCTGGACCTTCCATTTTTATTTTGTCAAAAGACGAAAACATTGCCAACCAAGTGGCACATGCCGCAGAAGACTTATATTCCAAAACCAACTTGGATTTTAATATACATGTTTCAAAAATTAACACCCAAGGAATAAAAACGTTGCTATGAAATACTATTCCCTCAACCGAAAGGCCCCAGAAACCACCTTCAAGGATGCCGTTATCAAAGGATTGGCACCTGACAAAGGCTTGTATTTTCCTGAATCCATAACACCATTGCCAAAATCGTTTTTTGAGCAAATGGATCAAATGGATAATGTGGACATTGCATTTGAAGCCATCAAACAATTTGTAGTCCCCGAAATTCCTGAAGACACTTTAAAAGAGATTATCTCAGAAACATTGTCTTTTGATTTTCAAATCGTAAAGATCAATAATCAAATTTCGTCCTTGGAATTGTTCCATGGCCCAACCATGGCTTTTAAGGATGTTGGTGCTCGATTTATGGCGAGATGCCTTGGCTATTTCAATGACAGCAATCCAAATGAAGTCACGGTTTTGGTGGCTACTTCTGGCGATACTGGTGGAGCCGTTGCCAATGGCTTTTTAGGAGTTAACGGTGTGAAGGTCGTTATTTTGTATCCTAGCGGCAAAGTAAGTGATATTCAGGAAAAGCAACTTACCACTTTGAAAAAGAACATCAAAGCTTTAGAAGTAGATGGCACTTTCGACGATTGTCAAGCGATGGTGAAACAAGCTTTTTTGGATGAATCCATAACAAGCCATATGCAATTAACCTCAGCCAATTCCATTAATGTGGCGAGATGGCTTCCGCAGATGTTCTATTACTTTTTCGCTTACAAAGCATTATACAAAACTCACAAGGACCTTGTATTTTCAGTACCTAGTGGAAATTTTGGAAATATCTGTGCAGGCATGATGGCCAAACAATTAGGCCTTCCTATTCAACATTTTGTAGCAGCCAACAATGCCAACAAAGTGGTTACAGATTATCTACGTAAGGGAATTTACGATCCTAAACCCTCCGTGCAAACCATAAGCAATGCCATGGATGTGGGAGACCCTAGTAATTTTATACGAATTCAAGAAATTTACCAGAATAACTACAAGAACCTCAAAGACGATTTATCCGGCTACAGCTTTACCGATAAGGAAACCAAAGAAGCTCTCAAGGAACTTTACAACGATTACAGTTATGTAGCCGATCCGCATGGGGCAGTTGGGTATTTGGCCTGTAAATCTTATTTAAAGGAAAACCCAAATGCGCATTGTGTATTTTTGGAAACAGCGCACCCTACCAAATTTTTAGATATTGTGGAAGAAGTCATCAGGGAAAACATCGAACTTCCTCCACAAATCCTTAAGGTAATGAGCAAGAAAAAAAGAGCGACTTCCATTGCTTCATATGAAGAATTGAAATCATTTTTGTTGGAGTCTTAGTTTAACTATCCTCTAAGGATTCCATAAAGCTGATGATATCTTTCATTTCGCTTTCGGTCAATCCAAGGGCATCCGGAGGCAAGGTTTGATATTCCAAATCCAGACCTAATCCAGCTCCTCCTCCATCATTATAAAATTCCATAAGCTGCTCCAAATTCACAAACACACCGTTGTGCATGTAAGGAGCAGTTTTGGAACTATTCCTAACGGTAGGCGTTTTGAAAAAATACTTCTTTTCGATAGTGTTGAATACATTGTAACGTCCCAAATCACTGTCTACAAGTGTTTCCTGAAGCGTGTCCTTTGGTACTCCCAACAATTCAAACTCGGTGTCTTTAAAATTTGGAGGCACCGTTCCGTTGAACACTGGTGGAAAATGACAGGTGGCACATTTAGCTTTTCCCATAAACAAATTAAAACCATTTACTTCATGCGAAGACAGGGTATTTTCCAAACCGTTGATATTGTTGTCGAATTTTGAATTGAATTTGTTCAGACTTCTAATATAAACCGCAATGGCATTCCTTATAGAATGATCTGAAACCTCAGCACCATACACTGTTGAAAACTGTTCAGCATACATGGAATCCCTGCTCACCACTTCCTTTAAATCCTGTAAGTTAGTATGGAATTCATTCTTATTGTTTACAACATCCACAATTTGCCCTTCAAGGTTTCCTGTTCGACCATCGTAAAAAAAGCTCCTTTGCAAGGCTGCGTAGGTTAATGTTGGCGTATTTCTCAGTTGTTTCGGAAATGTTTTTAAGCCATCTGTAAACGCCTTATTTTTATCATGACAGGTAGCACAACTCATAGAATTGTCACTGGACAATCTCTTATCTTTAAACAAGCGTTGTCCCAAACTGATTTTTGAAGACAGCAGACTATCCACTTCTACATACCCCGAGAAATAATCCATATTAAACGTATTGGCTGAGAATAATGACGTCATGTCATTGTTAAAAGCCAATTCCAAAGGAAACTCAACTTCCCAATCGGTTTTGGTGCGTTGCAACAATTCCAATTGTTTATGGGTATGATTTTTAATGAAATTGAATCTATCAAAACTTTCAAAATCAGAATTCAAATTCACAATGGCTTTATCAAAAGCTTCCTGAAACTCATTATACAAGACTTCTGAAGCAAATTCTTCTTTATAAACATTCAGTAACTCCTTTAAACTTCCATAGGCAATGATGCTTTCTTTCATGGAAGCTTCCAAAACAGGTGAATCAAAACCTGTAATTCCTGTTAAGGCAATACGAGCCACTTCATCACGAATGAGCCATAACACGTGATACGGCTTCAGCTTTAGACGTGTGTTTTGTTTGATGAGCTCCAATCGGTTTCTAGTTTGTTGCGCCACCCTTTTAAATTCGTCTTTATCAAAATGTTCTTCAAACAACAGCTCTTCCATCACCTGAAATCCAAACGGATTGTTGATTTTGATATCTGTAGCATCTTCTTCCTCTACACTTAAAATATTGGGGGCGTTCAAACTTTTATAGTTGCCCTTGTCTACATAAGACAATACGGGTTCTGCCATTTTAAATTGCTCTCGCGCATTTAAATACCCCTTCAGCATCAAGTCTCTGTTAGTACTGGCCAAGGTTGAATCCAAAAACTCAATACAGCGTCCTAAAGTATTCACATAACTGCGCTCCAAAGTAACACAAGGGTCAACGGCTTCTTGAGTTTCTGTACTTTTGCATGACCCCAATACAATGCACAAAAGACACACTAAACAATAGTGTGCCTTCTTTATGTGTTTCAAATAAAAATTTGTCATTCTATCTGTCCAAACCTTCAATGATGTATAACATACTTCCTTCATTTGAAGTACTTGAAGCATTAGCCATTGAATCTGTAAAACCATCGTTTTCCCATCCGTGGTTTTGAGTAATCACCAAGAAAGTATCGTCTTTTCCAACAGTTTCAGAAATGTCGATCATCCCAGTAATTTCCCAAGCGGAAGTTGCTGAACCATATCCTAAACCTTCTGCAGTTTCTTGGTCACATTCCAATACCACTTTTAAAGCTCCCGTATTCAAGTTATATTGATACAATCTAGCGTAGTGCGTTTTATCGGCAGTGTCGTAGTATCCATTTGGATCTTCTTGGATATACGCGTAGTTTTCAGTTACTACGATGTTATCAGGACTGTGGAATGATTTTGCTTTTCCGCTTAATTTATCACCATCCAATACACAAGTAATCGTACCAGCACCAGTTGGATCGTTAGGGTTCATGGTTACTTTATACACACGACCATAGAAAGTTCCTTTACCTTCCAAGTCTGGCTTGCTACGTCCCGTTACACAAAAATAGATTTCTCTATTGTTGTCTGCAGAACCTCTTCTCCAATCGATATCTTCCAATCTAGAGAATCCCATTACTCCTTTGTTTTTAGCCTCTGCATCCAACAAATCCAATTGCGTTTCTTCCAATTCAACAAACTCCATAGCATAAGATTGTCCTTCAACCATATCCATTTCAAAAGTCACATTTGCATCTGTAACTTTAAGTCCGTATAAAGAACCACCTTCCAAGTCTCCTTGGTTTCCAACGTACATTCCCAACTGTCCTGAAGGTACCGTATTATCAGAATGGTCGTCTCCAATAAATACTACCGTTTTCCCTGGGTAGGCATCTTTACCAATAGCTACTGCATTTTCAGTAGACCACTGCCCCATTGCTGTAAGCATTTGAGCTGTAGAAGCCCCTCCAGTACTTTTGAAAGGATCCGTTAAGAATACACCATTGGAAGATCCACCCCATTCACCACCTGACAAATATAAAGGACCAAAACCGTGTTCTTCGGGAGTAATCAACGATCCTGAACATTGCGCAGTAGATGCCGTAGCTTGAGCATTCAAAATGTACTCACCTCCTACAGGCTTAAAAGTTTCATCCAAAGTAATTCTTGCAATGGAATAGTCGGCTTCTATATTGTTTATTAAAGTGAATGTATCATCCGCGTTTTTGATTAGCCCAGCGCCATCTGCCATAGAGCCGTACACGAAATTTGGAGTGTTTGCCAATTGATCTTCCGATGTCAACAAGTTATAAATGTTTACATCTGAAAACTCTGGGGTCAATTTCAATAATACTGGAGATTGAGAATGCGATTGCAAAACCACCTCATTTTTTGGTTCATTATTGGAACCGTCATCATCATTACATGACATAAAGGACAAAAGCCCTAGGCCAACACAAGCAAATTTGTAATAGTTGTTCATTTTCATGTTTTTTTAAAAGTTTTCACAAATGAACAACGGCAAGGTAAGAATAACCTTAAGTCAGATTTAAGATAAATTCACTAAAGTGTTAATAGTGTTATGCTTATGTTAATAATTGGAATTAAAACAAATAAGCTCTTTTCTCTTGAAAATAAAGGCAGTTTACCACCTTTTAAAACAACTATTTCCAAAGCCACCACTCTGCTTTCACCCCAAAGTAATAGCCCCAGCGTTTGGGCCCCGTGAACAACAAATAAGGAGAATACAGGTATTCTTTGGCAAAATTGTTATAACGAGCAAAAGACGCCACAAACCGAAAATGGGGTCTCGCCCAAATATCCCGAGCACCCGTAGGCACAAATACCGGCGCAATACTAAATTTGGTCATGCTTGCATTGGGATTGGTACCATCTTTACGTTGAGCATAGTGCAATTCTGCCAAAATATGAAAGTAATCGGTGATGTAGAATTCATTCCTGGTCCCAATGGCTAAATCCAATTTTCTGTTGAAAACCTCCTTACCAAAATAGGTCTCCGCAATATGATTGCTATCTGCTCCCCCTTTACTTTTGGTAAAAATCACATAACCATTCAGACTATAGAAATCGGAAATATTCAACATAGCCTGATTGACCACCGACCATGAATAGGCGCCTCTAAAATTTAAATCTTCCGCATTAGGTGCTCCAAAGGTATACCAAGTTTTAGATATCCCACCATCACCTCCATTGGCTATCCCTGAGCCATACCTGACCGCTAAATCGTTAAAAGAGCCCTCTCGAAGTTTTCTAAAACGCCTATGGTACCTTGCCCCAAACACCAAACCATAGTCTGATGGAAAATTCACGGCTTCTCCTACATCTCCAGGTTCGGTCAAATCGTTGTCCTCATCACCGCCACCCATATAATGCACCTCTCCAAGCGCCGTAATCATATTGTCCTTATTCAATTCAAAATCATGCTCGCCTATTACTACGGTGCGCTGCCTAAGCGCGGCACTAAGAGTCCCCGTTTCAATGTTCAAATAGAAATATGGTGGTAATGTAGAGGTAGTATCCACTGAAGCCACAAACACGGCTGCCATTCTCGACTTTTTATACTCTACGCCAAACCCTTGTCCAGAATGATCGTTGAAATAATAATGGTCGGCGATATGAACATCCGGACCTCTATACAATCGGGAACCAATCCATATATTTAAATCCTTTCCCTTAATATTCCTAGCTTCCGCATAAATCTCGGGTAAGGCGAAATTAAGGCCTCCCAAACTTGTAGTAGAACTATTTCCTATAGAAGTAAGGCTGGTAGCATAAACCGATAAGCGCATTTGCACATGGATGGTAGTACTATCACCTTTCTTGGGCTTGAACACAAAATTGGGAACCAGCTCCAAATAATCCTGCTCCTCCAACCTTCCGCCAATACTTCCCATATTGCTCAGGTTTAAACGTCTTCCTATAGATTCGCCATTCTCAAAAGACCAATCTACACCTACACGTCCATAGGATCCCAAATAAAAACTTTTGTTGGTCGTATATTCATAACTAATTTGGGCATTTAGCCAATAACAGCTTAAAAATGCCCAAACCCAAACCCCTAACTTCCCAAATGTCTGTTTTCCTTTAAATCGTATTCTTGTTTCATACATATTACTGTTGGTTCTTCAATTTAATGCTTCAATGCGTATCATTGTTGCATTATAAATATACACAACATTCATATACCATTCAAATCCAACTAATTACAAATCAATTTCACAACTTCATTTAGACTTCTATTTTTACAACATCATTTTAAAAGCTTTCTGCATAACTTTACAGAACCTAAACTTTTGAATACACCTCTATGAAGTCCAAAATAACTATCAAAAACAAACATGAAGGTCAATATTTGGCGGTTGCCGGCAGTAATTATCGTATTGTAATTTCTGGTGAAGACACCAACGGCGATTATGCGGTTATTGAAATGCTGGTGCCTCCAGGAGGCGGCCCACCTCCTCATGACCATCCGAACGCGCAGGAGCTATTTCATTTAACCGAAGGTGAATTGGAATTTAAAAGTGAAGAAGGTCATATTACCGTAAAAGCTGGAGAGTTTGTCACCATTCCATTCAATGGACCTATTCATTGCTTTAAAAACACCTCCAACAAAAATGCCCGACTCACCTGCACCATTATGCCTGCTGGTTTGGAAAATTTGTTTGTAGATATTGGAACGCCCGTAAAAGAAGGAGAGTTTTTGCCCCTTACCGAAGCTACACCAGAATATTTGGAGTTTATTAAGGAAATTGATAGAAAATACGAACAGAAAACCTATCCGTGGGAATATCTGGATTGATATTATTGTAAAAAAAAGAAAAGGATGGCTGCCCAGACAAATGTCCAGTTGTCAATAATGGAATTGAGAAACACTAAAGCCTACACTACTAATGGCAAAGAGCAAGTGTAGGCCCCATATTGATATAACTTTCTACAGATCGAAAAGAAATGTTGAAGGCAGCCATTTATTTATGGCCTTATCTAGATGTTAAGCCTCAACTATCTCTTTAAGTACCTCTACGATATAGTCTATTTCTTCTTTGGTGTTGTAACTACTGAATGAAAAACGAATGGAAGGTTTCTTCAAGTCTTCTTCAGACAATATTTGGGTTAATACATGCGATCCCAATGAACTTCCACTTTGGCAAGCACTACCTTTTGAACAGGCAATTCCTTTTAAATCCAATTGAAACTGCAATGTCAAAGCCTTTTCAGCAGATAATGGCAAACACACATTCAACAAGGTGTAGGTACTCTTTTCATCATCACCACAGTTCCCGTTAAAACTTACGCCTGGGATATGTTTTTCAACTTCAGATTTAAAGTAATTCTTTAAGTCTAAAATATAATTGCGTTCTTTATCCAAATGGTCATAGGCCATAACAAAAGCGGTTTCCAAACCTTTGATATTGTGAACAGGCTCAGTACCTGCTCTAAAACCGCGCTCTTGAGCACCTCCGAATATAAGAGGTTTCAAATGGCTATTCTTTCTTATAAAAGCAAACCCAATTCCCTTTGGTCCATGAAATTTATGGGCTGCAGCCGTCATAAAATCAATCGGCACATCTTGTACGTCCCATTCAAAATGTCCAATGGATTGTACCGTATCACTATGGAACAAAGCATTGTTTTCCTTACACATCAAGGCCACCTTTTTAACATCCAAAAGGTTCCCTATTTCATTGTTAACATGCATCAAGCTTACCAATTTCAAATCTTCAGAAGCTTGTAACAAACGCTCCAAATTCTCATAATCTGGAGTTCCACATTTTTGAAGTTTTACATATTCTACATTGATTCCGTATTCCTTCTCCAGTTCTTCGGCCGTATGCAGCACGGCATGATGCTCAATACATGACGTGATGATGGTTTTTACACCTGCATCCCTAACAGCACAACGTAAAATCATATTGTCTGCCTCGGTACCTCCAGAAGTAAAAATAATTTCTTGAGGCAGGGCGTTTAAGTATTTGGCAATGGTTTTTCTGGCTGATTCTATAATAGATTTTGAAGACCTTCCAAAAGCGTGGGTTGAAGAAGGATTTCCGTAGTTTTCAGATAACACTTTATGCATTTCTGTAATCACTTCGTCCCTAACCTTTGTGGTTGCGGCACTGTCAAAATATACTTGTTTCATGTTGTTTTGTTTATTGGTAATTCTTGGGAAATTGGCAATGGAATGCTTCCCCCTTCGCCAATCAGCCGCAAAAGTACAGGAAATAAAATTATTTCCCAGATGCCACGTTATAAATTAACAATTCTCTTATTTTTGTGACTCAAATTACCACTATGCGAAACTTTATATACCTTCTGTTTGTTGCCTTTTTTATAGTATCCTGTGATGATGGTGACATTCTTGACGTGGAACTTGATTTTGAAGACGAATTAACGCTCTGCCCGGAAACATCAGAGTCTTACCTATTATATAAAACCAAGGAATCTCCCTACGAATCCTTGAGCCTACTGTTTCCTTCCAACAGTACAAACGATGGTATTTTTAATCCTGAAGACGGTATTGTTGAAGGTTCAATGGCCATAAACGGGACAAACGTAAGATTTCATTACAGAACCTACGATAACAATCCCGAGAACTTTATCTGTAATTTAGTTCCTGATGAAACGGTTACCGTTACCAATAACTACGAGGCTACCTCGGGTACCGTTGAATACTATTCCACATTTTTAGACGATGATAATGATGGTATTCCTTCTTCTGTAGAAGATGCCAATTTAGACGGTGACAATGATCCTAGTACCAACCCAACCGATACAGATGGGGATGGTATTCCTGATTATTTAGATGAAGATGATGACAATGACAATGTGAAGACCAAAAATGAAGCACCAGATCCAAATGGCGATAATAATTTTGATGATGCTAGAGATACTGATGAAGATGGCACCCCAGATTACCTAGATAATGATGATGATGGGGATGGCATCCTTACGAGATACGAGGATGAAAATGGTGATAAAAACCCAGCCAACGATTTTGCTGTTGATGCCACCATTGCACGATACTTGGATAGCAATGCTCAAGATGAATTTCCACTTGATGAGTTTATTGAAAACACCTATACCAGAACCATTTCAATTTATTTTACAGTACATAATGTAGATATCACGGTATTGAGTACCGATGAAATAGATTTGGGAACTTATACCTTGGAAGTAGATTTCTCTACAGAGGAAGATTAAGGCTCTACATTCTGATAAATGTAAACTTCTGTAGCTCCCATGCCATATTTTTGGTAATCGGCGGCATAAAAGGTAACATTGTTATATCTGCCAAAAAGGTATTCCAATTCGGTTTTTAGAACGCCTTCTCCCACACCATGGATGAACACCACTTTTTGAATGCGCTTGCTAATGGCAAACTTCAATTGGCGTTCGGCAGTATCCAATTGTAGAGTCAACATTTCATGGTTGGAAAGCCTGTTGGGTTTGGGCGTTAATTGATGGATATGCAAATCCACTTCCATAGCTGGTAAATTACGCTCCTTAGGTTTGGTTCTTTGCGATTTTCTTTTCTGCGAAATTTCCTTCTCCTGAATCACTTCAAAAGCAGACTGCTCCGAAAACACTTCCGATTTTAATGATGCTTCAATAACAACAAGTTCATGAGCATAAAATTCCAATACAAAACCATCGGTGGTTTCTATTCCAAATAAATCACCCTTTTTCGTGGTGATGACACCTGTGATATCCTCATCCAACACCGAAACTTTGTCTCCAATCTTTAAACTCATGCGTCTAGGTCATTTTCGTCCGTATCGTCCTTTTCAAATTTACTTGGAATATTTTTAGATATTCCATAAATGCCGAGCATCAGCAATGCAACGCCGCCAATTAACACAAAAGTATTTTGCTTTTCTTGGGCTTGAGCGTAAAATGCCACAATCCCTCCAATAACTATAAAAATATAGTTGATGCGTTTTGGAATATTCATAATAAACTGCAATAAAAGAGGCTTCAAAAATACAGCTTTTAGAAGTAATATTAACAGCTTGACTTGCAATTCATTTACATTTTCATATATGAAAATACTTGCAATTTCATTTAAATAGCCTCCAGATTTCATACATTTGTTAGAAGTCATTACTAACAATTATGTCATCACTAGAGTCATTCATGCTACCCTGCCTTTGGAAGCAAACCTTCGGGATGGAATGCTTGGGCTGTGGTACGCAACGTGCCTTGGTACTGGTACTTCAAGGTGAATTTTCGGCAGCGTTTAAAATGTACCCTGCCATTTACACCTTGTTATTATTGGGAGTTTTTCTATTGGCGCATATTAAATACCAATTCAAGTACGGGCATAAAATTATTTTAGCGCTATTCATCCTGAATATTACAATTACCTTGATAAATTATTATTTAAAACACTTTTAACTTTAAACTAATCAACATGGAAAAACAAACTTTACCAAATTCAACCTTAATCTTAGTAATGGGAATCCTATCAATTGTAGGCTGTTGCTTTTATGGAATCCCAGGACTTATCTGTGGAATTATTGCTATTGTATTAGGTTCAAAAGCTACAAAACTTTACCAATCGGCTCCAGAAGAGTATTTGGGCTATGGCAATGTAAAAGCAGGAAGAATTATGGGTATTATTGGTGTTATTTTAAGCATCATTTCCATTGCTTACATAGCGTGGATCATTAGCTTTATTGGATGGGAAGCATTATCAAATCCAGAATTATTGCAAGAGCGTTTGCAAGAAATCCAACAAGGTTTGCCACAAGAATAACATCACTTCACACAATAAAAAATGCGACCAATTGGTCGCATTTTTTATTTATGACTTATCTGGATTAAGCTTCAAATTGCTTTAGTGTTTTGGTAATAATGTTTACACAATCCAATAATTGCTCCTCTGTCATTACTAAAGGTGGTGCAAAACGAATGATATTACCATGGGTTGGTTTTGCCAACAATCCATTATCGCGCAATGCCAAACAGATGTTCCATGCCGTATCGCTTTCCTCATCATCATTAATGACAATGGCGTTTAACAAGCCTTTTCCTCGCACCAAACTAACCAATTCACTGCTTGCAATGTACTTGTTCATTTCACTTCTAAACAATTGCCCCAATTCCTCGGCATTGGCAGCCAACTGTTCTTCTTCTATCACTTCCAGAGCAGCAATGGCAACTGCAGCCGCCACTGGATTTCCTCCAAAAGTACTCCCATGATTTCCAGGTTTTATAACATCCATGACGCTGTTATTAGCCAATACCGCGCTTACAGGATAGGCCCCACCACTCAAGGCTTTCCCTAAAATCAAAATATCTGGTTTTACATTTTCATGGTCTACCGCCAATAACTTTCCTGTACGGGCAATTCCTGTTTGTACTTCATCGGCAATAAATAGTACATTATATTGCTCACACAAAGCCTTGGCCTTAGCCAAATATCCTTCACTTGGAACATATACTCCAGCTTCACCTTGGATAGGTTCCACCAAAAATCCAGCGATATTTGGATTGCTTTTTAAAGCCTCTTCCAAGGCTTCTAAATTGTCATATGCAATCTTGATAAATCCTTTGGTATAAGGTCCAAAATTCTCACGCGCTACAGGATCGTTTGAAAAAGAGATGATAGTAGTGGTACGTCCGTGAAAGTTATTTTCACAAACTACAATTTCGGCATCATTTTCATGAATTCCCTTCACTTCATAAGCCCATTTTCTACATAATTTCAAAGCTGTTTCCACAGCCTCTGCTCCCGTATTCATAGGAAGCAATTTATCGAAACCAAAGTACTCACAGGCAAACTTTTCATATTTCCCCAAAACATCATTGTAAAATGCTCTTGAAGTCAAGGTTAATGTTTGCGCCTGCGCTACCATAGCCCCTACAATTTTTGGGTGACAATGCCCTTGGTTGACTGCAGAATACGCCGATAAAAAATCATAATATTGTTTCCCTTCAACATCCCAAACATGCACACTTTCACCACGACTCAAAACCACTGGAAGTGGATGGTAATTATGAGCTCCATAGTTGTTTTCTAAATCAATTGCTTGCTGGGACGTCATTTGGTCTAAAACCGCCATTTTATTTACTTTTAATTAAAATATTTGCAATTCCTTCTTTCAGGAGAGAAATCATCCGTCTTTGTAGTGGCTGCAAATTACTAAATCTTGTCCTATTTTTGGAATTTTTACCGGCATTTATTCTATTTTTGCCACATGTCAAGAAGAAACAAAAAGCAGGTATTTACCAACGTAGAAGTGATAGATGCCGGGGCCAAAGGCAAACTGGTTGCCAAGGCGCCAGACGGTAAAGTGATATTTTTGTCTAATGCCGTTCCAGGTGATGTGGTAGACATCCAAACCTATAAAAAGAGAAAGGCTTACTATGAAGGTAAAGCCATTGCATTCCATAAATTATCCGAGAAACGCAGCGAACCAAAATGTGAGCATTTTGGGGTTTGTGGTGGCTGTAAATGGCAGGATATGGATTACCAATACCAATTGGAATACAAACATAAAGAGGTTGAAAACAACTTGAGACGTATTGGGCATATAGAACTGCCTGAAGTCACTCCTATTTTAGGATCTTCAGAACAATATTTCTACCGAAACAAAATGGAATTCTCCTTTAGCGATAGCAGATGGCTTACTCAAGAAGAAATCCAATCTGATGAAGATTTGGGCGACAAAAATGCCTTAGGATTTCATATTCCAGGGATGTGGGACAAAATTTTGGACGTGAAGAAATGTTGGTTGCAGGGAGACCCTTCCAACGCCATACGCAATGAGGTGAAATCCTTCGCCATTGCCAACGGCATGGAGTTTTTCAACACTCGTAACCAAGCTGGATTTTTGCGTTCGCTCATGATTCGGACTTCCACAACGGGAGACCTTATGGTCATGATTCAATTCTTTCAGGAGGATAAAGCGAAGAGAGAATTGTTGTTGGATCATTTGGCTGAAACCTTCCCTGAAATTTCCTCATTGCAATACGTGATCAACGAAAAAGCAAATGATACCATTTATGACCAAGAAGTAATTTGCTACAAGGGTGAAGATCATATTTTTGAACAAATGGAAGACCTAAGGTTTAAAATCAACGCAAAGTCGTTTTACCAGACCAATTCCAAGCAAGCTTATGAGCTTTACAAAATTGCCCGTGAATTTGCCAACCTTAAAGGAGACGAACTCGTTTACGATTTGTATACAGGTACAGGAACCATTGCACAATTTGTGGCCAAAAAAGCTAAAAAGGTTGTGGGTGTAGAAGCGGTTCCAGATGCCATAACAGCTGCCAAGGAAAATGCACAATTAAACGGCATTGAAAACGTTGACTTCTATGTGGGCGATATGAAAAATGTATTTAACGATGCCTTCATCAGCCAACATGGCCATCCAGATGTAATCATTACCGATCCGCCACGTGACGGAATGCACAAGGATGTGGTTCAGCAAATATTAAATATTGCTCCGGAAAAAGTAGTGTATGTAAGCTGTAACAGTGCCACACAAGCTAGGGATTTGGCCTTAATGGATGATGCCTATAAAGTAACCAAGGTACAAGCGGTAGATATGTTTCCGCAGACCTACCATGTAGAAAATGTTGTACTTTTAGAACGCCGAAATTAATAAGGCACCCTAATTCTGCTAATCAGAACATCTAACTATGGTAAGATATTTAAAAATTGTATGTCCGCTTTTAGCCATCCTGGGATACCTTGTTATAGGTTGCGAAAAAGATGACATATGTGCCGAAACCACGGCTACCACTCCTCATTTGATTATTCGTTTTTACGATGTCAATAATCCTACAAATACGCTTTCTGCAAGAAAACTTACCGTAAAAGGTGAAGGTTTGGATGAGGAAATTGTCACCAATACAACTACAGACTCTATACTATTGCCTTTGAACTTTCAAGAGGAAGGCATCACAGCCATTTCTAGATTTGAATTAAAAATAAACACCGATTACGACAGCGACACTGAGGAAAACACTGCTTCCAATACCGATATTATTGAAGTTAACTATACTCCAGAGTTTGTCTACGTTTCCAGAGCTTGTGGTTATAAAAGTACCTTTGCCGGAACAGAAATAGATGTAGATGAAACCAACGATGAGGACATTTGGATCATTAACGCCGTAACCGTAAACACAACCATAGAAAATGAAACAGCAGCGCACATCAACATTTATCATTAAAATATTGGTTTTGCTGTTGTTCCCTTTATTAGCAACAGCTCAAGAGGAAAAAGACTCTATCAGCAACGACACTTTAGTTTACAAACAGAAATACGGCCTACGAATAGGGGCTGATATCAGCAAACCCATTCGTAGTTTGATTGATGAGTACTATTCTGGGTTTGAAATTATGGGAGATTATCGTCTCACTCAAAAATTATATTTGGCTGGCGAGATAGGCACCGAAGAAAAAACCACCAAAACCAATTTTTTGGATGTCACTACCAAAGGAGGCTATTTTAAGGCTGGGGTTGATTATAATATGTACACCAACTGGTTGGATATGCAAAATATGATCTATGCAGGTTTTAGAGTTGGTGCCAGCACCTTTAGCCAAACTGTAAACAGTTATACCGTTTATAATGCCGATCAATATTGGAGCAATCCATACACCTCTTACGACTCTCAGGAATTTGATGGCTTGACAGCGTTTTGGGGAGAACTTATTATTGGAATAAAAGCCGAAACCTTTAAAAATTTGTTTATTGGTATCAACGCCCAACTAAAGGGACGTATCACCGAAACTGAACCAGGAAACTTTGAGAACATCTACATCCCTGGTTTCAACAGAACATACGACAGTGGTGCTTTCGGAATGGGGTTTGGCTATTCCATTTCTTATCTAGTTCCCATATTCAAGAAAGACAAAAAAGTAATCCAAGAAGAAGAATAACATATTCTATTTCATATACATTTATTAAAGAGGGCCTATTTGGCCCTCTTTTCTTTACAATAATTCTAAACCATTAACAAACAGCATTTTACGCTAAAATCATTACCTTTAAGCTTCTATTTTTAACAAAAACACCACCATTATGAAAAAGTTAAAAAAATTAGTTTTCGTTTTTGCACTTAGCATGTTTGCCTTATCTGCCTATTCCCAAACTGAGAAAGACAGAAAAATTATTATCGATGCTGAAAAGGCCCAAATTGAAATGTTGGAACATTCTCCGGATTTAAAAAAGTATTTTGAAACCTCTGCTGGTTATGTCATCTTCCCAAATGTTGGTAAAGGAGGACTTATTGTTGGAGGGGCTTCGGGAAATGGTGTGCTCTATGTTTCTGGTGTGGCACAAGGAATGGCCAGTGTAAAAGAAATCAATATTGGTGCCCAAATTGGAGGACAGGCACTTATTGAAATCATCTTTTTTGAAACTGCCAATGCTCTAGATGAATTCAAGAAAGGTGACTTTAAGTTTGATGCTGGCATCTCTGCAACAGCTTTAACCATGGGCCAATCCCTAGATGCCAAATACACCGATGGTGTAGCTGTGTTTACCCATACCAAAGGAGGTTTGATGGCTGAAGTGTCTGTTGGAGGCCAAATATTTAACTACAAAGGATTTTAGAACTATGATACAAACAAAAAAGCGTTTCAATTATGAAACGCTTTTTTTATAACATATCTAGTTTATCAATTAGGACATATACTTTCCTTTTTTACTGCCTTCGTACATCACATATTTCACAAGCTTAGATTCCAACTTGGCATTGTACAATTGAATTTTTCTGGAAGGCCTTAACCCTACAAATTTCAAGGCGTCCAAATTAGACGTAATAAACCAAGCATCGGTTCTAGGATAGCTTTGCTTCAGCGTGTCCCCTATCGATTTGTAAAAACTTTCCATTTCTATATCCAAACGCTCGCCGTAAGGTGGATTGAACAACATGTGGAGTTTCTCATTTCCTGCCTTTTGGGTTTTAAAGAAGTCCTCATGCTTTATGGTAATAAACTCTTCCAAGTGGGCATTTTTCACATTGTCCTTGGCCTTGTTCACTGCGCTTGGTGATTTGTCGTAACCTATAATTTTATGGTGAAAATCACGTGTCTTTTTCAATAGGGACTCTTCAATGGTTTCAAACAAATCGACATCCCAATCCTGCCAACGCTCAAAAGCAAATTCCTTACGCATTAGATTTGGCGGAATGTTACAAGCTATCATCGCTGCTTCAATTAAAATAGTCCCACTACCACACATTGGGTCCATTAAATCGGATTGGCCGTCCCAACCGGATAGCATTACCAACCCAGCTGCAAGCACTTCGTTAATTGGGGCAATGTTCGTGGCTGTCTTATACCCTCTTCTATGCAAAGATTCTCCAGAAGTATCCAAAGATATGGTACATTGCTGACGATCTATATGCACGTTGATTTTTAAATCAGGAAAACGCAAATCCACACTTGGACGATGTCCTGTAGTGTTTCTAAATTTATCTACAATGGCATCCTTTGTTTTAAGGGCAATGTATTTGGAATGTGTAAACGTTTGGGAGTGTACAGTAGCATCAATAGCCAAAGAGCCAGTAGACTTCATATAATTTTCCCAAGGCATTTGATAGATTTTATCATACAAATCCTGCTCACTCACCACCCGAAACGACTTGATAGGTTTCAAAATCTTTATAGCTGTGCGCAACGCCAAGTTAGCCTTATACATGAACCCCTTGTCTCCCACAAAGCTTACATTACGTACGCCTGGTTTCACCTCTTGGGCTCCAAGTTGTGTCAATTCATTAGCCAACAGTTCTTCAAAGCCAAATAAGGTCTTGGCTACCATCTTAAAATTATTCTCCATAGTTTACTCCAAATAGATTGCAAAAATAAAGTATTTTTGTGGCACATAATAGCATTATGTAAATAGGTTGAAACCACAATCAACCAAGGTAACATCAAATGTTCCTTTTCTCTTGAAATATTTATGACAAAAGATACAACACAATGGTATACGTCATGGTTTGACACGCCTTTTTACCATATACTCTACAAAGACAGAAACCACCATGAAGCACAACGCTTTATGGACAATCTTACCAAATACTTAAATCTTTCGCCCGATTCCAAAATTTTGGATTTGGCCTGTGGGAGAGGTCGCCACTCCAAGTATTTGAATTCATTGGGGTATGATGTTACAGGAATTGACCTTTCCGAAAACAGCATAGCCTATGCCAAACAATATGAAACCGAAACGCTTCGTTTTAAGGTTCACGATATGTGCACGCCTTATGAAAAGGAGTTTGATGCCGTATTGAATCTTTTTACAAGTTTTGGCTATTTTGATGAAGATGCTAGTAATCTAGCTACCATTACCGCCATCAAGAACAATTTGAACACCTACGGTTTGGGAGTGATTGACTTTATGAACAGTGATTACGTTATTTCGAACCTTGTTCCTGAAGAAACCAAAACCATGGAAGGTATCGATTTTCATCTTAAACGTTATGTAAAAGACGGTTATATCTATAAGGATATTTCATTTACACATGAAGGGCATGACTACAACTTCCAAGAACGAGTAAAAGCCTTTTCTTTGGAAGATTTTGAAGCGCTTTTTGAAGAAGCCGGTGTGTATTTGTTGGATGTTTTTGGCGATTACAATTTGCGAAAATTCTACAAAGGCACCTCCGAACGTCTAATCATGATTTTTAAATAATTGTATCTTGCTAGTATGATTTATCAATATCTCTTGCCCATAATTGCTGTATTGTCTGGTATAGGCATTGTTATTGTCACAAAAAAAAGCAATACCCTCAACACAAAATTGTTATTGGCTTTTAGCGGGGCCTTTTTATTAGCATTGACCCTTTTTGAATTACTTCCCGAGGTATATGAACATTTGGAAGCCAAACAAACAGGCCTCTTCATCATGTTCGGAATATTATTCCAAGTGATATTGGAGTTCTTTTCTAAAGGTGCCGAACATGGCCACGTACACGTTCACAAACATGAACATGCATTTCCTTGGGCTTTATTTATCAGCTTGTGTATCCATAGTTTTTTTGAAGGATTTCCAATCCACGAACACAACGATATGGTCTATGGAATTTTAGTCCACAAAATCCCAATTGCCATTGTCATAACTGGCTTTTTATTGCATTCGCACTTTAGCAAACTTCAAATTATAGCATTCCTATCCATTTTCGCCATCATGACACCTTTGGGAACTTTATTGTCTCAAAGCTGGGAGTTGATCGCAGATTATATCACGATGATCAATGCTATTGTAATTGGAATATTTTTCCATATTTCAACTACCATTTTGTTTGAAAGTGACGAAGGCCACAAGTTTAGCGTTACCAAACTATTTGCTATCTTGTTTGGGATTGCCATAGCTTATATGATTTAAGAATACAGAAACAGCATTATCCATGTTTAGCAAAGAAGAATCGAGATTGATACGTCAGGAGTTTTGGACCAGTTTTGGAAAATCCTTCCCAAGAAAGTGGATTCTGTACGATACCAAAATTAAGGAGTTCAGTTTTAAATTTCATTTTGACACAAAAAAAGCTTTGGTCTCTCTGGATGTTGAAGGCGATTTGGAAAACCGCATTACCTATTGGGGACAATTGGAATCCTTAAAGACCATTTTATTGGAAGACTATTTACCTGAAGCTATTTTTGAAGAAGAACACCTATTGGAAAATGGTAAGGAAATTTCCAGAATCTATGTGCCTTTAGAGCAGAAAGTCTCCATTCACAACAAAAACACTTGGCAGGATGTGATGGTGTTTTTCAATACCACCATGGACCGATTTGAAGCATTTTTTGAAGATTTCAAGGACGTTATTAAGTTGGATTAACCAATCTATATTACGTAAAGAAAAATCATAAAGAAATGGCTAATGGCACCAGCCAATACAAAAAGGTGCCAAATCACGTGGTTGTAAGGAATCCTATCTATTGCATAGAAAATGATGCCCAAGGTGTAAAAAAGTCCTCCTGCAAACAACAATGTTAAACCGCTACTGGATACTTGTTCGGTTAAAGCAGAAAAATCAAAAACAATCAACCAGCCCATCACCAAATAAAGGATTACCGAAAAAACTTCAAAGCGGCCTGTAAAAAACAGTTTCAAGAAGACTCCAAAAGCCGCAATCCCCCAAACCACCCAAAACAAAGGCCACCCCAAACTATGTGGCAAGGCAATTAAAAGTACGGGAGTGTAGGTTCCTGCAATAAGCAAATAAATGCTTATATGGTCCATAATCCTAAAATAGTGTTTCTTCTGCTCTTCCCTAATGCCGTGATAAAAGGTAGAAGCCAAAAATAGGACGATAATGGAAACACCATAAATTACCACACTGAAGAGTCCCCAAGGAATAGTGGAACTGCAAAAGACAATTAACAACACAAGGCCTATAATTCCTAGTATTGCCCCAAAGGCATGGCTACTGGCGTTTAACTGTTCTTCAAAGTGTGTTTGTTTTCGCATGGACTCATCTAATTTTTCACGTTGGTTACCGTCCATTTATCAGTAAGGTCATAGTAGTCAAAATCGATAGCTGGTTCTTGACGAATCAACTGCCCATTTTGAAAGGCGCGTTCCAGAATGTCTTCTATTAAATAATCTTCCTTCACATTCATGGGATCAAATTCTTCCTTCAAGGAAATATCAAACAACCGCGCGGTGTTTTGAAACCAAAAGGCACGCCAACTATTGCGGAGATCCTTTATCAAATCGAAAGTAGTGCTTCCCGTTTGTCGATGGATGAGTTTTACCAAAATTTGCCCTTCGGTCCTGGTCAACTTTTTAAGTTCTGCTGAAAATTCATCCTCAATATAATGCTGAACCATTTTGGCGTATTTCTTTTTATCTCGATTGTTATCCAATTTGCCAATACGCTCGTTAAGGGCTACCAATCGCTCTGCCGCCAATTTGGCATAAGGATATACTTTTATGGTTTTTCGTTTCAGGATCAAGTAGCGCTTCCTGGCTTCTTTATCATCAAACTTTAGTTTGTGTAGTAAAATGACTTCATGTAAATCTATGGAAGTACGCGGGATGGAATCTCCTTCCACAATAATATAATCCACCTGTGTAGAATCTTGTTCTACAGGTTTCACTTGCGCCCATATGGCCAAGGGACAACTAACCATTATGTAGCAAAGCCACTTCATAGACAATTTTTAAATCCAAAACCATTCCAAATATAACAGAAAGTGCCTTTGGTAAAGGAATATTCTAATTCTACAGGTTTTAAATGTTAGGGTAAAATTAATAATTTACAGTCTCTAAAACCTTAAAATACTATTAATATTATATAACAGCCTTATTTATTGATGCCATAAAAAAACCATAAGCAATGCTTATGGTTTTCCATAAATGGCTTACAACTTTTTCCGGTTGTCGTTACTGTTCGTATCAATCAACTTGTTGTAAGGGTCTACACCTACTTCAACAGGTTTTTCGTCTACTATAATTGAGATATGATTGTCTATTTGGGTAATCTTTTGCTTTTTCAAATAGAGCCCTGTTTCCTTTTTAACGCCATCTACTTCCTCTTCTCCAAAAATTCCAATATCGATATAATCGGCCAACGGCACAGAATATTCCGGTTTCTTCATAGTTTCCGATTGGTATTGTAAAGAATCCTTCCCGTTATCTGAAAAGAAGCGCTTTCCCTTTTCGTCATTTCTATATTTACTCACCTGAAAATGAATATCAACCTGGTATTTTCCATTTTCCAACTCTGTAGAAGTGACATCTGCCACTCTATTTTCATAAAGGGTAATGGTTTCAAACATGTCTTTGATAACATATTGCAAACTATCTGGAGTAACCTCTTTGATATAATCCACCATTTCCACGGAAGTCGTATAAGGCGCTTCTTGAAACTTCACCTTCTCCACATAAGCTTTCAAGGCATTGTTAAGTTGCTCTTCGCCTATATAATCGCTTATAGCATAGAACACCAAAGAGCCTTTTTGGTAACGGATATAGCCTTGCCCATCGTTATACATCAATGGTTTTTCGCGTTTGGACTCAAAAGTTCTTTGGGTTAAATAATCATCTAAAGCCTCTTTTAAAAACTTGCGCATTTGGCTCTTGCCCTGTTGATGTTCCAACACTTTCAACGACACATACTCCGATAAACTTTCGGACAACATGGTAGCTCCCAACACATCGGCACCAATCACCTGATGTGCCCACCATTGGTGCGCCACTTCATGCACCGTAATGGCAAATGGATAATCTACCCCGCCTCCTTCTGTTTCATCCACATCGGCAATAAACCCGACTCCTTCCGAAAACGGAATGGTATTAGGAAAGGACTGCGCAAAGCTGCCTCCTGTTCTCGGGAATTCTATAATGCGTAATTGTTTATGCTGATAAGGCCCAAAATTCTTCGTGTTATAATCCAATGAAGCTTTCATTCCCGCCATCATGCGGTCCAAATTGTACTCGTGACCTTTGTGGTAATAGATTTCCAAATTCACATCCTTCCATGTATCCTTCTTCACTTCATATTCAGCAGAATTGAATGCGTAAAAATTCAAGATTTTACTGTCCATTTTATAATGGAAATAACGACGCCCATTTTCGGTCCATTCCTTTTGTAAATATCCGGGGGCAATCGCTATTTGATCTTCAGAGGTACTAACTGTTGCTTCAAAATCTACCCAATCCGAATCTTTGGCGATATAAGTATTGCCCAATGCCGTAGAATCGGTTGGCATTGGCTTAAGCTCGTTTGGAGGCAAATCGTACTTCTCTCTTGTTTTGTTGTCTTGCAACTCTCCGCCATTATATCCCAGATTTGGAAAAATCTGAAAGTTATTGATAAACGTCCCATTATGTCTTACAGGCGAATTCTTTTCCAACAAACTATTGGGTTTATTCTTTACCGTAAAACTCAAGGTAAGACTATCGCCAGGCAGCATAGGCTGCTTCAGCTCATAGATATCGAAATTGTAGATAGTATCTTCAGACACCAATGTGTTAGGCTTATCAAATTCAAACGTACTTGGATACGAATTGTGGTTTACAAAAATGCTATCGATGGCCACATCGGTTTTATTGACCATTACATATTCCCCGGAAGCATCAAAATCGAGTTTCTTTGGAAAAATATTCACATTGGCCTTCACCGCAACAATTCGAGGCTGTGCGGCATTCTCATATTTCTTATAAGTCTTCTCCCATTCCACAGTCCTAAGCTCTGATTCTTTGGAAGAAATTCGGGTATTCAAAATATTGTTCTGATAGTAAATTCGGAATCCGAGTGCCAAAAAGCCAATTACAAATACTGAAAGTAACATGGTCATTTTAGGCGTCAATCTGCTTTTGGCAATTTGTATGCGCTCCTTAAATGAATCTGGTAATCCTCTTACCCAAAATAGCGCCGTAAATACCAATAGCACCAAACCGCAGAGCAACCAATACAGTTTGTAAATCATGTAAAGACCAAAAGAATCCCCATAACCATTCATATCGGAATACGCATATCCAGGGCCTTGGTTATATTTAAAAATAGCCTGCTCCACTCCAGCCAAACTCAACAATGGCATACCTATAGCCAATACAATCAGTACAAACAGCCCCAAGTAAGGATTTCTCATAAGTGTTTGCACAAACATTGACAAAAAAGCCCAAATGGCATAGCTAATGAAACTCAACACAAACAGTTCGTACACATAATGCCCAATTTCAAAATTGTAATAACCATTATAGATTTGAAACAACATTCCAGACGCCATGATAATGGCCAACATCACCAACTGCATTTTTAACAAGGCAATGAATTTAGACAGGAACAACGTCCAGTTAGGAATAGGCGTTACATCAATTAAATCTTCCATTCGGGTGATATTACCTCGGTGTACCAACAAACCTGCATACAAAAATGTACAGATGTTGATAGCAATCACAAATGCCGAACCGCCATTCAACATTTTCCACGTAACGGGTAAGGTAGGTGTTCCGAAGAGGTTGCCAATTTCAGAAAGTGAAATCAAAACAATGATCAAACCAACAATCAATATGCTAATAAACGGCCAACTTTTAACAATGTAGAGAAACTCCATATTGGACAATTTCCAAGTGGTTTTTAGGTTTTGAAGAAAGGAATAATCAAAACTCACCTTTGGAAGGTTGATTTTGGTAATGCCTCCAAAATTCCGTTTAACCGAGCGTTCTCCCTTATCTTTTTTAAATGAAAAACTAACAGCGTTTTGACTAAAGGAAAAGAATTTGTAAACCAATCCAAAGATTAAAGAGGCAATCCCCAACCATAACAAACGGTTATAGATGATGAGCCCTTTAAAAGGCAAATGCCATTCGTTCTGTTCGGCAACGGTCCAATATCTTACATAATAATCTGCTGCAGAAGCGCCATAAGGATCCAACATGGCGGCTAAGGCCCTATTATCGGGATCTGACAATAAACCTTCCATCAAACCTTGAACAAAAATCAAAAGTACGATGGTGATAAAGCCCGCTGCAATATTTCGGGTGAAGGTTACTACAGCAAAAACAATGGCCCCAAACAGCAATACATTCGGTAGAATATAAACCAAATAGGTATACAAATAGGATTGCAAATCGAAAGGCGCCACCAGCTCAGAATTGGTTCCAGGAAACCTGAACCCAATAAACATACCGATACCTATAACAAATACAATTCCCGTTACCACCACAATGGCACTGAAAAATTTGGCAAACAAATAATTGGCCTTGCTAAACGGGTAGGAATACAAAATGGTATGCATTTCACTCTTATAATCCCTGTAAATGGAAATTCCAATTATGGATGGAAACAAAAAGAAAATAAAAATGGTTAAAGCATTGTACAGATTAAAAATTCCGATGGGAGAATTGACAATTCGTGAAGACCCCATGGTAACCGTGACACTGTCAAAAATTCCTGCCGATGCAGACGCCATAAAAAAGGCCAACACAAAAAATATGGCAGCGTATATATAAGTGGCTGGCTTTTTTAGCCAATAACGAAGTTCGTGTGTAAATATCGTGAAGAACATAGATGTATTTTTAAATTAGAAAATGACAAGACTTTCCTGTTTGCTTAGGAAACTATTGGTTCGTCCTGTTTCAAGGCTATAAAATATACATCGTCCAATTGCGGTTCGGCAGCGACAAAATCATCGGCTGGAAGTGTGTCTGAATGCACCCGAATATTCAAGGTATTATCTTCATTGTAATTAGAAGAAAGTACATTGTACAGAGCTTCCATTTGCTCCAACTCATCACGCTCTACAACTTTGGTCCAAACCTTTCCTCTTAGTGATTCCCTTGCTTGGGTTGGTGTAGCTTGCATTAAAATTTTTCCGCCATTTAAAATAGCCATATCGGTGCACAATTCCTTTACGTCCTCCACAATATGAGTTGAAAAAATCACGGTACAGTTAGTCCCTACTTCCCTTAAAACATTTAAAAATCGGTGTCTTTCTGCTGGATCCAACCCTGCAGTAGGCTCATCTACAATAATAAGTTTAGGATTGTTCAATAACAACTGTGCAATCCCAAAACGCTGCTTCATACCTCCTGAATAACCCGCAACATGTTTCTTTCGTACATCATACAGATTGGTAATTTCCAATACCTCCCTAACCAAGGCATTTCGTTCCACTTTGGAAGACACGCCTTTTAAAGTGGCAAAATAATCCAAAAGTGCTTCGGCCGACATTTTAGGGTATACGCCAAACGATTGCGGCAAATATCCAAGCACTTTTCGCAATGCCATTTTATCATCCAACACATTGATGTCTCCAAACATAATAGAGCCGGAATCTGGACTCTGAAGGGTAGCTATGGTTCGCATTAAAGATGACTTTCCCGCTCCGTTTGGCCCCAATAAACCAAACATTCCGGTGCCTATTTCCAGGCTTAAATTATCAATGGCTTTTACCCCATTTTTATAGGTTTTAGTAAGATCTTTAATGACTAATTTCATAGGTATATTATTTAGCAGTTCTGTTTTAGAGGTTATAAGTGTAAAAATATAAGGTTTTGTTACAAAAAATAGTTTTACTAATGTTGAAACTGAAGAAATCCTAGTATTTTTACGGAAATCTAACAACTAATATCTATGGCAAACGACAGCTTACTCAATAAAAAATCATTAGAATTTCTAGAAAAATATTTAAACAATGCATCTCCAACAGGTTACGAATGGGAAGGCCAAAAACTTTGGATGGACTACCTAAAACCTTACGTGGATGAATTCATTACTGACACCTACGGAACTGCAGTGGGAGTTATCAATCCTGAAGCCAAATACAAAGTGGTTATTGAAGGACACGCCGATGAGATTTCTTGGTATGTAAATTACATCACTGACAACGGTTTGATCCACGTCATTAGAAATGGTGGTAGCGATCACCAAATTGCACCGAGTAAAATTGTTAATATCCACACGAAAAAAGGGATTGTAAAAGGGGTTTTTGGTTGGCCTGCTATCCACACTCGAGATAAAGCCAAGGAAGAAACACCAAAGATAGAAAACATTACTATAGATGTTGGAGCCAAAGACAAAGCCGAAGTTGAAAGTATGGGGGTTCACGTGGGATGTGTGATTACCTATCCAGATGAATTCCACATCTTAAACGGCGATAAATTTGTATGTCGTGCCTTAGACAACCGAATGGGAGGTTTTATGATTGCTGAAGTGGCCCGTCTATTAAAAGAAAACAAAAAGGAATTACCTTTCGGACTCTATATCACCAATTCAGTTCAGGAAGAAATTGGATTGCGCGGTGCTGAAATGATTACCGAAACCATCAAACCAAATGTGGCCATTGTTACCGATGTAACTCACGATACCACAACGCCAATGATCGACAAAAAGAAAGAAGGTCATTTGGAATTAGGATTGGGACCTGTAGTGGCTTATGCACCCGCAGTACAACAAAAATTACGCGATTTAATTACTGATACTGCCGAAGCTAACAAAATTCCGTTCCAAAGATCAGCCTTATCGCGTGCAACAGGAACCGACACCGATGCTTTTGCCTATAGTAATGGCGGTGTAGCCTCTGCACTTATTTCCTTACCGTTGCGCTATATGCACACCACTGTGGAAATGGTACACAGAGACGATGTTGAAAACGTCATTCGATTGATTTACGAAACCCTATTACAAATAAAAGACGGAGAAACATTCTCATATTTTAATTAACTTATTCCCGCGAAAGCGGGAATCTTGTTTATATACAGCATGGACGAACTTATAGATATTGTAACCAAAGAAGGGACACTTACAGGAGCCTCCTGTCCAAAATCTGAAATTCATACCAAAGGGCATTACCACAATACAGCACACCTTTGGCTATACACCAAAAATGGAGACATTTTATTGGCTCAACGCAGTTTTGAAAAAGCCATTTGCCCGGGCATGTGGGATGTTTCCGTGGCAGGTCATGTAGATGCAGGCGAAAGTATTGAAGATGCCGCCATTCGTGAGACTCAGGAAGAATTAAGCCTTGACCTCAAACAAACCGACCTAGATAAAATTGGCGTTTTTGAGTGCTTTCAGTCCTACCCTTTTGGTATTACGGATAATGAATTTCACCACACTTATATCGCCGAATTACAGGTTCCTTTGGAAATTTTAAAGCCCCAACCCGGTGAGGTGGAGGCTTTAAAATTGGTAGATATCGCCACCTTTAAAGAGCTTTTAAAAAATAGCGGCAACAACGATCATTTTGTGCCTTCCAACCGGGCCTACTACGAAACGGTTTTGGAAGCTATTATAAACCGTCAATAACCCAAAATTGATGCAATTACTTCTTATGGCCACGGCGCCAGTATTCATTATCATTCTTTATGTTTACTTAAAGGACAAATACGAAAAAGAGCCCAAACATCTTTTACTGTTCAGTTTTTTACTTGGAAGCATCGTGAGTATCATCATCACCAGCATCCTGTATTTTGGTTTTGACATGATACTCCCTCTCAATAATAGCTACAGCATTTTTGAGCAATTTATAAAGGCCTTTTTTGTGGTTGGGCTTACCGAAGAATTCAGTAAATACATTATTGTGCGCTATTATGCCCAAACCAAAGCCGATTTCAACGAACCCTACGATGGCATTATGTACAGCGTTATGGTTTCCATGGGATTTGCTGCTACAGAAAATATCATGTATGTTTTGGAAGGAGGTTATCAAATTGCATTGATCAGGGCATTTTCAGCAGTTCCTGCACATGCCACCTTTGGAATTATCATGGGCTATTTTATGGGGAAAGCAAAATTCTCAAAAAGCCGTATCAAGTTGAATTTTGCTGGCTTGTTTTTTGCGATTCTGTTCCATGGCGCTTACGATTTCTTTCTGTTCATCCATTTTGTTCCTGGCATTTGGATTGGGGCTGTCATCTCATTGTTATTGGGAATTGTCCTCTCCAGAAAAGCCATAAAAACCCATCAGGAAAATTCCAAATTTAAAGTCCCAAAATAGCGATTGGGCAGCATTCTTTTTGTTAATTTAGTACTATGAAAAATACCATAGCCGAACGTATTGCCGACTTTTTAAAACGCTTCCCTCCTTTTGATTTGGTGAAGAAATCGGACCTTTTGGAAATTGCCAAACAAGTAACTATTACCTATTTGGAAAAGGGAAAAGTGATCTATGAAAAAGACAGCCCTTTACAGGACCATTTTTATATCATACACAAAGGTGCTGTAGTATTGATAAAAGGCAATTATGGCTCTTCGGAAGTTATTGACAAATTTGACGAAGGTGACGTTTTTGGGCTTCGGCCATTGTTTGCCCAAGAAAATTATGCCATTACTTCCGTTACCGATGAAGAATCCATCCTTTATGGTATTCCTATTGAACTGTTCAGGCCTTTGGCTGCCAAAAACAAAAACATCGGTAATTATCTTATAGAAAGTTTTGCTTCCCATACCGAAAATCCGTTCACCAAAAAACACCATTTGGAGTTTTTTTCGGAAAGCACAGCCAGTGTTGAAGCTAGCAGTAACCTCTTTGAATTACAGCCAATAAAATACACTAAGAAGATTGTGACGGCTGCTCCTAATACCAGAATCAAGACCATTGCCAAAATGATGGACGAACATAATATAGGGTCTGTGATTATAGAAGAGAACGACCTGCCAATTGGGATGATCACCGATAAGGATTTACGCAAAAAAGTGGTGACCGGGCTTCATACCATTAACGAAAGTGCTTCCAAAATAATGAACAGTCCTGTGCTTTGTTACCCTAAAAATATTACCATTGCACAGGCCCAAATTTCCATGATGAAGCATCAAATTGGGTATTTGTGTATCACCGAAGATGGCACGCCTAACAGCAGGATTATCGGTTTGGTTTCAGACCATGACATAGTGTTGTTACAGGGAAATAGCCCTTCGGTGTTAATGAAAGCTATTCAGCGTTCAAACAACACCAAAGACCTCAAACGCATCAGGGAAAACATCACTCTTTTGCTTAGAGGGTATATCAAGTCCAATATTCCGCTTACACATACCAGTAAAATCATTTTTGAGCTTAACGATGCTACCATAAAACGGATCATTGAGCGTTGTTTGGAAAAGATGAAAGAAGAACCTCCAGTGAAATTCGCTTGGATGTCTTTAGGAAGTCAAGGCCGTAAGGAACAATTACTTCAGACCGATCAGGACAACGCCATTATTTTTGAAAATGTAAGCGCTGATCGTTTGGAAGACGTAAGAGCCTACTTCCTTAAATTGGCTAAAAGGGTCAACAAACGTCTGAATACTGTTGGATTTGATTTTTGCAATGCCGATATGATGGCGAAAAACCCAAGATGGTGTTTAAGTCTCGATGAGTGGAAAGCCCAATTTACCGAATGGACTACCAATACTGGAAATGATGAAATATTACTCTCTTCCATCTTTTTCGATTTCGATATCAGTTTTGGGGATGCTTCGTTAACCAATGCTTTGGCGGAACATACCTTAAAAATCACAAAGAACAACTCCTTGTTCATGTCCAAATTGGGTACCAATGCCTTGAGAAGTGCCTCTCCTTTAGGCTTCTTCAGACAGTTTTTGGTAGAAAGTGACGGTGAATACAAGGACTTCTTCGACATTAAAAAACGTGGTTTAATGCCACTTATAGATGCTGCAAGATTATTGACGTTGAACTATCAAATCAAAACCATCACCAATACGGGAGAACGTTTTGAAAAATTGGCAGAACTGGTTCCTGAAAACAAAGAACTCTTTTTAGCCTGCTCCTATTCTTTTAAGGCTATTTTGAAATTTAGGACCAAACATGGTCTCATCAATAACGACGATGGACGTTTCATTAAATTGGAAACCATGACAAAAGAGGAAAAATTGAAATTAAAACGTTGCTTTAAAACCATTAACAACGTTCAGGAATATATCAAAATGCGCTTTAACCTAGGTCACCTTTTATAATCGTGCCATGCTAAGTTTTTTTAGAAGAAATAAATCCAAGAATACCGAGACTCCCAAGTCTTACTACCCCGACTATTGGGAGCGTTATGCTGCGCTTTTTGACCACGAACCAGAACTGGATTTACAAACCAGCCGCTTTGTCGTTTTGGATACTGAAACTACAGGTTTCGATTATAACATCGATAGGGTACTTTGTATCGGGGCTGTAGAGATTGTTAATAGACAGATCAATGTTTCCAATACTTTCGAAACCTATATCCGTCAGGAGCATTTCAATGAAAAAACGGTAAAAATCCACGGAATCCTCAAACACGAACGCATTGTGACCTTTAGTGAAGATGAGGCAATTCAACAGTTTTTGGAATATGTGGGCAACGCTATTATTGTGGCCCATCATGCACGTTTTGATATGACCATGATCAACGAAATGCTAAAGCGAAAAGGTCTCCCCGTTCTCAAAAATAAGGTCTTGGATACTGTGAACCTTTACAGAGCCACACGCATCAAATCCAATTTCATTCAATACGACAAACCCTATACACTGGACGAAATTGCCGAGAATTATATTTTGGACGTTTCCGATAGGCATACCGCTGCAGGAGACGCCCTAATTACCGCTCTTATTTTCCTAAAAACCACCGCAATTTTAAGTAATAAAAAGAAACTAACCCTCTCCAAGATGTTCAACCTGTAAAGGCAAAAATTACAGTTCTCTCAAAAACATACATTTTATATTCCCTATATTTAGCGCTTAAACAAAAATATATGGGAAATTTTAAAATTTCGGTTAATAATCAGTTGGACTTAGAAGTGGACACAGCTGAGGTTTCACAATTAAATGCCGTTAAAACTTCAAACACTGCCTACCACGTTCTTAGGAACCACAAATCATACCAAGCAGAAATCACCAATACCGATTTCAACAACAGAACCTACCAGGTCAATATCAACAATAATAGTTACAACATAAAAATTCACAGTCCTTTGGATACGCTCATTGAAAGTATGGGGTTTGCCTTGGGAAACATTAAACATGTCAACGAAATTAAGGCACCCATGCCAGGGTTGATCCTTGATATTTCGGTGACCGTTGGAGACAGCGTTACAGAAAACACACCTTTACTGATTCTTGAGGCCATGAAAATGGAAAATGTCATTACTTCTCCAAGAGATGGGGTCATCAAATCCATTTCAGCAGCCAAAGGAGATGCTGTGGAAAAAAATCAATTGTTAATAGAATTTGAATAATTAAGAAAAGAGCTGAAGTTTTTGCTCTTTACCCCAAAATATATATGAAAAAGATACTTGTAGCCAACAGAGGTGAAATTGCCATTCGGGTAATGAAAACCACAAAAAAAATGGGACTCAAAACGGTGGCGGTGTTTTCTACCGTGGATCGCAATGCGCCTCACGTAAAATTTGCAGATGAGGCCGTGTTGATTGGAGAAGCCCCTTCCAACCAATCCTATTTACTAGGAGACAAAATAATTGCCGTTGCTAAAGAACTAAATGTCGACGCCATTCACCCGGGATATGGTTTTTTAAGTGAAAACGCAGATTTCGCTGAATTATGTGAAAGCAATAACATCACTTTTATCGGTCCAAAGTCGAAGGCCATAAAAATCATGGGAAGTAAACTGGCAGCCAAAGATGCCGTAAAGGAATACGACATCCCAATGGTACCCGGTATTGACAAAGCCATCACCGATGTAGATAAAGCTAAAGAAATTGCCAAAGACATTGGCTTCCCAATTTTAATCAAGGCCTCTGCCGGAGGTGGTGGAAAAGGCATGCGTGTAGTAGATTCGGAAAAAGACTTGGAATCCCAAATGACACGGGCCATTAGTGAGGCAACCTCAGCCTTTGGAGACGGATCGGTGTTTATTGAAAAATACGTAGCTTCTCCAAGACATATTGAAATTCAAGTGATGGCAGACACCCATGGCAATGTTGTTCATTTATTTGAACGGGAATGTAGTGTACAACGTCGTCACCAAAAGGTGGTTGAAGAAGCGCCTTCTTCGGTATTAACGCCTGCCCTACGTGAGAGAATGGGCGAAGCCGCTGTAAAAGTGGCAAAGGCCTGCGACTATGTTGGTGCAGGAACTGTTGAGTTTCTTCTTGATGAACAACACAACTTCTACTTCTTGGAAATGAACACCAGATTGCAAGTGGAACACCCCGTAACAGAATTGATCACCGGAGTGGATTTAGTGGAGCTTCAAATAAAAGTAGCTCAAGGAGAAGTACTTCCTATCAAGCAGGAAGATTTGTGTATTAAAGGACACGCTTTAGAGTTACGTGTGTATGCTGAAGACCCTCTAAACGACTTTTTACCGAGTGTAGGTCATTTGGAAACCTACCAACTTCCCGAAGGACCAAACATAAGGGTTGACAATGGTTTTGAAGAAGGCATGGACATTCCTATCTATTACGACCCTATGCTTTCAAAATTGATCACTTACGGTAACACCCGTGAGGAAGCTATTGAAACAATGCTGGAAGCCATAGACAATTATCACGTAAAAGGCGTCGCTACTACCCTTCCGTTTGGAACCTTTGTATGTAAACACGAAGCCTTTAGATCTGGAAATTTTGACACCCATTTTGTCAAAAAATATTACGATCCAAAAGCCTTGGAAGCTGAGTTTCATACAGAAGCTGAAATTGCGGCACTTATTGCCTTAAAACGGTATTTGGAGGACCAAAAACTATTGAGACTCCCAAATAATTAATAACCTATTAAGATTTAAAATATTCCCGTATGGAATCTAAAATAAAGCAACTTAACGAAAAGCTCTCCCAAGCGTATTTAGGCGGTGGAGAAAAGCGCATCGCTAAACAGCACGACAATAAAAAACTAACGGCTAGAGAACGTATCGACTACCTTTTGGATGAAGGTTCTTTTGAAGAAATTGGCGCCTTGGTAATACACCGAACCAAAGATTTTGGCATGGCAGACCAACAATTTTATGGTGATGGTGTGGTAACTGGTTATGGAACTGTTCATGGTAGGCTTGTTTATGTTTTCGCGCAAGACTTTACCGTATTTGGCGGATCACTTTCCGAAACTCATGCGGAGAAAATTTGCAAGATTATGGATTTGGCTGTAAAAGTTGGAGCGCCACTTATTGGCCTTAACGATTCTGGTGGGGCTAGAATTCAGGAAGGGGTTCGTTCGCTTGGTGGTTATGCCGATATCTTTTACCGCAACGTTCAGGCTTCAGGAGTCATCCCTCAAATTTCGGCCATCATGGGACCTTGTGCTGGAGGGGCGGTTTATTCACCTGCCATGACCGATTTCACTTTAATGGTGGAAAATACCAGTTATATGTTTGTTACGGGCCCTAATGTGGTGAAAACGGTAACCAATGAAACTGTTACTTCCGAAGAATTGGGAGGAGCGAGTACACACGCTTCAAAATCTGGGGTTGCCCATAAAACCTCAGCAAATGACATTGCCTGTTTGGAAGATATCAAGTCTCTGTTAAGTTATTTACCTCAAAACAATACAGAAGCTCCTAAATCCATTCCTTTTGAACTAAAGGATGAAGTTAGAGAGCAATTGGAAAATATCATTCCGGATAATGCCAACAAACCATATGACATGCACGATGTGATTTCAGGTATTATTGACACTGACTCTTTCTATGAAATCCATAAGGACCATGCCGAAAACATCATTGTAGGCTTTGCAAGATTAGGTGGGCGTAGTATTGGTATTGTGGCCAACCAACCTATGTTCTTGGCGGGTGTTTTAGATGTCAACAGCTCTAAAAAAGCAGCGCGTTTCGTTCGTTTTTGCGATTCATTCAACATCCCTCTTTTAGTATTGGAAGATGTGCCTGGTTTCCTTCCTGGAACCGATCAAGAATGGAACGGTATCATTGTTCATGGAGCCAAATTACTCTATGCTTTCAGTGAAGCTACGGTACCAAGAGTGACCGTAATTACTAGAAAAGCCTATGGTGGTGCTTACGACGTAATGAACTCCAAGCACATTGGCGCCGACATGAACTTTGCTTGGCCAAGTGCCGAAATTGCGGTGATGGGAGCTAAAGGCGCTGCCGAGATTATCTTCAGAAAGGAAATCAAGGAAGCCGAAGACCATGAGGCTAAATTGAAAGAGAAAGAAGCCGAATATGCAGAAAAGTTCGCCAATCCTTATAGTGCTACGGAACGCGGATTTATCGATGAGGTCATTTTGCCACAGGATACCCGAAGAAAATTGATCAAAGCTTTTGCCATGTTACAAGACAAAAAAGTAGATGGGCCAAAACGCAAACACGGCAATATTCCACTGTAAACAAATCTGTTAAAAAATTCGATTTTAATTGTATCTTTATGATACAGTTATTAATCCAATTAGTTATGAAAAGAGTTTTTTTAGGAATCATTTGCTTCCTTTTAACGGTACCTATCTGGTCGCAGACCCCCGAAGAAATGAAAGCTTGGCAAGACAATATGACGCCGGGTGCGCCACATAAATTCTTGGCCTCCATGGATGGAAATTGGGATGCCACGGTAAAGATGTGGATGGATCCTTCGCAGCCAGCAAACATTTCAAAAGCCTACACAGTTAATGAAATGATCATGAATGGCCTTTACCAACGGTCTACACACAAAGGAGAGATGATGGGAACGCCTTTCCTTGGTGAAAGCATCATTGGTTATGATAATGCCAAGAAGAAGTTTGTATCCTCTTGGATAGACAACATGGGCAGTGGGATTATGTATATGGAAGGAGATTATGATCCTGACAAGAAGATTGTAACCTTGGAAGGGTCCATGATTGATCCTGCCACAGGCAAAGACACTTGGATTAGGGAAGTGCTCACATACAACAACAATGATTCCCATACCTTTGAAATGTTTGTTCTCAAAGACGGTAAGCAAATCAAAAACATGGAAATTGTTTATACCAGAAGTAAATAACAAATGACTCCATTCTAAAACAAAAATAACAAAGGCCTTCATCAAAAAACAAGCAAATTGATGAAGGCCTTTTAATTTCAATCTCATGAAAAAACTTAATCAACTAGCGGCTACAGCCATTTGTGGTAATGATATTAGTTCTTCCTGTCTCTATGTGTCGGCATTGGCTATTATTTATGCAGGACAATTTGCTTGGATTTCATTACTAATAGTTGCTTTAATTTTATTCCTTTTCAGAAAAATTTACGGTGAAGTGGTAGGAGCGCTTCCGCTTAACGGTGGCGCCTACAACGCCCTTTTGAATACCACCAAAAAATCAACAGCGTCCTTTGCTGCAGCCCTTACGGTATTGTCCTATATGGCGACTGCGGTAATTTCTGCCAGTGAATCGGTGAAATACGCCCATAGTCTTTGGAATTTTATCCCCGTGGTAGAAACCACCATTGGGCTTTTGGCTATATTTATGCTAATTGTTATTATGGGAATTGGTGAATCTTCAAAAGTAGCCATTACCATCTTTATTTTCCACCTTACCTCCCTTACCCTCCTTTGCTTGTTTTGCGGGTTCTATTTGTTTCAAAATGGATTGGAGGTACTATTCACAAACTTTAAGCACCCTATTGAAGGAAGCGTGGCTACAGCCTTGTTTTTTGGTTTTGCCGCTGCAATGCTGGGTATCAGTGGCTTTGAAAGTTCTGCCAATTATGTGGAAGAACAAGCTGAAGGTGTATTCCCTAAAACTCTTCGTAACATGTGGATTATTGTCACCATTTTTAATCCTTTGATTGCATTTTTAGCTTTGGCAATCATCCCGATGGCCACCATACATTCCAATGAAGAAACCCTTCTTTCCTTTATGGCGAATACAGCTGCTGGCAATTGGTTGTTCTACATTGTTTCCATTGATGCCGTATTAGTATTGAGTGGTGCTGTGCTGACGTCCTTTGTGGGTGTTGGAGGACTTGTAGAGCGTATGACATTGGACCGTATTTTACCAAGTTTCCTATTGAAAAAAAACAGACGAGGGAGCTCCTATCTCATCTTCATCACATTTTTTGTACTATGCGTTACTGTTTTGTTAATCACCGAAGGGAACTTACAGGCCTTGGCGGGAGTTTATACGATAGCCTTTTTAAGTGTTATGATTTTATTTGGATTAGGTAATTTACTGCTCAAAATAAACCGCAAACAATTGCCTCGCCCCGAACGTGTAGGCCCAATTGCACTTTTTCTAGCCATTGCAGGGGTAATTACAGGTTTGATAGGTAACATTATCCTAAAACCTCAATATTTAGCCATTTTCTTGGAGTACCTCATCCCTACCCTTTTAATTGTAGGTTTCATGTTACTGCGTGTACAAATCTTGGAAGCCATCTTATATTTCATCAATTATATCACTCCCAAAGGCGTTCCTGTATTTGATAGAATGGACACCAAAATCCTAAGGTACATTCGAAAAATCAACAGTCAGGAATTTGTGTTTTTTACGAACCATGACAACGTAGCCACCCTTAACAAAGTACTGCAATACATTGAAAAAAATGAGCATACAAGACGGCTGAAAATTGTTTCTGTAGTGCCTCCGGGTACCAAAGTAGTCCATAATTTGGTAGAAGACTTAAAAGTTCTGGACCGTGCCTATCCAGACATTTTTGTAGAATTTGTAAAAGAAGAAGGCCACTTTGGTCCTGCAAAAATCAAGGAACTTTCCAAACGCTGGAACATTCCTGTCAACTTTATGTTTATAGGGACTCCCGGTGAAAATTTCAAATACAGAGTTCAGGAATTGGGGGATGTTCGGGTAATCATTTAGGTCAGAAAATATATATAGGCTACATTTGCATATGCAACAACCCATCCAAGAACAAAGCAAGCCTAACATAGAATTTATTGCACTAATGGCCTCCTTAATGGCCATTGTCGCCCTGTCCATTGATGCCCTTCTACCTGCACTTCCAGATATTGCTGAAGATTTAAATGTAACTGACCCTACTAAGAACCAGCTGTTGATCACCATGATCTTTTTAGGCTTGGGATTTGGCCAACTGATATTCGGGCCGCTTTCCGATAGTTTTGGCCGAAAGCCTATTATTTACACCGGATTTTCTCTTTTTGTAATTGCAAGTATTCTTTGCGTTACAACTAACTCATTTGAAGTTCTAGTCTTTGGACGTATTTTACAGGGTATCGGACTTTCAGCGCCACGAACCATAAGTATTGCTATGGTAAGGGACACTTACAGCGGGGATAGGATGGCACAGGTGATGTCCTTTGTGGTGATGATTTTCATTTTGGTTCCGGTAGTAGCTCCTACTATGGGGCAATTCTTGATTACTTTTTATGATTGGCACTCCATTTTCAACCTCAACCTTATTTATGGCCTATTGGTACTGTTTTGGTTTTGGAAACGACAACCCGAAACCCATCCCAAGGAAAACCATTCTAAACTTTCCTTGAATCTTTTTGTAAAGGGTACTAAAGAGTTCTTTAAGTATAAAGAAGCTGTTGTCTACACTATTGTTTCCGGGCTTATCACGGGTTCATTTATGGTCTATCTGAGTACCTCCCAACAAATTTTCGAAAATCAATATCAATTGGCTGATCTCTTTCCATACATATTTGCCAGTTTAGCCATTGCTATAGGGTTTTCCACATTTTTGAATAGCACTTTAGTCATACGTTTTGGAATGAAACGTATCGCCTTTATGGCAGCAATAGCTTACTCCATTGTCTCTATCCTGTATGTGTTTTTGTTTTGGTCTGGCGTAAATCCGCCTTTATCAATTCTATGGACATTTTTTGGATTTCAATTTATTTCCATAGGATTTTTATTTGGAAACCTACGCTCCTTAGCCATGCATCCTATAGGTCATATCGCGGGCATTGGAGCAGCCATCAACGGGTTTGCCTCTACCATCATGGCCGTTCCCATAGCCAATTACATAGGAAGTTTTGTCATAGACAGTGTCTTGCCTTTGTTCATTGGTTTTTCAGTGTGTGGCCTCGTATCTGTGTTACTTTTTCTGACCATTAACGGTAACAACAACTCTTAATTACGCAATTCCTAAGGTCTTTATGATATCAATCACCGACCCGATGATATATTCCACCCCAATGGCAATGACTATAAATCCAATAATTCGTGATAAAGCATTGATTCCCGAAGCCCCCAAAAACTTCACGATATAATGTGAACTCTTCAAGATGCTATAAATAAGCACCGAAACCAAGAGCAAAGCTCCCAAAATAGTACAGATTTGATGCGATGCTTGGTATTCTTGATTATAGGTAATCAATAAAGAAATGGTTCCCGGCCCTGCCAACATAGGAATGGCCAAAGGTGTCAAGGCAATGGCTTCTCTGGTTTGTATGTCTTGCTGTACGCGCTCGCGTTTCATCCCCTTATGCTCCCTAAACTTACCTGTGAGCAAAGCAAACCCAGAAGAAGCAATAATAAGTCCACCTGCAATTTTTAAAGCGGTTAAACTAATTCCGAAAAAGGATAAAATATACTTCCCCGCAAAAAAAGACAGCAATAAAATAATAAGGGCATCCAAGGACGTCCAAAATGCCGTGACCGCTCTTTCCTTTTTACTGTGTTCCATGGTCAATCCTACAAACACAGGCACTGTTCCTAAAGGATTCATAATCGAGAACAAGGCTCCAAAACTCACTAAAAATAACTCCATTGTTTTTTCTGCAAAGTCAGCATATTTTTGGGTATTTCAGGTTACCTAACATTTAAACTTTAGTGAGCAAATTGTTAGCCCTAATACCTCAAGAAATTCTCCTTATTTCTTTATATGATCAGCTTTTAAATATGATTTCCAACAAGCAGAATTCATCTGGAACTACTTCCTTCTTCTGGTATTTTGGCGTTTTGGCTCCTTAATGCGCACATACATCAATTTAAAGCGGCCATTACCAGTTTCGCGCTTATCAATTTCAAAGTTGTTGATAGAGCTTATGAGAGGGGTTAGCTTTTGAAACCCATAATTTCTAGAATCGAAATTAGGTTGTTTCTTTTGAAGCAAGCTGCCCACGTCTCCTAAAAATGCCCAACCGTCATCGTCTGCCAAATCTGAAATAGTGGATGCTATAAATTTGATATCCTTTTCGGTGATTTTATCATAAGTACTCTTGGATGCTGTAGTTTTTTCGGCAGTGCGATCATCATTTTCTTCCCCTTGGGATTTCAAAATTTCAATATATATGAATTTATCACAAGCCACAATAAACGGATTCGGTGTTTTCTTCTCGCCAATACCATACACCTGCATGCCTGCTTCACGAAGTCGTGTGGCCAAACGGGTGAAATCACTGTCACTTGAGACCAAACAAAACCCGTTCACCTGACCAGAATATAAAATATCCATTGCATCAATGATCATTGCCGAATCGGTGGCATTCTTCCCCGAAGTATAGCCATATTGTTGTATGGGGGTAATGGCATTTTCCAACAATACGGTTTTCCATTTGTTTAAATGTGGATTGGTCCAATCTCCATAAATGCGCTTAATAGTGGGGTTTCCATATTTGGCAATTTCTTCCATCATCTCCTTTACATTAGCTGAAGGAATATTATCTCCATCAATAAGCACGGCTAGTTTTATATCCATAGGGCATAGTTATTTTGTTTAAAGGTAGCATTATTTTAATATTTCCAAATTTTCAAAAGGATATAAAAGAAAAAGCCGCTTCGATTTCTCGAAGCGACTTTCTCACTCACCAACCAATCATTTGTTAAAATTGAAGGTCTGCTACAATATCAAATTCATCATAGATTACCTTATCTTTCAAATCGTTGTAGAAACTAGCCGAACCATATCTAACGTTGTACTTGCTACGGTCAATTTTTAATGTAGCACTAGCTTTACTTCCATATACTGAAATTTCAAAGGTAGCAGGATGTGTTTGTCCCTTAATAGTTAAATCTCCCGTTACTTCATAAGAATTTTTCCCTGTGGCCTTTACAGAATTAAAAACCATTTTAGCTGTAGGATAGTTGTTTACTCCAAAGAAATCATCAGATTTTAAGTGTCCATCCAACTTGTCCTTGTATTCACCAGATAAATCAGTAGACTCCAAAGAGGTCATATCAATGGTAAATTCACCGCCAGTAAGGGTTTCTCCATCAAATCTTAGAGTTCCAGATTTCAAGGCAATAGTTCCTTCGTGAGAACCTGCTACTTTATACCCCTTCCATACTACTTTACTATCTGTGGTGCTTACGGTCTTTTGTTGTGCTTCAACGGTTGCTGTAAATGTTGCAAATGCAAAGATTGCAAATGTTAATCGTTTCATTTTGTATCTGTTTTTTATTGTTAAATAATTACAGTACAAAGTTGCCCCACAATGCCCGAAAATAAAATGGCATAGGTTACAAAAAGAAGTTAAACTAGATTAACTTTTAGGTCTCCTTGGCCAACTGACGCTTAATTTTACTTAGGAATTCCTTGGTGATACCCAAATAGGAAGCAATCATGTATTGAGGAATGCGCTGTTCTATCATAGGATAGGTCTCCTTAAAATATAGATAACGCTCCTTGGCAGTCATACTGAAGTTGCGGATGATTCGTTTTTGGGAGGCCGCCAAACCTCGTTCCAGAATCTTTCTAAAAAAACGTTCCAGTTTTGGCACCGCTGCATATACCTCTTCAATAGTATCTACATGAAACTGGGCAAAGGCAGTATCTTCCAAACACTGTATATTGAACTGTGCTGGCTCCTGACTGATAAAACTCCCAATATCCGAACTCCACCAATCTTCCACGCATAACATAATGATGTGTTCCTGCCCTTCATCATCCACATAAAACATACGGGTACATCCCTTAAGGATAAAACTACTGTGCTTGCATACATCTCCTTGTTGTAAAGCATATTGACCTTTCAAATAGCGACGAATAGTAATGTGTTCCGCCAAATAACGTTCCTCTTCAGGAGTAAGGGTTACATGCTTTTGTATATATGCTAACAGAGGCTGAATGTCCATAAAACTGTATAAAAGTAGACTTCAAAAATAAGGAAAATTACGCAGCTCTTTGCCAACAGTATGATGCCCTTAATACACTGCAAAAAAGACACCTGCAATTAATCCCATTGTTAATAAATCTGAAAATGTGCTAGTTATCAACAATCACATCATGTTTTAATTTAATTTCTTAAATTAGAAGAACATAGCCTCTTTTCTTACGTTGTCTTACAAAATTAATACTGAGAAGATGAAAGCATTCACCATCAAACAAGCCCCAATTCCAATAGACATTTACCAAGATTTAAGGAATCGTTGTGGACTATCAGACAAAACCGAACAAGCCTGTATTATCGGTCTTAGGAATTCACTGTACACTGTGATTTTAGAAGTAGGTGAATCTATAGTTGGCATGGGCCGTCTTGTAGGAGACGGAGGCTGTTTTTGCCAAGTGGTGGACATCTGTGTGCTCCCGGAACACCAAGGAAATGGCTATGGCAAAGCTATCATGGCACAAATTTCCAAATATATTAACAAGCACTTGCCATCCTCCTGCTCTGTAAGTCTCCTTACCGATAGGGATGCGCCTATTTTATATAAAAAATTTGGGTTTCAAGACACCCTTCCCATTACCAAGGGAATGTACATTAAAACATAACAACAACCTCATGGATATCACTGTTGAAACTACTATAAATGCTCCAATTGAACTTGTATGGGATTTTTGGACCAGCCCAGAACACATCACCCATTGGAATTTTGCAAGCGACACCTGGTGTTGCCCAAAGGCCGAAAACGATGTTCGTCCCGGGGGTGGTTTTAGTTGGCGTATGGAAGCTAAAGATGGTAGTATGGGATTTGATTTTGAAGGTATGTATCAAGAGGTTATTCCTTTAAAGTTAATTACTTCCAAACTATCAGACGCCAGAAAGGTATCCATCCATTTTACCACAAACGACAACCTTGTTACTGTAAAAGAAACCTTTGAAGCCGAAAACACCAACCCTATTGATCTGCAACGCTCAGGTTGGCAGGCCATTTTGGACAACTTTAAAAAGCATGTTGAGACTACTTCCCCTTAATTGTTGATAATATTCTTGATAAGTAGAAACTTTCCTACCAATAATTTTTAGTTCTAAATTTTATATTTGGGTAAAATGATTCAATCTTATATTGAACCGACCATTTCTTTTAATCAAAACCAACCCAATATGACTAGAGAAGAACACTTAAAATTCTGTAAACAATGTACCAACCGACATCTTGATATGAAAGTTGGCCTAGTTTGCAATTTAACAGGTATTAAAGCCGACTTTTCCGATGAATGCACTTCTTTTGAAAAAGACAATTCCGTCATTGAGCAATTAGAAGACACAGAAGCACTAGAACACAACGAGTTACTATATAAACTATCTCCCGAAACTCTAACTAAATTTAAAGAAGAACAAGACTACTCAAAAGCTTTGGTTTCTGGAATAATTGTAGGATTGATAGGAGCCCTTTTATGGGGTGCCATAACAGTGTCTACAGGTTTTCAAATAGGCTATATGGCTCTGGCTATTGGTGCCGGAGTGGGATTATCTATGAGATACACAGGAAAAGGCATTGATAAACTATTTGGTATTACAGGAGGTATTATAGCATTGTTAAGTTGCCTTTTAGGGAATTTTTTTAGTATTGTTGGATTTTTGGCTGAAGCTGAAAATTTAGGCTACATGGAGACCTTAAGCTTGATAAACTATGATGAATTATTTCCAATAATGGTAGAAACCTTTAGTCCAATAGATTTACTGTTTTATGCAATTGCGGCCGCAGAAGGTTATAAATTGTCATTCAGAGCCTTTACTGAAAAGGAGCTGCATGAAATAGAAAGCAAACACATTTAAGTTAAAATACACCCAAAAATAATTAATGGACTTAACCAAACATTGCCACTTATGCGAACACCAAAGCGTAAGTTTAAAAGAAGGGACTACTTGTACACTTACCAATAGAAACCCGGAATTCAATAGAACTTGTTCAAACATTGAATTGGGAGATAAATTTGAAAATATTCTAAAATTTGCCAATGTTGAATTGGAAAAACTCAAACGCAACAAAGCACTCACTCATATCTATTTTGCGGTATTTACACTAATTGGTATTGGAGTTATTATAGGTGGATTTCTTTTAGGAAGATATGCATGGGATAGTGGTGTAATCTCACCAATTCCACTTGTGATAATGGGAGTCGGCCTTGGCCCATTAGGTCTAGCCTTTGGAACTCTTAACCGACATAATGCCGATTTTAAACTTGCAAAAAAGCACAAAGACCAAATTGACAATATCCTAGAACTGTATAAAATTGAATATGCCATAGATATAAAATTTGGAAAAGAATACCATAGCACTCAAGACATAGAGGTACAGTTAAAGACCAAAGGGTTACGTTAATATTTCGGATAACGCACTCTAAAACAAATTTCTTCATTTTAAAGCAACCTTTTTATAAGAAGCCCATCTTATACATACCAACCAAATCCATAAAATGAAAAAAATTATTTGCTCTGCCATTGTACTTTTAATTGCATCTACCTCACTTTTCGCTCAATCGGAATCCCAAAATGAATTTCGAAATAAGTATGTCACATTTAACATGATTTCCTTTATTTATAGCAACACCCCCAGATGGAATTTCGGATACTATCATAACATAAATAATCATTTTACACTTGGGACTGAAGCTGGTATAGGTACCTACATGACAACAAAAGACTATTTCAGTCTTGAATTCTCTCCGGAGATAAGATACATCTTAAACCCAAAGGGTTCTACCAAAAAATTTATTTCCTTAGAAGGGTTCTATATCTATCACAAAGAAGAAATAACCGATTACACCTATCAAAGCGAAACGGATTCCAATGAATACCATTACGATTCAGCTTCATACAAAAGACATAAATATGGGGTGAATTTAAATTATGGCATGATTGTAAATTTCTCAAAAAGAACAGGTATTATTCCAAAGGTTGGCCTGGGAATCAAGATGAGAAATGTAGCATTTTCCAATATAGTAAACCCAACACCATATGAGGATGATAATGAAGGTTTCATTCCGAGCATACGTAACTATAGAAAATTAGAAGGCTATCATTCAGGTGTAAATTTCAACTTTGAACTGCAGTTTTTTTATAAATTTCAATGAACTTTTTTGAATCAGGAGGCTTATTTCAACTTCCGCAACTTAGGGAGCAAAGGCGCATTTTTATCCTGATAAGGTTCCATATGCTGGATAATTTGATCCAACATGTCTATAGCTCGTAGAATATGCGGACCTTTGTTCAACATGATACACTCTGCTTTGGTAGCTGTCACAGCATCCGTAATTTCAGAACGGCTTGGCAAGCCTTTTTTTGCTAAATTTTCCAATACCTGTGTCGCCCAAACAATAGGGATATGGCACGCATTGCAAAGGGCCAACATTTCCTTTTGGATATAGCCCATGTTTTCCCAACTGGTCTCGATAGCCAAATCTCCTCTGGCAATCATCACCCCTACTTTAGGGGCTTTCATGGCTTCCAACAAAATAGTGCTTAACTGATTGTAGGCGCCTTGTGTTTCTATTTTATAGATAATCCCCAAGGTTTCCAAAACACCCAGTTCCTTTAGGTAATTATGCATTTCTTTAACATCCTCAACGGTGTTGACAAATGAAAAGTTGACAATATCGGCGTATTCAGCAATGAACTTTAGGTTCTCTTTGTCAGTTTGGGTCAAGCCGCGAATATCTAAATTGGAATCAGGAAAATTAATCCCTTTATCTGGTTTCAATTTGGAACCTTTTTCTCCGGCACGTAAAATTTTAATCGTGGCAACTTCATTATTCAATTCTGAGATGGTTCCTTTAATGGCACCATCATCAAAATACACCCTCTCTCCTTCTTTTATATAAGCAAATACCTCGGGTAAAGTACAGGATACTATGCAAGGCTCTTTTCCTTTTTTGGATTTTTTGGCCATCATAGGGGTTTTGGACAGCAGCAGCGTATCCCCTTCTCTTAACACAATGGGCTTTTTCATTTCACCCGTGCGTATTTTTGGACCACCAATATCCATGGCTATAATGGTACGCTTGCCCAGTTCGGCATCGGCAGCTTTAATGTGTTTGATAATATGTAGCCAATCTTCCTGCGAATCATGCGCACAATTAATTCTGGCAATCTTCATCCCCCTTTGAATCATCTGCTCTACATATTGCGGATCTTCAGCAGTAAACCCTGGCATGGTCACCATAATACGCTGCTTTCTGTTTCGGGGAGGTTCTCCAAATAAAAGCTTGGTGTTTTTAGCTAGGATCTTCTCGCTCTCTTCAATTGAAACCGTATACTTTTCAGGCCATTTACTTGGCTCATCTAGTAATTTGGACAAATAAAAGCGGGTGATTTTTACACTGGCCTCCGTATGGGCCTCTGCCCTTGCCAAACGAGACATTCCCAACACTCCCAGAGCGTATTGTAGATTGCGTAAATCAAAAGATCTTAGTGATAAATAATTGACTAAGTTCAAGGCACTTTTTTGATGATTGGGATGTATCTGCGCCAATCTTTCGGAAAAAGCCTGTCCGTCAAGGTGCATTTTTTCAAGGATTGCATCCAATTCTTGAACCATTGCTTGAAGATCTTTGGTACCCATGGTAAATGTTTCTACAAAGTTCTGAAATTAAAATGTCGCACTAGATGATATCCCTCATATTAAAAGGAAATATTCAATCTAGACTAAAGGTACTCAAATCCCTAAGATTCAAGCCCCTTAAAATCATAAATCTTGTTAGCGATTGCCTAATAAAAATTTGGTTATATTTATCTAGCCAATCAAGATATATGATAAAAGATCTAGTTCAATTTGTTCTTGAAATAGTAGCCGATGGTTTATTGTGCTTCTCACAATACAAACATCATAAACACATTCAAAAAATGGAACAAAAGGACGGAATCCCAAGACCTATTGAAAAACATCTTTTTGGACCTAGGGCAATTATTCTTTTTATTATGTGCTGTCTAGCTATAATAAGCTCATCCTTGTTCATGGCCTATCAAAAATTTGTAACTCATACAAAAACTACCCAAAATGAGCTGGTACAAATAACCCAACGCATGGAATTATGGTACAACAAATTTGGCCAATACCCCAATACTCTAGCTGAACTTATTGGAAATGACCCCATACGTGACGCTTGGGAAAAAGATGCTTGGAACCATCCTTACCAATTTTCAATCTCTCAAAAGGAACATACCTTTTTAATTATTTCCGCTGGTCCAGATGGACAATTTGGAACTGAAGACGACTTGACATCAAACTACTCTAAAACACATACAAAAAACTAAAATTCAAGTTGTTAAATAACAATAGACCAAGTATCTTAGTACAACAAAAAACCTTTACCTCCCCCCAACAGGTATTGAGAATACCATCACTAAAAACCAAAATTCAATGAAACTAAAGATGCTGCTTTTGTTGTTAGTAGGAACTTTATTGACAACATCTTGTAAAGAAGCCCCGAAAGAAACCAAAACAGAAACTCCTACACCTTCTGAAACATCCAATGCTTCAGTTTATTACAATGGAGACATTATTACCATGGAAGGTGACACACCTGAGTATGTGGAAGCTCTTGTTGTAAAGGATGGAAAAATTGCCTTTGCAGGGAATAGTAACGAGGCGATGACTGTGGCCGGACCGGGCCACAAAATGATCGATCTTAATGGGCATACCTTACTTCCTGGGTTTATGGATGGTCATGGTCATGCTTGGAATGCCGGATTTCAAGCCGTATCAGCCAATCTGTTACCAGCACCAGACGGTGAAGGCAAAAGCATCGACGATATCATACGTTTACTCAATGATTGGAAGGCAAAAAACACCGAAGCCATTTCAAAATACGGAGCAATCGTAGGGTTTGGATATGATGATTCTCAATTAAAGGAAAAAAGACATCCAACAGCGGATGATTTAGATAAAGTTTCCACGGAAGTTCCTGTTTTTATCATTCACCAATCAGGCCATTTAGCCTCCACCAACCATAAAGGTTTGGAAGCGGCAGGTTATACTGCAGGTGTCCAAGATCCCGCGGGAGGTTCTATTAGAAGAGAAGAAGGCACTGATATTCCCAACGGCGTATTGGAAGAAATGGCTAGTTTTATTCCCCTAATAAAGTTCATGTCCACTTTAGACACTAAAGCCAATGAACTTATCGCCAAGGCAGGAATAGAAGCCTATATAAAGTTTGGTTACACCACAGTTCAAGAAGGAAGAGCGACATCAGACAATTGTGAAACTTGGAAGACCTTGGCCAATAGAAATGAACTCCCTGTAGATGTAGCGGCCTATCCAGATATACAATCTCAAATGGATTATATGTTGGCTAATGGCGATAGCGATCATTATACCAATCATTACAGAATAGCCGGTGTAAAACTGTCTTTGGATGGTTCTCCTCAAGGAAAAACCGCTTGGTTAACCAAGCCCTATGTAGTACCTCCTCCAGGAAAATCTAAAGACTACAGAGGCTATCCTGCTATAAAAGAAGATATGGAAGTTACTAGATTTGTAGATTCGGCCTATGCCCATAATTGGCAAATTTTAACGCACTGTAATGGCGATGCTTCAGGTGACCAATTGATAAAAGCCGTTACAAAAGCCACAGAAACTTATGGACAGAAAGACAGACGTCCGGTAATGGTACATTCTCAAACCGTGCGTTTTGACCAACTGGATAAAATGAAAGCATTAGGCATGTCTCCCTCTTTTTTTAGTATGCACACCTATTATTGGGGTGATTGGCACCGTGATGAAACCTTAGGAAAAGAACGCGCTTACAAAATATCCCCAACGGCAACAGCCTTGAAAAAAGGCATGATTTTCACCGAGCACCACGATGCCCCAGTGGCCTTGCCAAGTAGTATTATGATTTTGCACACTTCGGTCAATAGAGTGAGCCGATCTGGAGACATTATTGGACCAGATGAAAGAGTAAGTCCATACATTGGTTTATGCTCCCTTACCAAATGGGCTGCCCATCAATACTTTGAAGAAAACACTAAAGGCACCTTAAAAGCAGGAAAATTAGCTGACTTGGTAATTTTGGACCAAAACCCTTTAAAAATTGACCCTATGAGCATTAAGGATATCAGCGTTCTAGAAACTATTAAAGAAGGGAATACTGTTTATAAGAAGTAATTTAATTGATATAGGGAAATACAAAAATATAATAGGTTTATGCTACCATAGTTACAACCTTATCCAAACACTATCGATCAATATGAACACAAAACTGCAGTTTCTATTCCTCCTCTGTTTCATTCATATCATAAGTTCCGCGCAGACCAAAAAACAAGACGTGATAAAAAATATGGATGCCAAACAAGGCTACTACTCTGGGATAGCCAAACAACTTTGGGAAGAACCTGAATTGGGCTATTTGGAAAAACGCAGTGCAACACTCCTTCAAAACGAACTCAACAAAGCAGGGTTTTCCATAGAAAAAGGAGTCGCCAATATTCCAACGGCTTTTGTAGCCAGCTACGGCTCAGGAAGTCCTATAATTGCCGTTTTGGGAGAATTTGATGCCCTTCCGGGAATGTCACAAGAAGCGGTTCCTTACCAACAACCAAGAGTTGAAGGTGCCCCCGGCCAAGCTTGTGGTCACCATTTATTTGGAACTGGAGCTCTTGCGGCTGCTATAGCTGTTAAGGACTGGCTGCAAACCACCAAAACTCCAGGTACCATTCGTTATTATGGCACGCCTGCCGAGGAAGGCGGTTCTGGAAAAGTGTATATGGTGAGAGCTGGTTTGTTTAATGATGTGGATGCGGTATTGACCTGGCATCCATGGAATGAAAACAATTCCAACCCCAGTACCAATTTGGCAACCATTTCTGGAAAATTTAGGTTTAAAGGTATCTCTGCCCATGCTGCCGCTGCCCCCGAAATGGGGAGGTCGGCCCTAGATGCTGTTGAAAGCATGAACATGATGGTAAATTTATTACGAGAACACACCACGGAATCCACACGCATACACTATGTCATTACTAAAGGAGGTGATGCGCCCAACATAGTCCCTGCCGAAGCTGAGGTTTACTATGTGGTTCGGCATGCTAATAGAGATGAAGTCAAAAATGTATGGGACAGAATAGTAAAAGCTGCGGAAGGCGCCGCTTTAGGTACAGAAACCAGCATGACCTACGAAATTATTGGAGGCACTTATGATAAACTCCCCAATGAGGCCTTAGCTAAAATCATGCATAATAATTTGACTTTGGTTGGAGGTATTCATTATAATCAAAACGAATTAGATTTTGCCAAAGCCATTCAAAAAACACTCTCCAAACCAGAGCCTTTGGATAAGGCTGAAATCATCCAACCAATGGCCTTTACCTATGGAAAAGCTTCTGCCGATACCGCCGACGTTAGTTGGGCCGTGCCCTTAAGCCAAATTAGAACCGCAACCTGGGTACCCGGAACGCCAGCACATAGTTGGCAGGCCGTTGCAGCTGGAGGCAGCAGTATTGGCTTTAAAGGCATGATGGTAGCCGCCAAAACATTGGCATTGTCTGCCATAGATTTATACACTTATCCAGAATTATTGAAAGACATCCATACAGAGTTTAACCAAAGACGTGGAACAGATTTTAAATATGAAGCCCTTTTAGGAAACCGACAACCAGCTTTAGACTATCGCAAATAAACCATACTATGAACCCGCTAAATTTAAAAACATTGAATTACAGTATTTACACCCCCGATGATTTCGTCGCCAAACCCTGGAGCGGCGGCACCTCTACAGAACTATGTATTTTTCCTCCTGATGCTTCCTATCAAGCATTGAATTTTGATTTCAGATTGAGTACAGCTACTGTAGATGTGCAAACTTCAGAATTTACCAAGCTTACTAGTATCTCCCGTCAATTGATGGTTCTGGAAGGCAATGTCATCCTAGAGCATCAAAATCATCATAGCATTACCCTAAAGGAAGGAGACATTGATTGCTTTGACGGGGATTGGGCTACCACTTCCAAAGGCACTTGCACCGATTTCAACCTAATGACTTCCAAAGGCATCAAAGGGAAACTCTCTACTTTGGACTTGAAACTCTATAAACGCACAAATTTGGCAATAGATGCATCCACGTCTTTTTTAGGTTTGTATCTCCACAAAGGCGCTTTAAGTATCTTCTTTGAAGACGAACATGTGAATCTACAAAAAGGACATCTATTATGTTTTAAAGATCCTCTACCAACCACCTTGGCCTTGTTTGCTAATGCCAATTGTTTAGGAGCCGTTATTGAAATTGAAAAACGTTAAAAAGTACTACCTTTTCAATGAACAGTTATTTGTAATTTACATTCAATCAATTGTTTTTAGTAATTTCATAGAATCAATTTGACTTCCCATGAAAACTGAAAGAGAAAAAATGATGGCTGGAGAGCCCTATGATGCGCATTGTAAGGAAATGATCGACTTAAGAACCAAAGTGAAGCGCATACTTCATAAACTGAACGTCACCGAATACTACACCGATAAATTTCAGGAAACCATTATTGAACTTTGTCCCAATTCGGCAAAAGACATCCATCTAGAACCTCCTTTCTATTGTGATTATGGCGAACATATCTTTGCAGGTGAAGGCGTATTTGTCAATTTTGGAGCGGTCATACTGGATGGTGGCAAGGTAACCATTGGCAGAAAAACCTTGATTGCACCTGGTGTACATATTTATACGGCACAACATCCTCTAAACATTGAAGACCGTCGGGTTTGGGAAGACTGTAAACCCGTAACCATTGGGGAGGAATGTTGGATAGGTGGACATGCCACCATTTGTCCAGGTGTAACCATTGGAGACAGAACCGTTATTGGTGCTGGCTCCGTGGTCACCAAAGATATTCCTGCAGATGTTTTGGCGGTTGGCAATCCTGCAAAAGTGATCAGGAAGCTCAATACCTAAACCTTTTTATTTCATGAGTTGAATATCGGCAATTCTTTCAATTCTATTGCGTTCCAAAAAGGCATCGATGGTTTCAAAATGTTCTATCACACGTTGATCCTTGAATTCAAACACTTTTTGAGACAATCCTTGAAGGAAATCACGATCGTGGGATACTAGAATCAATGTGCCGTCAAAGTCCAAAAGTGCTTCCTTCAACACCTCTTTAGATTTCAAATCCAAGTGATTGGTAGGCTCATCCAGAATCAAAAGGTTCACAGGTTCCAACAATAATTTTACCATTGCCAAACGTGTCTTCTCTCCTCCTGAAAGCACGCCTACTTTTTTATCGATATCATCCCCAGAGAACATAAAACGTCCCAATATGTTCTTTATTTGAGTACGAATTTCTCCTTGCGCTACTTCATCCACGGTTTGGAAAATGGTCATTTCATTATCTAATAAAGACGCTTGGTTTTGGGCAAAGTAGCCCACTTTTACGTTATGTCCCAATTGACAAGTTCCCTCCACTTCAATTTCATTTAAAATGGCCTTGATCATGGTCGACTTTCCTTCTCCATTTCGTCCCACAAAACACACCTTCTCTCCTCTTGAAATGGACATGTTGGCATCTCGAAACACGGCTTTATCCCCATAAGCTTTGGATACTTCCTTAACCGTTACAGGATAATCCCCTGAACGAGGCGCTGGAGGGAAACGTAATTTCAATGCTGAGGTATCGATTTCATCCACCTCAATAATTTCCAATTTTTCCAACATACGCTCTCGCGAAGCCACTTGATTGGTTTTGGAGAACGTTCCTTTAAAACGCTCAATAAATGCCATATTATCGGCTATAAACTTTTGCTGTTCTTGATACGCTTTCAATTGATGGGCACGTCGCTCTTCTCGTAATTGTAAGTAATGGGAATAGTTGGCCTTATAATCATAAATGCGGCCCATGGTTACCTCAATGGTTCTGTTGGTAATATTATCGATAAAGGCTTTATCGTGCGAAATAACCAACACTGCATTAGCTTTATTCACCAAGAAATCTTCTAACCAAATCACGGATTCAATATCGATATGGTTGGTAGGCTCATCCAAAAGAATCAAATCCGGTTTTTGAAGCAGGATTTTAGCCAACTCAATTCGCATACGCCATCCACCACTAAACTCTTTGGTCTGTCTTTTAAAATCTTCCTGCTTAAACCCTAATCCCTTTAAAGCCTTTTCAACCTCGGCATCATAGTTCACTTCCTCCAAAGCATAATACTTCTCGCCAAGATCGGCAACTCGTTCAATAATCTTCATGTATGCCTCACTTTCATAATCGGTTCTGGTTTCCAATTCCTTGTTCAAGGCATCCATTTCATCACGCATAGCAAACACATGCTTAAATGCTTTAGCAGCCTCTTCAAACACTGTACAATTGTCCTCAGTCAACAAATGCTGCGGCAAGTAAGCAATCACGGCATCTTTAGGGCTACGCACATGACCTCTAGTGGCTTTTTGTGCACCAGCGATAATTTTCATCATGGTAGATTTTCCCGCTCCGTTTTTTCCCATTAGGGCAATCTTATCGGTGGGGTTAATCACAAAGGAAACATCTTTAAATAAAGTGGTTCCGTTAAATTCTACTGCTAAATTATCTATTGAGATCATGGTTTTAATTTTAAAGGCGCGAAGGTACTAAAAAGGGCAATGCTGTGGAAGATTTTATGAAAAATCAAATCCCCTAATTTGCATTGCCCAATAAGCTTAAAATATCTTGTCTTTTGGAGGGTCTTTAGTTCAAACTAGGAACCTTAAATGTTCCAAATGGACTCTCTTCTTTCATCAGAGCTTCAATAGCTTCAGACGTTCTAGGTGCTTCCGCTGAAAGGTTTACAGGACCGTCTTCGGTGATTAGAATATCGTCCTCAATACGCACTGCAATCCCCCACCATTTTTTATCGCAAGGACTGCCATCCTGAATATAGATTCCTGGTTCTACGGTAATCACCATATTAGCTTCCAAATCGCCTCTAAGTCCCGCGTCATGAACATCCAATCCTAAGTAATGTGAGGTTCCATGAGGGAAATATTGCCTTCCTTCTTCCAATGATTTTGTGATGCCCAATTTTAAAAGTCCTTCGTAAACCACATCTCTGGCCGCCTTGTCAGGAGCTTTATAGCCACTACCAACTTTGGATGCAGCAATACCGGCCTCCTGTGCCTTGTATACCAAATCGTAAATTGCTTTTTGTTCTTTGGTAAATTTTCCATTGGCAGGGATAGTTCTAGTCACATCTGCAGAGTATCCATGGTACTCCGCCCCCAAATCCATCAACACCAAATCATTTCCAACTTTGGTTTTGGAATTTTCGATATAGTGCAACACACAGCCGTTATGCCCAGCACCTACAATACTCGGATAGCCCTCGTACTCGCTCCCATATCGTTTGTAAATGTATTCATGAACCCCTTGAATTTCGGTTTCAGACATTCCAGGGTGCATCGCTTTCATAATTTCCCGTTGTCCCATAGCAGAAATTCGGATGGCTTTGGTCAGCAATACCAATTCTTCTTCTGTTTTAATCTGACGCAACCCTGCCATTAAATTGGACAAGGTTTTAATATCTGTTTTTACGTTCATATTTTTTAAGGTAGCTTCATCAGGAAGTTCTGGATTTTCACCTGTATGGGAAATACTGAAATTGCTTTGCCATTGCACTTGATTTTTAAAGGATTTGATCAAATCGAACAAATCGGCTTTATCTCCTTTGGAATCTCTATAATCATCCTGAAATGGTTTGAATAGAACACTATCAAAACTGGCATAGTCAATTCCTGAATCCAAAAATTCCTTTCCATTCAAAGCGTTTTCAAATCCCAATTGTTTCTTTGCCCCTTCTACGCCCAAACGATAGCCGTTCCATTGCTCCGCCTTGGCATCTCGTTCTTGTACATAGATGATTTCGTTATAAGAATTTCCAGACGCATCCGTTTGCATTTCAGAAAACACGACCAAAACGGCATGTGGTTCCTTGTAACCCGTGAGGTAATAAAAATCAGGATCTTGGTGGTATACGTAATCCACATCATTGGCACGATTTCTTACCGCATTGGCAAAAAACACAGCCACACTATTTTCTGGCATAGACTCTCGCAAAGCCTCTCTTCTTTCCTTGTGGAATTCAGCCGACAAATAATCTTGTGGAATATCTTTTTGAGCCTGTACCGTTATACAAAACAGACTACTTAACACCATAAAAACGAGAGATTTCATATACTATAAATTTGTTAGCGTGTAAAAATAATAACATTCTTAAATGTACAATCCATTGCTTTTCTGTTTAACATAGTTTTAAACCCATTTTATGGGATGCCCTTTCCTCAAAACCAGATAAAATTCTCTACTTTTGCGCAACATTCAATATAATTTAGAAATGAAAAATACAGCCTTAACAGCCACTCATGAAGCACTTGGCGCCAAAATGGTTCCGTTTGCAGGATTTAATATGCCCGTACAATATGAGGGTGTTAATATAGAACATGAAACCGTTAGAAAAGCCGTTGGTGTTTTTGATGTAAGCCATATGGGCGAATTCTTGATTGAAGGGCCTCACGCTTTGGAATTGATACAAAAAGTAAGCAGCAACGATGCTTCCAAATTAGCAATCGGAAAGGCACAATACAGTTGCATGCCAAATGACGATGGTGGTATTGTTGACGATTTGATTATATACCAACTTAAGGAAGAAACTTATTTATTGGTAGTGAATGCCAGCAACATTGAAAAGGATTGGAACTGGATTTCTTCCAAAAATGATGTTGGTGCTGACATGCGCAATTTAAGTGACGATTATTCGTTATTGGCTATACAAGGTCCCAAAGCCGTAGAAGCTATGCAATCTCTTACAAGCCATGATCTATCCGAAATTAAGTTCTATAACTTTGTTGTAGGTGACTTTGCTGGTGTTGACAACATCATCATTTCAGCAACTGGATATACAGGAAGCGGTGGATTTGAAATTTACTGCAAAAATGACGAGGTTCAACAAGTATGGGATAAAGTATTTGAAGCAGGTGCCGACTATGGTATCAAACCAATTGGTTTGGCTGCTCGCGACACTTTGCGTTTAGAAATGGGATACTGTTTATACGGTAACGATATCAATGACACAACCTCTCCTCTTGAGGCAGGTTTGGGATGGATTACCAAATTCACTAAAGACTTCACCAATAGCGAAGCTTTAAAACAACAAAAAGAAGAAGGTGTAAAACGTAAATTGGTGGCTTTTGAACTTGACGAGCGTGGTATTCCAAGACAAGGTTACGATATTGTTGATGCAGAAGGCAATGTGATTGGACAAGTTACTTCTGGAACTATGTCGCCTTCACTAGGAAAAGGAATTGGATTAGGTTATGTTCCTACAGCTCTTGCAGGCGTAGATAGCAAAATCCACATTCAAATTAGAAAAAATGCCATTCCTGCAACGGTGGTAAAGCTGCCGTTTTACAAAGGCTAGCAAACGATTGTCCCAAATTAGTTAATTAATGCAGGAGGCCACAAATAAACATAGGATTTTAATTTTAGGAGCAAGCGGCTTTTTGGGCAATGCCCTTTACAAAGAGCTTTGCTCCTATTTTAAAACCTTTGGAACCTACCGCATTCCTAAAAGAGACTTTGAGAATAATACGCATTTTTTTCCCTATAATGTGGAAGAAGATGACGTTATAGAAATCATTGAGGCTGTTAGGCCAACGATTATCATTTCTTCTCTTCGTGGCGACTTTCATGCCCAAACCATGGCGCATCAGCACATCGCCAATTATTTATTGGAAAATAAAGGCTGTAAGCTCATTTTCCTTTCCTCTGCCAATGTATTTGATGCTTATAGTAAGTTCCCTAGTTACGAACTGGACAAAACTTTTAGCCATAGCATTTATGGTCATTTCAAAATAAAAATTGAAAACATGCTAATACGACTTCCAAAAAAACAAGTCGTTATTGCACGCTTACCAATGGTGTTAGGCACCCAATGTCCCAGAATCAAAGAACTTAAACAGCATATTAGTGAAGGTACCGCTGTAGAAGTGTTCCCCAACATCATCATGAACGTAACTACAGACTATAAAGTCACTCAGCAACTTCACTACATTATCAATCGTAACAAATCAGGGATTTTTCATTTAGGAAGTACAGATTTGGTCCACCACGATGAATTCATCAAGGATGTAGTACAACTTCTAACTTACAAGAATATCAACTTTAAACGCGTCTACACTACTAATGAAGACCGTTACTTGGCGGTTTTGCCCAAATACAACTTATTGCCCAAGCATCTTCAAATTTCCAGCACGCAGGTTTTGGAAGAACTTCACAAATAAATCAGGGCTTCCTCCAATAATTTTTTTAAATTTAAGGGTAACCAATTTTATATTCTATGAAACCATTAACCCAAGAAGCCATCGAAAAAAAATTATTGCGTTTTCCTGATTGGGAATACTACGATGATGCCATTCATGTAGAATTTGAATTCGACAACTTTAAGGACTGTTTTAGCGCCATGAGCCGAATTGCTTTTGAGTGCGAAGCCCTAAACCACCACCCCAATTGGACCAACGTTTACAATGTACTAACCATTTCATTGTCTACCCACAGTGCCAAGGGGGTGACAGACAAAGATTTTGAACTTGCGCAGGCCATAGAAACCATTGTTGAAGTGCAGGAATAAGAAATTGCCAACCTTATTTTTATAGCATCACTTTTTTACTAAATTTGCGATGCAATTTAAAACCACAAGATTTTTCGCATTAGCGAAACACTAATAATATTTATCCTATGGGAAGAGCTTTTGAATTTCGTAAAGCACGTAAAATGAAACGTTGGTCGGCAATGAGTAAGGCCTTTACACGTATTGGTAAAGACATTGTAATGGCCGTAAAAGAAGGTGGACCAGATCCCGATAGTAATGCTCGTCTTAGAGCAGTCATCCAAAATGCCAAGGCAGTAAACATGCCAAAAGACAATGTGGAACGTGCTATTAAACGCGCGTCCGACAAAAGTCTTGGAGATTTTAAAGAAGTTCTTTTTGAAGGTTACGCGCCTCATGGTATTGCCATTTTGGTAGAAACCGCAACCGATAACAACACCCGTACTGTAGCCAATATTAGAAGTTACTTTAACAAATGCGATGGAAGCTTGGGAACTTCAGGTTCTGTAGTTTTTATGTTTGACCACACATGTAACTTCCGAATTAACGGTGAAGGTTTGGATGCAGAAGAACTAGAGCTTGAATTGATTGATTTTGGTGCCGAAGAAGTATTCGTAGATGAAGATGGCATCCTTATTTACGCTCCTTTTGAATCGTTTGGAGCGCTTCAGGCTGAATTGGAATCTAGAGGTATTGAAATCCTGTCTTCAGGTTTTGAACGCATCCCACAAGTAACCAAAGAGCTTACACCAGAGCAAGCTGCAGACGTAGAAAAGCTTTTGGAAAAGATTGAGGAAGACGACGATGTTCAAAACGTGTACCACACAATGCAAGAACAAGCCGAATAATAAAAGATTCTTAAAAATTATCCAAAAACCTAAACATATGTTTAGGTTTTTTTATATTCATACGTTACAAAACGCAATCAAATTCGTTCTAAAGTAAAAAAAAACGTATGAGTAAAGTTTCTACTCCCAAGATATCCTTAACACTTCTACTATTCGTAGGTATTCTTTTTAACCAACACCTAAATGCTCAAATTGTTTCGGGCCGGGTATTGACAGAAGTACAGTCTCCCATTTCTTTTGCCACCATCCAAATTGGAGAGCATCATGGCACCATTAGCAATGAAGAAGGCAACTTTTCTATTAGCACAGATGGTTTCAACTCCAAGGATTCGGTGTATATTTCCTGTTTGGGCTTTGAAAAACTAGGAATGCTTGTAGAAGAGTTCTCTTCAAAAGATTACATATTGAAAGAACAGGTCAATGAACTTTCTGAAGTATTCTTGACCAACCGAAAACTCACGGTCGATTCCATTCTTTATTATGTGAATAAAAACCTGTCAAAAAACTACAAAACAGACCTTTTGGACTATGAAGTCTTCAGCAGAAAAACCGAATTTATAAAAGGTAAAGACGTTAATTTTGAAATTGATAAGTCCACAGGCTTCTCAAAAAAACAACTCAAAGCCTTCAACCAAGACTTTAATGAATTGGAAACAGCCTTGGTAAACAACAAGTCCAAGCAATACACCGATTTTGTGGGCCATTTATTGATAAAGGATGCTAACGCTACCAAACTTAAAATTGAAAAAGCCGTTAGACTTCTCGATAAGAACAACAGCCAATCTTTGGAGGTTTTGGCGAATAAAGGAAAAGATATCATTTCAAAACATTTGGATAAAGACAAAGTGTATACCATTAAAACCGGCATGCTCAAAATTTCCGACTCCCTTTCCCTTTCCGAAGGGAATGACAAAATGAAAGACACCGTAAATTCAATTGGCATATTAAAAGGTAATGTAAAACGTCCTTTGGAACACCACGGTTTTAAAAGTCATTCCATCCTCAATTTTGTTTTAGAAACCAAACTTTACAAATACACTCTAGACGACGTCACCTTCCTTGGTCCAGAAATGGTTTATGTCATTTCCTTTGTGCCTAGAAGAAGTTCTGCAGACTATGAAGGTAAGCTCTACATTTCCAATGAAACTTTTGCTGTACTTAAAGCCGATTACCATTTCTACAAAGGACGTGTGGGTGAAAAATTCAATTTAAAACTTTTGTTAGGGATCAAATATGTTGAACAAGGCCACACGGGTTCTGTGATCTATCAAAAAGGTGCAGACAACTTTTATTATCCTAAATACATCTCAGAACAAAGCGATAGTTATTTTTATATAAGCCGACCTTTTAAGTTTATCGAAAATGACAACAGAAGCAACAAAGTCTCCTTTGAATTTATGGTAGAAGGTATTTTTAAGGAACGGTTGGAAGTTTTGTTTTTGTCGCAAAAACCAATTTCCTCTGCAGAATATGTAGAAACTACCGAACAAAAACACGTCAATTATGAAACGCCAAAACAGTATGACCCAAGTATATGGGCCGACTACAATGTATTGGAGCCACTTAACGAAATGAAGGCATTTAAGGTAGCCGAATAGTCCTTTGAAGTAGGCAAAAGATTCCAATTAATTATCCTATCTTACAGCCCGAACTAAATTTAATCTGCATATGAAATGTAACTACTCTTCGCCGCGTCTCCTAACCGCAGCGATGGCTGGTTTGCTTGCTTTTGCTCCCTTGAGCATGGAAGCACAGCGAAAAGACAAAAAAAAGAAGTCGAAAGACTACCCCGAAGCGGTTCAAAAACCTGTCAGTAACGGAAAATCTATCCAAGAACTTATCAAGACCTCCAACGCTAAGGAAGGCCTTTTTACAGTATATCAAGATACGATTACCGGTTCTATTAAAATGTTGATTTCTGAAGACCAAATTGGCAAGGAATTTATCTATTTTTCACAAGTTATGGATGGAGTTATGGAAGCCAACAGCTTTAGAGGTGCTTATGGCGATTCCAAAGTGGTTAAAATCAAGAAATATTTCAACAATATTGAGTTTGAAACCCAAAACACGTCCTTCTATTTCGACCCTAGTAGTCCCTTGGCCAATGCCAAAGATGCCAACACCAGTAACGGGGTTTTGGCCAGTTTGAAAATTGAAGCTCACGACAGTGCCAAAGGTCTTTATTTAATTGATGCGGACGAATTGTTTTTAAAAGAAACCTTTACCCAAATTAAGCCTCCAAGATATCCGGGACAATCACCAATGGCCTTTACTTTGGGGAATTTGGACAAAGGTAAATCCAAAATCCTAAACATTAAAAGTTATCCAAACAATACCGATTTGGCTGTGGAGTATGTGTATTCCAATACCTCTGTTCTTAACGGTGGATCGGATGCCATTGCCGATGGTAGAAACGTAAGCATTGAAGTTTACCACAGTTTGATTGAAATGCCTGAAAACGATTATGAAATTCGTTTTGACGATCCTAGGGTTGGGTATTTCACAACTCAAGTAGACGATCAAACCTCTACAGGAACAACAGCTTATAGAGACTTAATTCACCGTTGGAACTTGGTAAAGAAAAATCCAGCTGCCGATTTATCCGAACCTGTAAAACCAATTACATGGTGGATTGAAAATACCACGCCTTTAGAATGGAGAGAAACCATTATGGAAGGTGTTTTGGCTTGGAACGAAGCTTTTGAAAAAGCAGGATTCCTAAATGCTGTTCAGGTAAAATTCCAACCAGATGATGCCGAATGGGACGCCGGAGATATCAATTACAACGTATTGAGATGGGCTTCATCAAGTGCTCCAAGATTTGGTGGGTACGGACCTAGCTTCGCTAACCCAAAAACAGGTGAAATTTTAGGAGCCGATATCATGTTGGAATACCTACACTTTACCAACAGAGTATTTTACGATAAGCTTTATGGCAATGCTCAGGGAATGACAAACATGGAAGCTGAACAATTCTCAAAAAACAATCCGATGTACTGTTCTATGGGGCATGTGGTTCATGAAAACCTAATGTTTGGAAATACCATGTTGCAAGCTTATAATGCTTCCGATTTGGAAATGGCCCGTATGAAAAAAGAAGCCATGAAAGCTTTAATCATGCACGAAGTTGGACATACTTTAGGATTGAACCATAACATGAAAGCGAGTCAGGTATATTCACCTGAGCAATTGGCTGACCCAGAATTCACAAAAGGAAAATGTTTAACTGGATCTGTAATGGATTATGCCCCTATCAACTTAAGTAAAGATCCTGCCACTCAAGGGCAATATTATGATACCGCTGTTGGACCTTACGATGTTTGGGCCATTCAATTGGGATATACTCCGTTCAAATCAAAGGCTGATCACGAAGCCCTTTTAAACATGTCTACAAGACCTGAACTTGTTTTTGGAAACGATGCCGATGACATGCGCAGTCCTGGAAAAGCTATCGATCCTAGAGTAAATGTAGGTGACATGTCTAGCGATGCTATTCAATATGCCATCAATACTATTGAACTTTCCAGAGACCTAATGGACAATATCCGCATCAAGTTTTCCAATAAAGGAAATTCTTATGACGATTTAAAACGCGCCTATAATAATTTAATCAGACAGGAAGCTGGTGCTGCCGGTGTGATTTCAAGGTATATTGGCGGTGTGTATGTAGACCGCGCCATGATTGGTCAAGAAGGCGCTACACAACCGTATACCCCGGTGAGTTTGGAAGACCAAAAACGCGCGATGGATGCTTTAGACAAATATGTATTTGCTCCAGATGCCTTCACTGCACCAAGCGAACTTTACAATTATTTGGCAAGCAAACGAAGAGGACAGAATTTCTTTAGAGGTCCTGAGGATGTCAAAATCCACGACCAAATTCTATCTAGCCAAAAAAATGTATTAAATCATTTATTGCACCCAAATACGTTACAAAGAATTACAGATTCTGAAATGTATGGCAACCAATACAAAATGTCAACCTTTATGGTAGACTTGACGAATGCCATTTTTAAGGCAGACATCTACGGAGATGTATCTTCAACCCGTCAAAATTTACAGGTAGAATACACCAAAATGTTGATTGAAATGTTAACAGGGACACAAAGTAGCCGATTTGACAACAACGCTAAATCTATGGCGCTTTACAACCTAAACAGAATCAAAATTATGGCCGCTCCTTATGGAGATATCTCTACAAAAGCACACAAAATGCATTTAATAACCTTGGTTGATAATGCCCTTAAAGAAATCAAATAAGTGCTGAAAACTTTATAAAGAAAAAGGCTATCCTAATGGATAGCCTTTTATATTTCATATACTTAATGAAGTTCTAGGAAAGTTCAGGAATTTTCCCCTTCACACCTTTAAAAAAAGATTTCATGTATTCAAAATCAGCTTCCTTATTATCTGTAGGATAAAAAGGCTCCGAAATAAGATTCTGCTTGTTTTCAAAATCCAAAGTAAACATAATGATGGGAACATTTGCCGCCTTCGCGATATAGTAAAATCCCGTTTTCCACTCTTCTACCTTCTGACGTGTCCCTTCTGGCGCCAATGCCAATCTAAATTCTTCTTTGTTATTAAAAATTCGGGCAATGGCATCTACTTTATTTTCGTTGGTTCCTCGATTAATTGGTGCGCCTCCTATAGCCTTCATGTACCAACCCAAAGGCCCCATAAACAATTCCTTTTTGGCAATAAAATTGGATTTGATACCCACTACCTGACGTAGCAATACACCAATGTAGAAATCGTGCCAACTGGTATGTGGTACGGCAATAAGCACTGCTTTTTTTACCGTATCCTTGGACATCGTAACATTTCCAACCACCTTCCAGCCCAAGATTCGGAAATAAATGAATTTGGCCAGCCTACGCATGTTACATCTTTTTATACAACTCCTTTAAACGCTCTCTGGTAATGGTCTGCTTCCAATTTTTACCAACAGCATTTTCCCAAAGCGGCTCTAAACTCATAGCCACATCAATCATAGTGTCAAATTCTGAATCTTCCAGATTCGCACACAAACCTTTAGGCAAAGTAATATTGTGGATTTTCTTCATTTTCTTGAACAATTTCACCCCTTCAGGATAAAACTCTTCCAAATGATCAAATACAATACAGTTACCAATTCCGTGTTTGGTTCCCAATAAATACCCCAAACCATAGCTCATAGCATGTGCCACCCCCACTTGGGAATAGGCTATGCTCATTCCTCCATGCCAAGAGGCCATCATCAACTTGTCCTGCATTTCCTCATCACTCAATGAGTTCTCTACAAAAATTTCCTTACAAAGCTCCAAGGCCTTCTCTCCATAACTTTGGCTAAAGGCATTGAGATAAGTCCCATTTAAGGATTCAATACAGTGAATATAACAATCCATACCCGTATAGAACCATTGGTCTGTAGGGACATCTTTGGTAAGTTCTGGATCTAAAATCACCTGATCAAATGGTGTATGATCGGAATTGATTCCTAGTTTTTTGTCCGGACCAGTCAAAACCGTGGTACGGGATACTTCGGCTCCTGTCCCTGAAATGGTTGGAATACCCATATGGTAAATGGCCGGATTTTTAACCAAATCCCAACCTTGGTAATCCTTGGCTTCACCTTCATTAGTCAACATAATGGCTACAGCCTTGGCTAGGTCCAAAATAGTTCCCCCACCAATACCGATAATTCCCGAAGGTCTATCTTTATGATCTAAAATAATTTTCTCAACCAATTCATCTACCTGGGATGTTTTAGGTTCCTCATCAGCAGAAATGTAAATTAACTTATCATCATAAGCCAAAGGTATTCTTCCCGTAATCCAAGCATTACCTTCAAACACATCGTCCACCAAAAAAATGAAAGGGGCTTTTGAATTAATGCGCTTTGGGGCCAATATATCTTCCAATTGATCAAAACTTCCGCGGCCAAAAACCACTCTAGATACCATTGGATAATTTTTAAAACTCATGTATTTCTATTATTGTTCAGTCAACACCTGAATAATTTCAGGCAAACTATTTACTGTTCTATATGTTTTGTCTTTTGTTTCCGTTTCAGACACCTGCTCATGAATCCATGTGGTATGAAACGGAACATGTATGGCCTTTGCCTTCAGATTTACCAAAGGTAAAATATCTGATTTTAAAGAGTTCCCGACCATCAAAAACTCTGAAGGTTTGATATCCAAATGATTTAACAACTTGGAATAATCACGCTCCTCCTTTTCACTCACTACCTCAATATGGTGGAAATAATTCAAGAGTCCTGACTTCTGTAACTTGCGTTCCTGATCCAACAAATCGCCTTTGGTCACCAATATCAAACGGTAATCCTGTGATAATATTTTTAAGGTTTCCTCTACCCCGTGCAACAACTCAACAGGCTTGTTGATCATGTCCTTCCCGATATCCAAAATTGAGGAAATGGTAGCATTTGAAACCGAATTATTAGAAAGTTCCAAAGCCATTTCAACCATGGACAATACAAAGCCTTTCACACCATAACCATACAGCGGCAAGTTTTTGATTTCCATTTTGAACAGCTCCTGATCAATCTTATTGGCAGTCTCGTAAGGCGCCAATAATTTGGCCACTTCCAATTCAGCTTCACGGAAATAGGTTTCGTTCACCCACAAGGTGTCGTCGGCGTCAAACCCTATCACTTTTATATGTTGGTATTCATTCTTCAAAAGTCTTCGAATTTAGAATATCATTTATTTCCAAAGTTGCTTGGCGCGTTCCAAGTCTTCCGGCGTATCAATTTCGACACCTTCCACATTGGTTTCTACCATTTTTATTTTCTTCCCATATTCCAAATACCTGATACATTCAATCTTTTCTGTAGCTTCCAAAAATTGCATCGGTAACTCATAAAAGTCTAGCAAAGCCTGTTTTCTAAAGGCATAAATTCCTTTATGCTTGAAATATCTTGCACCCGCTTCCTTATCTCTTGGATACGGAATAGGACTTCTTGAAAAATACAGGGCAAAATTCTGCTGGTCTACAATAACTTTTACTGTATTTGGATTGCTAATTTCGTCCCAATCCTTGATTTCCACCATTAACGAGGCCAAATCGATGTCCTTGTTTGGGTCCTCTTTAAATACTTCAATCACTTTTTGCAGACTCGCCCTTTCGGTAAAAGGTTCATCTCCCTGCACGTTTACCACAATATCCACATCCAAACCCGCTACCGCCTCAGCTATCCTGTCGCTACCGGATTGATGTTCCTTTTGGCTCATTATGGCTTTCCCTCCGTGGCTTACAATTTCATTATAAATGATATCGCTATCAGTTACCACATACACATCGTCAAACAATTGTGTGGCCACCGTAGCTTCGTAAGTTCTAAGGATTACCGTTTTACCGGCCAAATCCTGCATTAGTTTAGCAGGAAATCTAGAGGCACTATAACGTGCCGGAATCATGGAAATTATTTTCATATCAACTGATATATTTCAGTTCAAAAATAAAACTTTTTGAATGATTTTAAGATTTGGGAGCTTTAATCTTTTTGTAAATCCTGAAAAAGACATATAACATGATAAGGGTCAAAATGAAAGCCAATACAGGCAGAAAAACTGACATAGCAGACATAACTGCCGATGTGCCTGTTTCTATGGTTGATACTATCGGATTGCCTAATCCTGCTGTAGAAACCGAAGAGGTTGCCCTTGTAGCCGAAGCGCCACTTTTAATGGCAGCAGCCGTCCCTCCTCCTGCGATAATGGCCAGAGACCACATCACCACTGGATCTAAATTGGTAGCCGTTACCACTACTACCAAGGTTCCTGCAATACCCGCCAAAGGTATCGCAATGGTATCCAACAAATTATCTATAAAAGGAATGTAATAAGCAATAATTTCGACCAAAGTGGCAATACCCAACGTAACCAAAGCCGTTGTGCCCCCTACCCATTGCCAAGCCTCATTGACCTCCCATAAACCATAATGGGTTACCAAACTCAAGGCAAAAAGCGGCAAAAACACGCGAAATCCAACGGATGCCGATAAACCTATACCAAGGCATATACCTATAAGTGTTTCCAATGCCATAATGAAAATTCGCTTGTAATTTCATCTAAAAACTAGGCTTCAAAGCTTTCGTCCTTAAAACCGATAAGATACAACTTTTCTTTGGCTCTTGTAACGGCTGTATACAACCATCTCATATAGTCCCTATCAATGCCATTTGGCAAATACGGTTGCTCTACAAATACCGTATCCCACTGCCCTCCTTGAGATTTATGACAGGTGATGGCATAGGAAAACTTCACTTGAAGTGCATTAAAAAAACTATTGCCCTTAATCTGTAAAAATTTGCGGTAATTGGAAGTTTCATTTTCGTAATCTTTTTGAACTTCTTGGTATAACCTATTGGAATCTTCATAGGTCAATGAAGGGGTTTCCGCTTCAATAGTATCCAACATTAATACCGTTTCAAAAGGTTGCATCCTTGGATAATCTACCATTTTCACCTTAACCTCGGCAAACCTAAATCCATAGAGCTCTTTGATACTGAAAATCTCCAAGACCTCTATAATATCTCCATTGGCAATAAAGCCCGCTTCGGTAGTGGGTTTGATCCAGAAATAATTATTCTTCACCACCATTAAATAGTCACCTGCAGACAATTCATTTTCTCTAAATAGAATGCGGTTTCTAATTTGCTGATTGTACAAATTGGCGCGTTTGTTACTCCTTACTATAATAGTAGTTTCCTCATGGCCTCTTTCGCTATAGGCATCATTGATGGCATCCATAATTTCATGCCCATCGACCAATCTTATAATATCATTAAAGCCGTGAAGATTGAATTTAAATCCGTCATAAAAGTGTTCCTCCAAAATTTCACGGATTCTGGTGGCATTCCATAAAATACCCGATTCTTGCCCCTGACGCATTACTTCATCCAATTCAATACTGGAAACCTTTTTATTATAATTAAGGTCCAAACGTTGTCCATCCAAGGCAGGACTCAAATCGGATTTTACTGGAGGTAACTGTGCTTTGTCCCCGATTAGTAATAATTTGCATTGGTGGCCTGAATATACATATTGCATTAAATCGTCAAGCAACGAGCCATTTTCCATCAATTTGGATTCTCCCGGAGTATCCGGAATCATGGAAGCTTCATCAACAATAAATATGGTATTGCGATGTTTGTTCGGCTGAAGTACAAATTTCACTCCTCCTCCCTTTTCTTTCTTCGGAAAGTAGATCTTTTTGTGAATGGTAAAGGCCTCCTTCCCCGAATAATTGGAAATTACTTTGGCTGCCCTTCCCGTAGGCGCCATTAATACCGCACTTTTTTTGGCTTCCCAAAGATTGGAAACAATCGTCCCTATGATACTCGTTTTTCCAGTTCCGGCAAATCCTTTCAACAGGTATAGGGCATTGGGCGATTTGTCGAAAATAAACTCAGACAACTGTATTAAAACGGCATTCTGTTTTAATGTAGGTTCAAAAGGGAACTTCTGTTTGATGAGTTTATAGAAATCGGAGGCGGTCATTTATCTGTTAAAATTGAATTTTTCGCAAGATACTATATATATAATAGAGCAATGTGGCATTAGTTAATAAAATTAAACCCTAATAATGTGAAACAAATTTCATATCTTTCTTTTTTAATTGAATTTTATTTGCATTGGTTTTCGTGAATAAAAAAAAGTTGTAGATTTGCGTATCACCTTTAATAAAATAAAAATAACTAACTATGTTAACAATAATTATTGCTGTTGTAATTATTATTCTAGGTACGATAGGAATCGTATGGTTGATTGATAAATTTGTTCCAAAAAAGGTTAAACCTTTAATCAACATCGCCTTATGGGTACTTATCGGATTCTTGGCATATTCAACATTTATGTCGGTTTACGGCGAAATCCAATTCAACCAACTTAAAAAGAAGCGCTATGCGGCAGTAATCGAAAAATTGAAAGATATTAGAGATGCCGAGTTAGCCCACAAAACGGTTACAGGTAAATTTACTGATAACTTTGACAATTTAGTAAAGTTCATTGATACAGCTCAATTTACCATTACTCAACGTAGAGATTCAAGTGTTATCGACGAAGAGCTTACCAAGCGTTTTGGTGGTGTTGAAATGAGAAAAGATATTGTTATCATTGACACTTTGGATTTTGTTCCTGTGAAAGATTCTCTTTTTGGAGCAGACACGCGTTACAAAACTATGATGAACTTACCTGTAGGTAAGCCAGATGCTAAATTTGAACTTAAGGCAGGTACCTTAGATGAAATTCCGGTATTTGAAGCATCTGTTTTGAAAGACGTGATTCTTTTTGACCAAGATCCTAATTTGGTAGCTAAAGAAAATGAAGTGATTTCTGTGGACGATGTAAATGGTCCTGCGCTTAAAGTAGGTTCCATGAGCGAAATTAACACTAATGGAAACTGGCCTAAAAATTATTCAAACGAGTAAGAAATTGCATCAAATCGATATTAAGGAGCTGTCCATTCAAATTAGTTTGAGTGGACTTTCTTTTTGTATTTTAAATAGGTCCACAAATACCGTTGGACATCTTCAGCACGTTCCTTTCGACAAAAAGCTAACGCCATTTGACATTCTGGAACGCATCATCGCCACTTTGGAAGATGGCGCGGTTTATGACCAAACCTTTAGCGAGGTGCTTCTCATTTACCAAAACGAATTGTCTTGTTTGGTGCCAAAACCGTTGTTTGATGAAGCTCATTGTGCAGATTACCTAAAGTTCAATGCCAAAATACTAACCACCGATTATATTTCATTTGATGAAATTCCGTTTAACGATTCGGTGAATGTTTATGTCCCTTTGGTAAATGTCAACAATTTCATGTTTGACAGATTTGGTTCTTTTGAATACAAACATGCCTCTACTGTTTTAATAGAGCACATCCTGAAGCACCAACCGCTTTCTAATGTTCCCAACATTTATGTAAATGTAAACGAACACAATTTTGAAATAGTTGTTGTAAAAGATTACAATTTGGTACTGTATAATACTTTTGAATACATCACCAAGGAAGACTTTATTTACTACATTCTATTTACCATAGAACAATTAAAAATGGATCCCGAAACCTTAAAGTTGAAGTTAATGGGAACCATTACCGAAGGAGACGACCTGTACCAAATTGTATATACCTTTATACGAAATGTAGAGTTTGTCATGCCTCATCATAAATTTAATTTTATCGAAGAACCTAAGACAGCCCACAACAATTATGTTCTTTTAAACAGTTTTAAGTAATGCGCATTATTTCTGGACAATACAAAGGAAGACGTATCACCCCTCCCAAAAAACTCCCTGTTCGCCCAACTACCGATTTGGCTAAGGAGGCCTTGTTCAACATTCTTAACAACCTGTATTACTTTGATGAAATTTCAGTGATCGATTTGTTTTCGGGAACTGGAAGTATCAGTTATGAGTTTGCCTCACGTGGGACCGAACAGATTACGGCTGTAGACCAAAATTTTGGATGTATCAAATTTATCAATGAAACGTCCGAAGCTTTCGATATGCCCATCTCCACTATAAAAAGTGACGTTTTCAAGTATTTGGAAAGTTCCAAAACAAAAGCCACTGTTATTTTTGCCGATCCTCCTTATGGCTTTACTCAAGAACAGTTCGAAACCATTCCTAATTTGGTATTCCAAAATAATTTGTTGGATGAAGATGGAGTTTTAATTGTAGAACATTCCAAAGAAACTGACTTATCCAGTATGGAACACTATGCCTATTCCAAAAATTACGGAGGATGTGTATTCAGTTTTTTTGAAATAGAAGCAGAAGATCTTTCCGAAGAGGAATAAACTTAAAAACCTCAATTATTGAGAAAAAACAAAGCCCATTAAAAAATGGGCCTGTTTTAAGCAAGTAAATCTATAAGCCGAATTCTGTACTCCGAATGGAGCCCTTATCATTTATCTGAGTGTACTGTTACCAGCACACTTTAGCTGCCTACCCTCCAACATCGAACGTGCCGCCCTCAAACGTTGGTATACATGACATTGCACCGTATAGAGTTTACATGATTTCACTACAGCATTACCTGTACATCCTTTCTGTTGCACTATTCCTAGCCTCACGACTGGTGGCCATTAACCACTATACTGCACTACGGTGTTCGGACTTTCCTAACCAATAAATTGGTTCGATAAGGTGATTTACTTGGGTGCAAATTTACAAATAACATATTCTAATTTCCATGCCTTTTTAGTCATTTTATTTCGCATCACCTAAGGACAACTGCTATTCGCCCTAATAAGTTGTTGATAACTCCTGTCAAAATTTGACCTCATAATTCCCTATTTACAATTGAATTTTTAATTTTGTTGTTCTAAGTTTTTTCAATGGAACATTTCATCGTATCAGCTCGAAAATACAGACCTCAAATCTTCAAAGATGTTGTAGGTCAGCAAGCTATTACCAATACTTTGCTCAATGCCATTGAAAATAACCATTTGGCTCAAGCCTTACTATTTACGGGGCCTAGAGGGGTTGGAAAGACCACTTGCGCCCGTATTTTGGCAAAAATGATCAACAGTGACGGCAACGAAAGTGAAGATGAAGATTTTGCTTTCAACATTTTTGAGCTGGATGCCGCTTCCAACAACTCGGTAGACGATATTAGAAACCTTACGGATCAGGTTAGAATACCACCGCAGGTTGGAAAATACAAAGTCTATATCATCGACGAGGTGCACATGCTCTCACAGGCCGCTTTCAATGCGTTTTTGAAAACCCTGGAAGAGCCTCCTAAGCACTGTATCTTTATTTTGGCAACTACTGAAAAACATAAAATCATTCCAACGATTTTATCTCGTTGTCAAATTTTTGACTTTAAACGCATTACGGTTAAAGATGCCAAGGAGCATCTAAAATATATTGCCGAAGAACAAGGTGTAACTGCCGAAGACGATGCTCTGCACATCATTGCCCAAAAGGCTGATGGCGCTATGCGTGATGCCCTTTCCATTTTTGACAGGGTCGTAAGTTTTTCAGGAAAGAACCTAACGCGTCAAGCCGTAACTGAGAACTTGAATGTTCTGGATTACGAAACCTACTTAACCAGTACCGATTTGATTCTGGAAAACAAAATTCCAGATTTACTAATCCAGTTCAATATCATTTTAGGTAAAGGTTTTGATGGCCATCACTACATTGCTGGTTTAGCTTCACATTTTAGAAACTTATTGGTATGTAAAAATCCAAAAACAGTAGAGCTTTTAGAAGTTGGTGAAGATGCTTCCCAAAAATATTTGGAACAAGCTCAAAAGGCCCCTCAGGATTTCCTGTTGAAGAGCATAGAACTTGCCAACGACTGTGACCTGAAATACAAAAGCAGCAAAAATCAACGCTTGCTCGTTGAATTATGCCTTATGCAGCTTGCCTCTATCACTTTTGATGGAGAAAAAAAAAATAGCAGACGTTACATAATTCCGCCTTCTTATTTCAAAAAGAAAGGCATTACCCCAATACCTGTTTCAGTTCCTAAACCTGCAGCAGTTCAAAAAACAGCTTCTCCACAAACTAATTCCACTGCTGAAGAAGTTAAAAAGTCAGCAGCCAAAGAGGCACTTACTACAGAAGCGATTATTGCCAAAAGAGAATCCCAACAAGGTAGAACCTCTGGCCTTTCCCTAAAAAGTATCCGCGCCAAACGGGAACACTCCATAAAACAACAAGATGTTGTTGTAGACCCAACCGACCTCCCTACAGAGGAATTTACCCCAGAGGAATTTATGAATGCATGGAATTCCTACATTGAAAAACTTGAGTCCAAAGGAGAAAAGATTATGGCATCCATCCTGGAGATGAACACCCCAAAATTGAATGGTACCTCTATTGGATTAGAATTTCCTAATTCAACTTTAAAAGTAGAATTGGAACGTGCCCAAAACCCATTGATGGAATATCTCAAAAATAGGCTCAAAAACTTCGACCTAAGATTGGATATTGTCGTTAATGAGGAAACTGTAAAGCAATATGCTTTTACCCCTGAAGATCAATATGAAAAACTTAAGGAAAAAAACCCTAATATTGAACTTTTAAGAAGTATTTTTGGACTTGATATATAGACTATCATGAAATACATTTTGTTACTTTTCACGCTCTCAGCAATGGTTCTTACAAGTTGCGACGGACGCCAAAGCTCAAGGGAGTCCTTGCAACAATCCATTTCAGAATTCAACCAAAAGCAAACGCCTTTAGAGCTTATCAGCTTTTATCCAAAAGAATATACTGAAGTTGAAACAGACACCATAATGTCCAATAGCCTATGGATAAACATCAAAAATTACAGTTTGATGGACCAAGAGGTAATTCAGCACAAAAAAACTATTGGTAACAATAAAGACATTCAATACCACCGAGCATTTGAATCGGAAATTGCAGTTTATAATGCCAATCAAAAAATATATACCACTACCATTAATGCCCATCAATTCCAAAACAAAGACAATTCATCGTTTTGGAACAATGCTACTTTGGAGCATGTTTGGGTAAATCAGGAAACTTCTGGTTTAGGTTGGGTGAATTTAGAAATTACCTTTATCGATCCCCAAACGCAGGCCTATAGAGTTTATGAAATGACCATTGACCACAATGGCAAACAAAACACATTTTTAAAGGAACAAAATAGTTAAACAGATGTTAGGCTTAAAACTCCCTACAGACCCACGTTGGGTCAATATTGTTGAAAAGAATATTGAAGACATCCTTACAGACCATGCATTCTGTGAGCAAAAGGCAACCAGTACCGCCATTTCACTTATAGTTGGATTTCCGGAATACACCGAATTGGTTCAGGAAATGGTAGCTTTGGTGAAAGAAGAAATCAGCCATTTTAAAATGGTCCACGATAAAATTTTGGAGCGCGGTTGGACCTTGGGTCGTGACCGAAAAGACGACTACGTAATCGCCTTGATGAAATTCTTTCCAAAAGGAGGCAGTAGAACAACCCAGTTGGTTAACCGATTGCTTTATGCGGCTTTAATTGAAGCTAGAAGTTGTGAACGTTTCAGACTGCTTTCAGAAGAGTTGGAAGATAAGGAACTAGCAGAATTTTATAGAAAACTTATGGTAAGCGAAGCCAACCACTACACCATGTTTTTAGGTTTTGCCAGACAGTATGGAGACCGAAAGGAAGTGGACAAAAAGTGGCAGGATTTATTGGATTATGAAGCCGAAATCATGAGAGATTTAGGTAAAAAGGAAACGATCCACGGTTAAAACTTGAACATAAAAAATCCCAATTACAAAGCTTGACTTTGCTAATTGGGATGATACCATTTTATAAAAAAAAACGATTAATAGCCTTACCTAAAACACTCTAAAGTTAACACCAATTTGAATGACATTGTTTGTTGCTTCGGGGCTTAAATCGTCATCAAAAACATTTGAAAAACCATAGTTATATCTGGCATCTACGTACCAGTCTTCACACACCTTAAACTCTATAATTCCTACACCAGAAAACACAAAGTTTTTAAAACCATCACCTTCTTTGTGAATTTTCAGTCCAGCTTGAGGACCTACACCAAGCGCTACCCTACCATCAAACATGGCATACTTGAAAAGTACTGGTAAATTAAGGTAATCATTGGCAAAATCTTCAACTCCGGCACCTTCCGGCGAAAACTGTAGTTCCGGCATTATAGAGAACTGTTCGGTTAAACCGATGTCTGCATGAACCCCAAACAAAAATCCGTTTCTGTGTGGATTTCTTACTATTGGGGTGTCTTTATAATCTAAATTTGAAATGGTTAAACCGGCTCTTACACCATATTTAACTTCTTGAGAATATCCAAGTGTCACGAACAACACTACCAATAAACTAGTAAAAATTGTCTTCATAGTTTGAATGATTTGAGTGCTCGAATATAAATGGAATTAACAAATAACTGTTAAATATTAGATATGTAACTAAAAAAATAAGATAAAGTGTTCATTCTTATTCCAAAAGAGAACTAGAAACGGTTTTATAGTACATACTTTTAATTATTCCGTCAGAAAGTCCAATTTTAGGCACATAAATATCCTTTGCGCCACTCCATTTCATGGCAGATAAATAGATACGGGTTGCAGGAATAATTACATCGGCCCTGTCCTGGTTAAGGTCCAATTCGGTAATTCTTTCTTCATAGGAATAAGTCTGCAACTTATCATAATAGGAAGACAGGTAGAAATAGGTTAATGGTTTCCCCATGGCCTTTCCTGAAATTTTGAAGATTTTATTAATGTTCCCCCCAGATCCTATTAAATCCAATTTGTCGTATTCCCTTGTATGTTCTTTAATCCAAGATTCCAGTTCTTGCCAAGTTTCTTTATTAACGATATCGTTTAATAACCTAACCGTCCCAATTTTGAATGATTTGGATTCTACTTTTTCTCCAAGATGAATCACAGAAAATTCGGTACTTCCCCCTCCTACATCCACATACAGATAGGTTTTGCTTTCATCGATGTAACTATGCAAATCAGTAGCCGCGATAATGGCTGCTTCTTCTTCTCCATCAATAATATCAATATCAATTTGGGCTTGTTCAGAAATTAATTTAGCTACTTTACTACCATTTTCTGCCTCACGCATGGCCGAAGTGGCACAAGCTTTATAGGCAACTACTTTATGGGATTTCATCAACAACCGAAACGCGGTCATGGTATCCAACATACGGCGCTCGTTTTCCTTTGAAATTTTTTGCTTTAAAAACACATCTGCTCCCAAACGGATTGGCACCCTTACCAACGAGTTTTTCTTAAAACGTGTAGGCTTTCCTTTTTGTTCTATAATATTTGAAATGAGCAACCTAACAGCATTGGAACCTATATCGATGGCCGCATATTTTTTAATTGAAAGCATTTAATTCTCTAATTTTTTTAAATAATAGTCGTATGTAGCAAATTGGGCTCTCACTTTAGGTTTATCGTTTCGTTTGTACTTGTTATCCTGAAACTCATCTAAAATTCTTGCCTTCACATTGTCATTCCAACAAATATCAAACACATCCAAGAGCTCTTGCTTGATGGCATCATCATAGATAGGACAAGTGACTTCCACTCTATTTTCAATGTTTCTTGTCATCCAGTCGGCAGAAGAAATATACACTTTTGTATCACCATCATTACAGAACACGTACAAGCGGGTATGTTCCAAAAACTTATCGACAATACTAATCACCTCAATGTTTTCGCTCATACCTGGTATTCCTGGAACCAAACAACAAAGGCCGCGTACAATCATTTGAATTTTCACACCAGCCCTACTTGCTTCGTAAAGTTTATCCACCATAGCATAACTTGAAATGCTGTTCATTTTAAGTTTGATGTAGGCCGGTTTTCCTGCTTTTACATTGTCAATTTCATTATCAATTAGCTTAAAGAACTTCGACTTTGTATAATGTGGCGATGTAATGATATGCTTGTACCTAAATATTTTATAGTTGATTTCAAAGAAGTTGAATACTTTGTTCAGGTCTTTCAATATCTTTTGATCGGCAGTAAACAAAGTGAAATCTGTATAAATCTTCGCGGTAGATTCATTGAAGTTTCCTGTACTAATAAAACCATAACGCTTTAGCTTATGATCTTCCTCACGCTCTATCACACACATTTTACTGTGCACTTTCAACCCCGCTACTCCGAACAACAAATTAACACCTTCGTCCTGCATCTGCTCGGCATAGGCAATATTGGCAGCTTCATCAAATCGGGCTTGAATTTCAATGGAAACGGTTACCTTTTTACCATTTTTAGCCGCATTGATCAAGGAACTGGCCACATGTGAAATTTGCGCCAATCTATAAATGGTAATGTTGATGGTTTTTACCTTTGGATCCAACGCGGCCTCCCTTAAAAACTTCACCACATAAGAAAATGTGTGATATGGCGTATACAATAAATAATCACGCTTGGCAATATTTTCAAAAATGCTACTCTCCAAACTCAAGCCTTTAATAGGTAAAGCCTTGATTTTGTCATAAAGTAAATCCGTTCGTCCCAAACTTGGGAAATCCATATAATCTCTCCTATTGTGATAGCGACCTCCAGGAATAACACTATCCTTGGAATCAATTCCCATTTTGTCCAACAGATATTTTAAGGTTTCCTTATCAATGGTCTTGTCGTAGACAAACCTTACTGGATCCCCAATCTGACGGTGCTTTACACTATCGGAAATTTTATCAATAAAACTTTTACTCAAGTCACTATCAAAATCAAGTTCACCATCCCTGGTAATCTTGATCATGTGCGTAGAAATACTCTTGTAATCGAAAATATTAAAAATATCATCCAAACAATATCTCAATAGATCATCCAAAATGATGATATAATCCTTGTCATCCTGTTTTGGCAGAACCACAAAGCGTTCTATCGATTTTGGAATTTCAATTAAGGCAAACTGTTTTTCATCATTCTCCAAAATCATCTTCACGGCCAAATAAGCAGCACTATCCTTTAGCATTGGCAATTCCACTGAATCATTAAGAATAATGGTTACTAAAGCTGGACTTACATGCTGAAGAAAATATCCCTTAATAAACTCATGTTGTTTGGGTGTGATTTGAGTTTCCTTGATGATATAAATATCGTAATCTTCAAGCTTCTTATGGATGTTCTGTAGAATCTCCAAACTTTCACTTTGCTGCCTAATCACTACTTGGGTAATCTTTTCTAGCAGTTCACTGGCTTTGATACCTCCCAACTCACTTTTTGCAGCCTTACCCGCTTCATCAATTCGTTTTACCGTTGCGTATCGCACCTTAAAGAACTCATCCAAATTATTGGAGAAAATTCCCAAGAAACGTAATCGCTCAATCATAGGAACAGATTCATCTGCAGCTTCCTGCAAAACCCTTGCATTAAACTGAAGCCAACTCAACTCCCTATTTACATATATATTTTTATCCTTTACAGTAATATTGGTCATCATTATTTGTTTACACAAATATATTCTATTTAACTTTTAGTAAGTCCGTAACATGTGATATTTACATTATATTTTGACTTTGTATAATTAAAGATCCTATCTCTTTAATTTTGCCTGCTAATAAATCATGGTCTTAAATCTCTTGGAAAAATCATGACATCTGTATGTCCCTTTGTAATGTACTTCCAATCCTCTGCAAAAAAGTCGATTTTCACCAAGCCACAAGTGGGCAAATTGCCAATAAATTGATCACCCAGATCATTAACAATGGATGTAAGGGCGTGGTTATGTCCAAAGATCATAATTTTATTAATGGAGTTGTCGTTTATCGATAGTATGAAATTCATCACTTTTTCTCCCCCAAAATCATACAAATCGTCAACAATTTTCAGCTTGTTTTTTGGTAAATTCAAGTAGTCCATTACTCCTTTACACGTCGTTAAGGCCCTATTTGCAGGACTGGAAAACACCATATCCGGCATATAATTATAAGATTTATAGTGGCTTGACACTAATTTTATGTCAGTAATCCCCCTAGAGCTTAAAGGACGGTCTAAATCGCTAACCCCCCCATCCCAAGAGGATTTCGCATGTCTTATAAATACTATTTCTTTCATTTTTTACTCGATTAAATGCGTTTTTTATCGACAAAGTGTTGTTTATCATCGTTTTAACGATTATTTTAGTGCCTTTAACATTTATTTTTGTTCAAGATTTGATTAATGAGTTGCTTTGTTCTGTAAAATTAATGTAAATGGCCCCAAATCAACAACATATTAATTTATCCATCTATTACGCACTATTTTCTAGTGCACTTCCCTCAACACATTTTAACAGTATTAGTTTTAGTCGTTTAACACTAAAAAATGCCGTGTTTATTTTGTAAGAACAAAGCCCCTATTGGGCCATTAAATATAATTAATTAACAAATCAACTTAAATGGGATTAAAAATTTCATCAATCAAACAAAGTAACCCCTTACGCAAAAGTGAAAGGCAATTGAAATCTAAACAATTAAATAAACGAAATATAATTAGTTCTTACTAATTAATCCTACAACTAAAAATTAGGGCTTATGAAAACAAATACACATAGACTTATGTATAGAAATTCCCTAGTTCTATTAATAGTACTTATTCAAAGCTTTGCAATTGCACAGGTAAGGCCCCAAAGAAGGACTATCAATAGAATTAGTTTGGATACTCCCCTAACAACATTCAGTACCTCTAGTACTACTTTGGACGATGCCAGTAGAGCCTTGGACGGATGTAATGCTAACGACTTTACCCTAACCAATTTCTACCTTGCCGATGCAAGTGGAAACCCATTAGACAACGACTGTATTCCAGGGACGCCTCAAACAGCATATATATATGCGTATTTTGATGCAAACACAAATGCTGATAGATACAGCTTATTTATGAACTTTGATGTTGTTATTAACGGCGTAACCTCCTCAACGGTAACGCAATGTTTATACGATTCTACCCCTATTCCAGTGGAACAAAACCTTCCGGTATATGAATTAACTTGGAATTGTGGTGACCAAGTAGAATTGGTTAACTTTTATATGGCATGGCAGTCCAATGCCAACCAAGCTTGTGGTGAAAACCCTTCAAAATGTTATTCTAATCCTCCTGGATTTATTGTAAATGCGCCACTGATCACCAACTTTACTTATACTCAAAATTGTGATGCTTATACAGTTGCATTTACAAATATTACCACCGGTGGAAATCTACAAGGTGGTTATACTTATTCTTGGAATTTTGGAGATGGGAGTACTTCTACAGAAGCCAATCCATCACACACATATGGAGGCCCAGGGAACTATACTGTTACTTTAACAGTTTTTGATATTGATGGAGATTCCGACGTTCATACAGATACTGTAACTGTATCACCACTACTTACAGGATTGACCCTAAGTGCTACTAACATTGAATGTACTGGTGGAAACACAGGAACCATCACTCCTTCTGGAGTTTCAGGTGGAACTGCTCCTTATACTTATAGTATTAGCCCTCAAGAGGGAAGTTTCCAATCTGGAATGTTCGTTAATTTACCTTCGGGCACCTATACGGTTACTGTTACCGATGCTAATTCATGTTCTATTAGTGAGGACATTACAATTTCGGTTGACGATAATACACCTCCTGTAACCAACGCTCCTTCAGATGTACAAGTTGAAGGTTGTGTTGCTGCAGATGTTACCAATGACAACTTAACATCATTGGCTTATAGTGAAACACCTCAAACTATTTCTCAGTTAATTTTCTTGGCAGAAGGAGGAACTTTCACGGAAAATAATGTAAATGAAATCACTTATCAAGACAGTGCTTCTGGTACTTGTCCTGTGGTGGTTACTAGAACTTTTACTATCACAGATGATTGTGGGCTTTCTAGTTCTGATACGCAAACAATAACGATTGAAGATACCACAGATCCAATAATTGGAACTGCTGCTGCCGATGCCACTGCTGAATGTGGTAGTGATACTACAACAGCCTTGAATACTTGGTTAGATGCCAACGGTGGTGCTGTAGCTACAGATAATTGTTCTACGATTACTTGGAGTAATGATTACGGTACTTTAAGTGATGACTGTGGAAACACAGGGTCTGTAACAGTTACTTTTACAGCCGCTGATACTTGTGGAAATTCAACTTCAACTGCTGCTACGTTCACTATTGAAGACACCACTCCTCCTAGCATTGACACTGCGGCTGCAAACCTTACCGTGGAATGTGATGGAAGTGGAAACACTATAGATTTATCAACTTGGTTAAGCTCTTTTGGTGGTGCTGCAGCCTCTGATACTTGTGGTGACGTTACTTGGACTAACGATTATTCTTCCTTAAGTGATGATTGTGGAGCTACAGGTTCTGCTACAGTAATTTTTACTGCTACAGATGATTGTGGAAACATAGCAACAACTTCTGCGACCTTTACTATTGAGGACACAACAGATCCTACAATTGATACAGCTGCTGCAGACCTTACCGTTGAATGTGACGGTTCTGGAAATACTGCTGAATTGAACAACTGGTTGAGTACTGCTGGTGGCGCTGCATCTTCAGATACTTGTGGTAGCGTTACTTGGAGTAACGATTTTACTGCTCTTAGCGATGATTGTGGAGCTACTGGTTCTGCTACAGTAACTTTTACAGCTACCGATGATTGTGGTAACACTTCCACCACATCGGCAACCTTTACTATTGAAGATACTACAAATCCAATAATGAGTACTGTAGCCGCAGATCAAACCGTACAATGTAACGGTGCTGGGAATACAGACGAACTAGAAGCTTGGTTGGATACACATGCCGGAGCTATGGCTTCAGATAATTGCTCTAACATTACTTGGACCGACAACTTCACAGGATTATCAAATGGTTGTGGAGAAACAGGATTGGCTCTGGTAACATTTACTGCAACTGACGAATGTGGAAATTCAACTAGCACTACAGCCCTGTTTACGATATTGGACTTGATAGCACCTACTATTGATACTCCTGCTTCTGATTTTACAGTTGAATGCGATGGAACTGGAAACCTTGCCGAATACACAGCTTGGTTAGATTCTAATGGAGGTGCATCTGCTTCTGATTCTTGTGGAACTGTGTCTTGGTCTTATGAAGAAGGCGCTTTAAGTGATGACTGTGGCCTAACTGGAACACGAACAGTAACCTTTACTGCGGAAGATGGTTGTGGTAATTCTGTAACTACAAGTGCTTCCTTTACTATTGAAGACACAACGGATCCAACATTTACGGTTCCTGCCTCAGTGACTTTGGAATGTGATCAAGATCCAACGGACCTTGTTTTAACAGGAGACGTAACAGATGAAACCGACGGATGTTCTACTGATATTGAAGCTACCTATACAGATGCAACTGCTCAAGGAGCATGTGCCAATGAGTCTATCATTACACGTACTTGGACATTGACCGATGACTGTGGAAATACAACTACGCAAGTTCAAACCATCTCAATTCAGGATACGACTGCGCCTACATTTACTGTACCTGCTGCTGTAACCATTGAATGTGATCAAAATGAAAACGACTTGGTATTGACAGGCGATGTTACCGATGAAGCTGACAACTGTTCTACTGATTTGGAAGCTACTTTTGCCGATGCCACTGCTCAGGGAGCTTGTGCCAATGAGACTATAATCACGCGTACTTGGACTTTGACCGATGACTGTGGAAACACTACAACTCAAGACCAAACCATCACCATCCAGGATACTACGGCACCTACATTTACTGTGCCAGCTAGTGTAACCCTTGAATGTGACCAAGATGCTACAGATTTGACATTGACTGGTGATGTAACTGATGAAGCAGATAACTGTTCTGCTGATTTGGAAGCTACTTATACGGATGCCACAACTGAAGGTGAATGTGCCAATGAGTCTACAATCACTCGTACCTGGACATTGGTTGATGCTTGTGGCAACACAACAACACAAACGCAAACAATCTCTATCCAAGATACTACTGCGCCAGTTATTGAAACCACTCCTTCTGACATCGTTGCTGAGTGTGACGGTTCTGGAAACAACGGAGCTATCGAAAACTGGTTAGCTGACAATGGTGGAGCAACTGCTTCGGACAATTGTGGTGAGGTAACTTGGACAAACGATTACGATGGAGCGAACTCCGATTGTTCGGCACCAGTGACTGTAACCTTTACGGCAACTGACGCATGTGGAAATGCTGTATCTACCTCTGCTTCCTATGCAATTCAGGATACTACGGCTCCAGTTATTACTGAAGCTTCTGATGTAACTGTGGAGTGTGACGGTAGCGATATTGCTGCTGCGATCCAGGACTGGTTGGATACTTTTGGAGGTGCAACTGCTACCGACGATTGTTCTGCAATTGCATGGTCGAACAATTATAATGGCTTAAGCGATAGTTGTGGAACTACTGGTTCTGCCGAAGTGATCTTTACAGCAACTGACGGATGTGGAAACTCTAGCTCGACAACGGCCACTTTCACAGTTCAAGATACAACTGCTCCTACGTTTACTGTACCTGCTTCAGTTTCTTTGGAATGTGATCAAGATCCAACAGACTTGGCTTTAACAGGAGACGTAACAGATGAAAACGACGAATGTTCAGCTGAATTGGAAGCTACATATACAGATGCAACTGCCCAAGGTGCATGTGCCAATGAGGCTATCATTACACGTACTTGGACTTTGACCGATGACTGTGGAAATACCACTACTCAAGTTCAAACCATCACCATTGAAGATACCACGGCACCTACATTTACTGTACCTGCTGCCGTAACCATTGAATGTGATCAAGATGAAAACGACTTGGTATTGACAGGCGATGTTACCGATGAAGCGGACAACTGTTCTACTGGTTTACAAGCTACCTTCGCCGATGTTACTGCTCAAGGAGCTTGTGCTAATGAAACTATCATCACACGTACTTGGACTTTAACGGATGAGTGTGGAAACACTGCTACAGAAGTTCAGACAATCACCATTCAAGATACTACTGCGCCTACATTTACTGTACCAGCTGGTGTAACCCTTGAATGTGATCAAGATACTACAGATTTGGCATTGACTGGTGATGTAACCGATGAAGCAGACAACTGTTCTGCTGATTTGGAAGCTACTTATACGGATGCCACAACTGAAGGTGAATGTGCAAACGAGTCTACAATCACTCGTACTTGGACTTTGGTTGATGCTTGTGGAAACACTACAACGCAAATTCAAACAATCTCTATCCAAGATACTACTGCGCCAGTTATTGAAACGACTCCTTCTAATATCGTTGCCGAGTGTGACGGTTCTGGAAACAACGGAGCTATCGAAAACTGGTTAGCCAACAATGGTGGAGCAACTGCTTCAGACAATTGTGGTGAGGTAACTTGGACCAACGATTACGATGGAGCAAACTCTGATTGTTCTGCTCCAGTGACTGTAACCTTTACGGCAACTGACGAATGTGGAAACGCTGTATCCACATCTGCTTCCTATGCAATTCAAGATACTACTGCTCCAGTTATTACTGAAGCTACTGATGTAACTGTGGAATGTGACGGTAGCGATATTGCTGCTGCGATCCAGGACTGGTTGGATACTGTTGGAGGTGCAACTGCTACCGACGATTGTTCTGCAATTGCATGGTCGAACAATTATAATGGCTTAAGCGATAATTGTGGAACTACTGGTTCTGCCGAAGTAATCTTTACAGCTACTGACGGTTGTGGAAACTCTAGCTCGACTACGGCCACTTTCACAGTTCAAGATACAACTGCTCCAACATTTACGGTTCCTGCCTCAGTGACTTTGGAATGTGATCAAGATCCAACAGACCTTGCTTTAACAGGAGACGTAACAGATGAAACCGACGGATGTTCTACTGATATTGAAGCTAGCTATACAGATGCAACTGCTCAAGGAGCATGTGCCAGTGAGTCTATCATTACTCGTACTTGGACCTTGACCGATGACTGTGGAAATACAACTACACAAGCTCAAACCATCACTATTCAGGATACTACAGCGCCTACATTTACTGTACCTGCTGCCGTAACCATTGAATGTAATCAAGATGAAAACGACTTAGCATTGACAGGAGACGTTACCGATGAAGCAGACAACTGCTCTACTGGTTTACAAGCGACCTTCGTCGATACTACTGCTGAAGGTGAATGTGCAAACGCATCTATCATCACAAGAACCTGGACTTTAACGGATGAGTGTGGAAACACAACTACCCAAGTACAAACCATCAACATTCAAGATACCACTGCGCCTACATTTACAGTTCCTGCAAGTGCAACCCTTGAATGTGATCAAGATGCTACAGATTTGACATTGACTGGTGATGTAACCGATGAAGCGGACAACTGTACTGCCGATTTGGATGCAACTTACACCGATGCTACAACTGAAGGTGAATGTGCAAACGACTCAACAATCACTCGTACTTGGACTTTGACCGACGATTGTGGAAATACAACAACACAAACGCAAACAATCTCTATCCAAGATACTACTGCGCCAAACATAGAAACAGAAGCCACTAGCTTAACTGTGGAATGTGATGGTACAGGAAACCAAACAGATTTCAACGAGTGGTTAGCCTCTAACGGAGGTGCTTCCGCAACTGATAATTGTAGCGAAGTAACTTGGACTAATAACTTTACTGAATTAAGTGCTGCCTGTGGAAATACAGGAGCTGCTACGGTTACCTTTACAGCTACAGATGCTTGTGGAAACACGGCGACTACCACTGCTACATTCAGTATAGAAGATACAATTGCTCCTAACATTACAACTGAAGCTTCAGATATCGTTGCTGAATGTGATGGAAACGGAAATAACGATGCTATCCAAAACTGGTTAGACAGTAATGGTGGTGCTGTTGCTGAAGAACTATGTGGAGAAGTTACTTGGACTAACAATTATAATGGAGCTACCTCAGATTGTTCTGCTCCTGTAAGTGTTGTTTTCACTGCCACTGACAGTTGTGGAAACACAAGCACTACAACGGCTTCATATGCTATTCAAGACTCAACACCTCCAGTAATTTCTGGTGGAGAAAGTTTAACAGTAGAATGTGACGGTACTGGAAACGATGCTGAACTTCAAGCTTGGTTATCTTCCAATGGAGGTGCCACTGCTACCGATGACTGTTCTTCTATTACATGGTCTAATAACTTTGAATCCTTAACAGAGGCTTGTGGTGCTACAGGTACTGCAGAAGTAACCTTTACAGCCATCGACGGATGTGGAAATGAAAGTACAACAACTGTATCCTTTACTATTGTTGACACTACTGCTCCAACATTTACAGTGCCTGCTTCTGTTACTTTGGAATGCGATCAGGAAATTACAGACCTTACTTTAACAGGTGATGTAACCGATGAAGCAGATAACTGCTCTTCTGAATTGGAAGCAACCTTTACTGATGCAACTACTGAAGGTGAATGTGCTAACGCATCTATCACTACTCGTACTTGGACATTGACTGATGACTGTGGAAACACGACTACTCAAGTACAAACCATCACTGTTCAAGATACGACTGCACCTACATTCACTGTACCGGCTTCTGTAACTATTGAATGTGATCAAGATGCTAATGACTTAGTATTGACTGGTGACGTAACTGATGAAGCAGACAACTGTTCTTCTGAATTGGAAGCGACCTTTACCGATGCTACTGCTGAAGGTGAATGTGCCAATGCATCTATCATTACAAGAACTTGGACATTGACTGACGACTGTGGAAATACCACTACTCAAGTTCAAACCATCACAATTCAAGATACTACTGCACCTACATTTACAGTGCCAGCTTCAGTATCTATTGAATGTGATCAAGATGAAAATGACTTGGCATTGACTGGTGAGGTAACTGATGAAGCAGATAACTGTTCTACTGAATTGGAAGCGACCTTTACCGATGCTACTGCTGAAGGTGAATGTGCAAATGCATCCATTATCACACGTACCTGGACTTTGACTGACGACTGTGGAAACACAACGACTCAAGTGCAAACCATCACCGTCCAAGATACTACTGCACCTACATTTACTGTACCTGCTGCCGTAACCATCGAATGTGATCAAGATGAAAATGACTTGGCATTGACAGGAGATGTAACTGATGAAGCTGACAACTGTTCTGCTGAATTGGACGCAACTTATACCGATGCTACTGAGGAAGGTGAATGTGCCAATGCCTCCATCATCACAAGAACTTGGACATTGACTGATGACTGTGGAAACACAACGACTCAGGTACAAAATATCACAATTCAAGATACTACGGCTCCTACATTTACTGTGCCAGCTGCTGTAACTATTGAATGTAATCAAGATGAAAATGACTTGGCATTAACTGGTGATGTAACTGATGAAGCTGACAACTGTTCTGCTGAATTAGATGCAACCTATACTGACGCTACTGCTGAAGGTGAATGTGCCAATGCATCAATCATTACAAGAACCTGGACTTTAACCGATGATTGTGGAAACACAACTACACAAGTACAAACCATCACAATTCAAGATACTACGGCGCCTACATTTACTGTACCAGCTGCCGTAACTATCGAGTGTGATCAAGATGCTAGTGACTTGGCATTGACAGGTGATGTAACTGATGAGGCTGATAACTGCTCTGCTGAATTGGAAGCAACCTTCTCTGATGCAACTGCCGAAGATGAATGTGCCAACGCATCCATCATTACTAGAACTTGGACATTGACTGACGATTGTGGAAATACAACAACGCAAGTTCAAACTATCAATATTCAAGATTCTACGGCACCAACATTTACAGTTCCAGAAAATTTAACTGTAGAGTGCGATATGGATACTAGTGATTTAACATTAACTGGTGATGTAACCGACGAAGCTGACAACTGTTCTTCTGAGTTGGAAGCAACCTTTACCGATGAAGTTACCGAAGGGTCTTGTGTAGGTGAAAGTACCATTGAAAGAACTTGGACTTTAATCGATGACTGTGGAAACACAACAACTCAGGTACAAACAATCAGTGTTGTTGACACTACGGCTCCTGAATTAATTGTTGACTTAGATCCATCCATCGATGTGAATTGTTCTGAAGTTCCTGATGCTCCTGAATTGAGCTTCGAGGATGCTTGTTCAACAGATATTTCAGTTGTCTTCAACGAGTCTATCACTCCGGAAGAAGGATCGGAAAACTATAGTATTACTCGTAACTGGACAGTAAGCGATGATTGTGGCAATGAAGCTACTTACACGCAAATTGTAAACGTGAACGTAGAGAATATCATTTCTGGATCTGACACTACGATTTGTACAGAGGAAGGACCTCTAGACCTATTCAGCCTTTTAAGTGGTGATGTGGATGAAAATGGAACCTGGGAAGTAGTTTCAGGTAATACAACTTTAGATGGAAGTTGGTTCGATACCACTATTGTTACTGAAGAAGACTTAGGAGATTTCATATTCACATATACCATCACAGAAGGTGATTGTCCTAGCGTAACCGAAGTGACAGTAACTGTTCATGACGATTGTGTTGTATTCCCTTGTGGTGAAGAAGATGTTGAGATTTCAAAAGCTATTACACCTAACGGAGATAGTTATAACGAATTTTTCACGGTAACGGGTGTTGAAGAATGTGGATTCACAATTGAGTTACAGGTTTTCAACCGTTGGGGTGCTAAAATTTATGAGAACTTCAACTATCAAAACGATTGGAACGGTGCTTCATCCAGATCATCTGTGGGAGGTGCAAACAAAGTCCCTTCAGGAACATATTACTATATCATTAATTTAAAGAATAGTGGATTAAAACCTTTCTCAGGTCCAATCTACGTAGGAACTAAATAAATTTTGACCTATGAAGTTATTAAAGTTTAACATAATCGCTTTTATACTGTTCAATTGCTGGACGGGTGTTGCACAACAATTGCCTCAGTTTACACAGTATATGTACAACACGATCTCTATTAACCCTGCCTATGCAGGGAGTAGAGAGACGTTAAGCATCGTAGGATTGCATAGGAGCCAATGGGTAGGATTAGAGGGTGCCCCAACCACCCAAACCCTATCTATCCACTCCCCTCTTAGAAATGAGAAAATAGGACTGGGACTCTCTTTTATCAATGATGAATTGGGGTATGAGAACTTCTCTTATCTATATGGAGATTTCTCGTATAGCATCCACACTGGAGAGAACACCAAATTATCCTTTGGAGTAAAAGCTGGTTTCACCCACTATAATATTGATATGGCTTTGTTGAATGACCCTAGTATTGCCCAGGATCCATTCTTCAATGATGTATCCAACAGATGGAGCCCAAACTTTGGTGCGGGAATCCTTTGGCATTCCAACAGATGGTATATTGGACTTTCTGCCCCAAGACTTTTAAACACCGATTATAACAAAGGGACTGTTGGCGGAACTGACTACGTAGCAGTAGAGCGTAACAACTATTACCTTACAGGTGGTTATGTATTCGATCTTGGAGACAACACCAAGTTCAAGCCTGCCATGTTGTTAAAAGCTACCAACGGTGCCCCAATGTCATTCGATTTTACAGCCAACTTCCTATTTTATGAAAAATTATGGTTGGGTGCTGGTTACCGAATCGACGAAAGAGCTGGAGAAATTAGTGGTATTGCCGATTTCCAAATCTCTAAGCAAATCCGAATTGGATATGCCTATGGGTATCCCCTTTCAGACTTGAGACCTTACACAAGTGGAACCCACGAGATTCTACTAATGTTCGAATTATTTAAAACGCAACGTGTTAAATCCCCTAGATACTTCTAAAATAGCCTGTTATGAAATCAAGATTACTTATAATATTACTAGCATTCAGTAGTACTTTTATGGTTGCTCAAAAGCAACAGGTAAGAGTCGCCGATAAGTTCTATAAAAATTACGCTTATACCAAGGCTGAAGAATTTTACAAAGAAGCTGTAAAAAAAGGAGATAGTAGCGCCCATGTATTGACAAGGCTTGGCGATTGTTACTATAACAATTCCAAATCTGCCGAATCTGCAGAGTGGTACGGAGAAGCTTTAAGACTTCACGAAAGTGAATTGGACTCCAAATACATGTACAGATACTCTCAAGCTTTAAGAGGGCAAGGCAATTATGAAGAAGCCATTGTATGGTTGGAGAAATATAAAGCTGCCAACCCTGACGATGATCGTATTGCCAATTTAAATTTTGACGATCTTGCCATTTATGAGCAATTGTCCTCCACTGATGGTATATATGTAAGAACGGAATCACTTCCTATCAATACCAAATATGCAGAGTTTGGAGCCTATAGAAGAGATAGCATTTTATACTTTTCTTCCGCAAGAGATGGAAAGGATAAAATCTATGATTGGAATGGGGAACCTTATTTGGATATCTACGAAGTAGTGATCAATGAACAGGACGGTGCCGAGAACTTTAAAAAAGTGAAAAGCATCAATTCTAAATCAATTAATTCAGAATTCCACGAGGCGAATATTGCTATTACCCAAGATGGCAAAACAATGTACTTTACCAGAGACAATGTCAATAAAAACAACCGTCTAAAAACTGACAAAGAAGGAACTTCTCACCTAAAAATTTATAAAGCGTCCTATAAAGACAGTATTTGGAAAGACATTAAAGAGTTACCTTTTAATGATAAGGTCTACTCTTCAGGGCATCCTGCCTTGAGTCCAGATGATAGAACATTATTCTTTGTATCAGATCGTGAAGGAGGTTATGGAGAAACCGATATTTACAAGGTCGCTATTTTGGGGGATGACAGTTATGGAGAGCCTGTAAACTTAGGGCCATCCATCAATAGTGATGGTAAAGAAATGTTTCCTTATGTAGCCAAAGACAATACCCTTTACTTTTCTTCAGATAGTAATATCAACTTAGGATTCTTGGATATTTTCAAATCGGATATCCTGAATGATTCCAGTGCTGAACTTGAAAATTTAGGAGCACCTTTTAACACAGGGTACGATGATTTTGCTTTCACTATCGATTCTGAAACTGAAAACGGATATTTTTCATCTAACCGTCCAGGTGTTGGAAGTGACGATATCTATTCATTTACTGCCTGTTCACAAATGGTTCGTGGTGTTGTTAAAGACAGCCTTACAAAATTGCCTCTGTCTTTGGCAACTGTAAAACTAATAGATGCTGAAGGTAAAATTTTAGAAGAAAAAATGACCGACTCTACAGGTGTGTATGAGTTCAAATTGAAATGTAAAACGGCTTACACTATTATGGGGGCCAAAGTGGATTACAAAGATGAACTGAAACAAATCCTTTCTGGTACCGATAGTGATGGTGATATGGTTGTCGATATTGAATTGGTACCATTAATCATCGAAAACCAAATTGTTATCAATCCTATTTTCTTTGACTTCGACAAATGGGATATCAGAACAGATGCCCAAGTGGAACTTGAACATATTGTTGACGTAATGCGCACCCACCCTAACATGGTGATTAAAATTGAATCGCATACAGATAGCCGCGGAAGCGACAAGTACAACATGAAGCTATCAGACCGTAGAGCTAAATCTACCCATGAGTATCTGTTATCTCGTGGCATTGCTTCAGAACGTATAGAAAGTGCCATTGGGTATGGAGAAACTCAATTGTTGAACCAATGTTCAAACGGTGTAAAATGTACCGAAGAAGAGCATCAGCTTAACAGAAGATCTTACTTCTACATCCTTTCGGAATAAACTTATAAAACTCCTTAAAATAAAAAGCAGACCAAATGGTCTGCTTTTTATTTTCTACCAATCCAAACTCCTAAGCCATCTATTCCTTTAAATATTGTATTTGCCCTACTCCAATTAAAACAAACTACACCATCTTATATTTTTTCCTCTAGAAAACTCTTAAACAAAAAAGATCGTCATGAGTACATAACGATCTTTTAAGGAATTTAAAGTTAACAGCGGATTTATCTCTTTATAAATATATTGGTATAATACCATTTTCCTTCGCTATTTTGTTCAGCAGAAATATCAAAATCTGTAAAGTCTCCTTCTATATTTTCCCTATGTCCTTCGCTGTTTAACCAAGCATTAACAACACCTTGAGCTGTACTATAGGCATAAGCCACATTTTCTGTAACCTTTGTAGCAGCGGCATTCTGTATCAAGCTTTCTTTTCTTTGAAAGAAATTATTGTGGTTAACAACGTTTTCAGTCACCATATAATCCGTATGGGTGTAGGCAACAGATTTTATGACATCCAAATTGTTCAAAGGATTCAAGCCTTTTTCAATTCTATGGGCATTAATCAATTCCAAGATTTCTATTTCAATGGTTTTGGCTGCTGGGGCATTTTCTAAAGTAATGGTATTGATATCTCCATCAGAAAAGCTGTCGGTGGTGCAGGAAAAAGACAGCAAAGCTAGTAAAGCCAGCAACGGCCATAGAGTTTTGGTAGTCATAAGTAGGCTAAATTTGATTTGGTTTAGTAAAATTACTAGACTATCAGAAACTCACTGTTAAAGAAATGTTAAAATCGATAAAAAACATGCATTTCATCGATTTAATATGTCAATAAACGATAAACAGTGCTTTTAGAGTCAAAAATTAAGCCTTACAGCGATGATAAATGCATTTCATCGGCGCAAGGCTTAAGATTGTTTAAGCTTAAAAAGGAGGTGGTTTATGGAGCCAATCGCTGTTTGATCCAATTATAATCGGCATCCAAAACACAACGAATTCTATCATGCAGTCTATTGGGTCTTCCCTGCCAAAATTCCATCTCCACTGGCTTTACAATATAACCTCCCCAATAATCTGGCCTAGGAATTTCCTTCCCCTCATATTCCAATTCTAGATTCTTCAATTTAGTTTCCAATTCCTCTCGGTCTTTAACAACCTCGCTTTGGTTAGAGACCATCGCTCCTAATTGGCTACCTCTAGGTCTAGATTCAAAATAGCCGTCACTTAAGTTTTCTGCTATCCTTTCCGCTTTACCTTTTATAATAATTTGTCGTTCTGCCCCGTGCCAAAAAAAAGAGAGACATACATTAGGGTTGGCGGCAATTGCCCTCCCCTTTTCACTTAAATAATTGGTATAAAAAATAAAACCTTCGTAGGTAAATTTCTTAAGCAAAACCACCCTACTCTTAGGAAAACCATCCAAACCAATGGTAGATAAAGTCATGGCATTTGCCTCGGCATCCGGAAAAAAACGATCCACTTCATGGAACCATTTTTGGAACAACTCCAACGGATTTTCCGATACATCTTTTAGTAGAAGTTCCCCCTTTTCGTACGATTTTCTGTAACCACTTAAGTCTGTATTCATTAGAATATATTCTGAAATTTTTGGTGAATTTTAATTTTTCAGGTGAAAAAATTCCTATAGTTTTGTCTTCATATTTCGCCTACATGAGATTTGAAGACAGTAAATATTTCCACGAATTTAAACACGTAAAAGTAGAGTTTTCCTTTGGGAATATATACTTTTTCGACAAATTTATCCTTTCAGAAATCAATGAAGGCGTCCATTTTGACTGGGAAAAAATAGAAGAAGTTATTGCTTTTGCAATGGACCACTATGGCCCTAGCTTTAAAATTGCCTATATCTCAAATAGGGTAAATTCCTATTCTTTAGACCCGCATTCCTGGAGTAGATTTCAGGATGAACTAGACCATATTGTAGCTAGTGCCATTGTTTACTATTCCTATATAAATTTTATGAATGCTTCTATTGAAAAGCTATTTTCTCCTTCCAGTATGAAGCGTTGTGAAACCTTGGAAGAAGCCATGGAATGGGTTCAAAATCTAAGGGAATTTCAGCGCATCAATCAAAATTAAAGGTCTTACCATCTTCAGCGAGAAGCACTTTATTAAACACAGTTTGGGCTTCTTCCTTAAATTCATTCAAATTATCGTAGCGTGTAGAGTAATGCCCCAATATTAGGGTTCCAGCATTACATTTTTTGGCAATTGTCGCCGCCTCAATAGCTGTAGAATGTTTTGTTCTGGGGGCCAAATGCCCATGTTTTTCCAAGAATGTAGATTCGTGATACAATACCGTAACATCTTCTATAATTGGCAGCATTTTTTCATTGTAAGCAGTATCACTGCAAAAGGCATAACTCTTTGAAGGCACAGGTGGTTTGGTAACACTACTATTTTTTATAAGGTTTCCTTTGTTATCCAAGATATCGTGACCCAATTTCAACTTTCGGTAATAAGCCACATCAATATCTTCATTAAGCACCGCATTCATATCCAATTTTCGTTCCCCTTCTTTTTCCTTGAATAAAAATCCATTGGTATATACCCTATGATCTAAGGGAATAGTGTATACCTGAACCACATCATCTTCAAAAATCAATTCAGATTCTGTAGAGGTCAATTCATGAAATATTAGTCTATAATTGGTCCAAGAATCTGCCAATTTCATTTGTAAAGTAATGACTTCCTTAATCCCTTTTGGACCATAAATATGCAAGTCAGTTTCCCTTGTCAATAATCGAAACGTAGAAATCAAACCTACCAGACCAAAAAAATGATCTCCATGTAAATGCGAAATAAAAATATGCTTGATTCGGGCAAACTTCACCCTGTTTTTACGCAACTGAACTTGTGTGCCTTCTCCACAGTCTATCAAAAACATATGGTTTCTAATTTCCAAAACCTGAGCTGTTGGATTGGTATTGGCCCTTGGTGTTGCGCTGTAACAACCTAGTATCGTAAGTTTCAAAATATTGCTAAACTTTATGGATTGGACGTTTTGGTACTCTCGAAATTGATTTCTTTCTAGAGAATATTTGATATCTGAAATTTCCGATTTTTTTATGGAAACATCAATTTTTTTAAGGAATAATGATAACCAAAAAAGAAAACCAGCAAGTTAACTTACTGGTTTTCGATATGTATTTTTGTTAGAATCGTATGTATTAAATCCCTAAATCACGCTCCATCTCTTCCATTTCAATAATATCGTAAGCCTCTTTTATGGTAGGAACCACCATAATCTCATCGGGCATTTCATTAAAGTCCACTTTATCGGTTACTATTACGAATGAATGTTTGGCCCCTCTATGTCTGTTGGAGATTTCCAAAAATTCAACCACTTGTTCCAATGGGATTTTATTTAAACTAGTTAGGTTCACAATGACATTGTCATTTTTAAAACGTTCGTATAAAACGCCTAATTTCTTAACTAGTTCTTGGGGAGTTGCTTTTTCCTGCGTAATGATGGTAATGTTTTCGTCTTTGTCAAAAATCATGATCGTTAGTGTTTAATTTTAGAAGCTAATAAATAAATTACAGCCATTCTAACCGCAACCCCATTTTGAACTTGATCCAAAATAATGGCCTGCTTAGAATCTGCAACATCACTCGTGATCTCTACACCACGATTAATAGGTCCTGGGTGCATAATGGTAATCTCTTTATCCAAAGAGTCCAATAATGCCTTGTTAACACCATACTGTTGGGTATATTCTCTAGTAGACGGGAAATAGCTTATGTCCATACGCTCGTTTTGAACCCTAAGCATATTGGCAACATCGCACCAATTTAAAGCCTTGCGTAAATCGGTTTCTACCTTTACTCCTAATTTATCAATATATTTAGGGAGTAATGTTTTTGGGCCACATACCATAACGTTGGCTCCTTGCAACTGCAATGCAAAAATGTTGGAAAGGGCAACACGGCTATGTAGAATATCGCCAACAATCACTACATTTTTACCTTCTACACCTCCCAATCGTTCTCTAATAGAATAAGAGTCCAATAAGGCTTGTGTTGGGTGTTCATGGGCTCCATCACCTGCATTGACAATGCTGGCATTTACATGTTTCGATAAAAACACGCCCGCACCTGGATTGGGGTGCCTCATAACAACCATATCCACTTTCATAGATAAGATGTTGTTTACAGTATCGATAAGGGTTTCTCCTTTTTTTACTGAAGACTGTGCCGCAGAGAAGTTAATAACATCTGCTGAAAGCCTCTTTTCTGCCAATTCAAAAGACAATCTTGTTCTTGTTGAATTCTCGAAAAACAAGTTGGCTATGGTAATGTCCCTGAGCGAAGGCACCTTTTTTATAGGCCTATTGATAACTTCTTTGAAGTGATCGGCAGTTTCAAAAATCAATTGAATATCTTGTGAGTTTAGATATTTAATTCCCAATAAGTGGTTGACACTTAACTCGCTCATAGATCTTTATATTTTCCCCATTAAATGGGGTTGGTAATTTAATTCGGTTATTCTTTTAAGTTTACCCTGAAACTTCTTTTTCAATGAGATACACAGAGTCTTCTCCTTCATTTTCCTGCCAGTTTACCATCACCTTTTCTTTATTGATAGCGTCTACTTGACGTCCACTGTAGGTTGGTTGAATAGGTAGGTGTCTACTGAAGCGACGGTCTATCAGGGTCAACAATTCAATTTCTTTAGGCCTTCCAAAGGACTGTATGGCTGTTAAGGCTGCTCTTATGCTTCTTCCAGTGTACAGTACATCATCAATAAACACAACATTTTTACCTTCTACCAAAAAGTTGATTTCCGTGCTATTGGCTTCCAAGGTTTTATCCCCTCTTCTAAAATCATCCCTAAAAAAAGTGATGTCCAAAAAGCCTAAATGCAGTTGCGCTACATGGTATTCATCTTGCAACATTTTTGCCAAACGCTGCGCCAAATACTTCCCTCTAGGTTGAATTCCTATAAGAACGGTATCGGTAAAATTATTATGATTTTCAATGAGTTGACAGGCCAATCGATGAAGAATGATATTAACCTCTTTAGCATTAAGTAATACTTTTTGACTCATATTGTTTCCAAAGGTATTTGGATTACAAATTTAAGTTAAAAAATCCTTGTATACAATGCAGATTTTGGATTTAAGATATAAAAAAAGCCTTCAGATTTCTGAAGGCTTTTTAGGCTTAATGCGGTTTTGAATTATTTCTTACCGTCCATTTTATCTTTAAGTGCCTGTAATGCGTCATTAGCATCTCCTAAAGTAGGTTTTGCTTCTGCAGCTTGTGCTTCTGCTTTTTCAGCAGCAGCTCTTACGTTGGCAGCTTCTTCAGCTCTAAAGATAGCAGTGTGAGAGGCTACAACACGCTTGAATTCTTTATTGAACTCAATGATTTTGAATTCAGCTTCTTCACCTTTCTTAAGTTTCTTACCGTCTTCTTTTTCTAAGTGACGAGCAGGAACAAACGCTACGATATCTTCGTTGAACTCTACAGTAGCACCTTTGTCTACGATCTCAGTAACTTCAGCAGTGTGAGTTGTGTTGATCGCGAACTCAGTTTCGTACTTATCCCAAGGATTGTCTGTAGTTTGTTTGTGACCTAAACTTAGTTTACGTCCTTCAACATCCAATTCCAATACTACAACGTCTAACTTGTCTCCTACGTTACAGAATTCACTTGGGTGCTTGATTTTCTTAGTCCAAGATAAATCAGAGATGTAGATCAATCCGTCAATACCTTCTTCCAATTCTACGAATACACCAAAGTTTGTAAAGTTACGTACGATACCTGTGTGGTGAGAACCTACAGGGTACTTAGAAGTAATGTCTGTCCATGGATCTGGAGTCAATTGCTTGATACCAAGAGACATCTTACGATCTTCTCTATCCAAAGTCAAGATAACTGCTTCGATTTCATCTCCAACAGATACGAAATCTTGAGCAGAACGTAAGTGAGTTGACCAAGACATTTCAGAAACGTGAACCAATCCTTCAACACCGTCAGCTACTTCGATAAATGCACCGTAATCTGCAATTACAACTACTTTACCTTTTACTTTGTCTCCTACTTTAACGTCTTCTCCAAGAGCTTCCCAAGGGTGCTTGCTCAACTGCTTCAATCCTAATTGGATTCTTGATTTGTTTTCATCAAAATCAAGGATTACAACGTTAAGTTTTTGGTCTAGTTCCACAATTTCGTTCGGGTGGTTAATTCTTGACCAAGAAAGGTCAGTAATGTGAATTAATCCATCTACACCACCAAGATCAATAAACACACCGTAAGATGTAATGTTTTTAACAACACCTTCCAATACTTGACCTTTTTCTAACTGACCGATGATTTCTTTTTTCTGTTCTTCGATGTCAGCTTCGATAAGTGCTTTGTGAGATACTACTATGTTCTTAAATTCGTGGTTGATCTTAACAACTTTGAATTCCATAGTTTTATTTACATATTGATCGTAATCTCTAATTGGCTTCACGTCGATTTGAGAACCTGGCAAGAATGCTTCAATTCCGAATACGTCAACGATCATACCACCTTTAGTTCTACATTTAACGAAACCGTTAACGATTTCTCCACTTTCGTGAGCAGCGTTAACACGATCCCAAGCCTTGATTACACGAGCTTTACGGTGAGACAACACCAATTGTCCAGTAGCATCTTCACGAACATCGATCAATACTTCTACTTTGTCTCCTACTTTTAAATGTGGGTTGTAACGAAACTCGTTTAAAGAGATTACACCTTCAGACTTAGCGTTGATGTCGATAATAGCGTCACGATCTGTAATGTGAACTACTACACCTTCTACAACCTCGTCATCTAAAGTGTCAACGAAATTTTCAGAAACTAATTTTTCAAATTCTTTCAATTGTTGATCGTCAACTTGGTCAATTCCTTCTTCGTAATTGTGCCAGTTGAAATCTTTTAAGAATTTTTCTGGGTTTGCTTGAGCTTCAGATACTGGAGCCTTAACAGTTTTAGCTTCAGTTGCTTCAACTTCTGCTTGTTTTGCGTTTTCAGCCATGTGCTGATAATAATTTGTATTCTGTATATTTGAAAAGTGTCATGCGGAAACACACAGAAGAATTATTGTTTATTTTTTATCAAAGTCCTTTTTTACTTTTCCAATCCGCCAAAAAGGAGTGCAAAAATACAACTATAAAACAAAATAAACAAACAATTCACACAAAGTATAAACTGCTGATTTTAAATAATTAAAAGAAAGGAATTCTATTAGCTATTTTTTACTGAAATAACCTTTTGTGCCAGTTCCATAATTTTATCGAACTGCTCTTGCAGGCTTAAGTGAGAATTATCAATCAAGATAGCGTCTTCAGCTTGGATGAGAGGGGAATCTTTTCTGGTAGAGTCCAAATGATCACGTGTTTGCACATTTTGCAACACCGATTCATAATCCACTTCGTCCCCACGTTGCACCAATTCGTCATAGCGACGTCTGGCCCTTGTTTCGGGAGAAGCTGTCATAAATATTTTCAATTCGGCATTTGGAAATACTACAGTTCCTATATCTCTTCCATCCATCACAACCCCCTTGTCCTCTCCTATTTTTCTTTGTAAGGCCACTTGTTTTTCACGAACTTCCGGCACCGCAGCAATCTGGCTCACCAAATTGGAAACCTCCAAAGTCCTGATATCTTTTTCAACGTTTTCTCCGTTTAGGTACACTTCGGCATACCCTAAATCTGGATTGAATTGAAATGAAATCGCAATGGCATCCAATTGATTTAACAGTCCTTTCCTATTGAAATGTGTTCCATCAATAAAATCATTCTTCATGGCATACAGTGTCACTGCTCTATACATAGCGCCAGAATCCACATAAACGTAACCTAAAGCTTTTGCCAAGGATTTTGCTACCGTACTTTTACCTGTTGAAGAAAAGCCGTCTATGGCTATGGTAATATTCTGCATTATCTCAAATCTATTTGCAATCCTAAAAAGTTAGTGTTTGAAGCACTGGTGTATCGAGCATGGGTATAACTGAACCTTAATTTATTAAGTTTCAAGCCAACTCCAAAAGATAATCCAGAAAAATTACGCTGATCTTCAATTCGCAATTCCTCCGATCTTCTAAAGTTATAGCCCAATCTTAAGTTAAATCCGCGATCTGGAAACAATTCTGCCGCCACAATAGTATGACGCAATACTTGATTGAAGAAGCCAACTTTTTCTTGGGTTTGATTCCCTTCCAAATCGGTAGTGGCTCTTGCCGGATTGGAAACCCCAATGGGCCATTCCTGTAAATTCTCGAAAGTTAAATGCCAACGCAATGGGACATTCTCCAATTGTTGCGACAATCCTAAATTCACTTCCAATGGAAGATTTTCATTTTGTCCTGCATAGGTTTTGAATTGAGTTCCAGCATTCCTTAACGTTAAAGCCGCATGGAAACCTAAATCCTCATCAATATAAATCACTCCTAAATCTAATGCAGCCCCAATAGAATTGTACTGCTCCAACTTGGAAGTTATAAACTTTACATTCGCTCCAAAATAAAAATCGGAATATCCTATTTGTCTAGCATACCCAAAAGATATCGCTGCTTCATTTCCTGAGAAGGAACCTGTAGACACTCCATTCTCATCGTAGCCGTCAAAATCACCATAATTAATATAGGTAACCCCCATATGAAAAGTTTGTACTCTACGGTCCCAAGTATAGGCGTAGGCCCCTGTACCATAACTGATACCTCCCAAATAACTTGTGTAGTTTAGGGCCAACTGATTGTCCATTTCATCATTGATCGTTGCGGGGTTGTATATAGCTCCCGTAACATCATAATCGTAGTTGGTAATCACCTTTCCTCCCAAAGCAGCTTGCCTTGGAGAAGACACAAGATTTAGAAATTGATAGGTAGACTCACCGCCTAATTGCGAGTAAATGGTTGATACGGTGAAAAGACAAAAAAAAGTGGTAAACCTCTTTAGCATAGGTGTGCAAAGTAAACAAATCTTACTTAAAACGAGTACATGTTTGATTTATTTTTCTTGCATAAAAAAACCTCAATTTTCATTGAGGTTTTTATTGTTTCTGCTCTATTAAAACTTATAAAGTCTTTGCATTATCTACTTTTTGATTGGTGAGTGCAATTTTCAACACTTCACTCATATCAGTAACATAATGGAACTTAAGTCCTTTTAGGTATTCAGCTTTTATTTCTTCGATATCACGTCTGTTTTCTTCACAAAGTAAAATCTCCTTAATCCTAGCGCGTTTGGCAGCCAAGATTTTTTCCTTAATTCCTCCAACAGGCAACACTTTTCCTCTTAAAGTAATCTCCCCTGTCATGGCCAAACTATTCTTTACCTTTCGCTGCGTGAACAAAGATACCAATGAGGTCAACATAGTTACCCCTGCGCTTGGCCCATCTTTTGGCGTTGCTCCTTCCGGCACGTGGATATGCACATTGTATTTATCAAAAACATCTGGATCGATATCAAATTCCTCGGCATGGGATTTAATGTACTCCATTGCAATGGTAGCCGACTCCTTCATGACTTTACCTAAATTACCGGTAATGTTTAAAGCTCCCTTTCCTTTGGATAAAATAGACTCAATAAAGAGGATGTCCCCTCCTACACTTGTCCAAGCCAAGCCTGTTACCACACCAGCAACATTGTTGTTTTCATATTTATCACGTTCCAATCTTGGAGCTCCCAACACCTTAATGATATCTTCATTGGTCACCTTAATATTATAGGTTTCCTCCATGGCAATATTTTTAGCTGCATGTCTTACCATTTTGGCAATTTGCTTTTCCAATCCTCTCACTCCGGATTCACGTGTATACCCCTCAACGATTTTCTCTAATTGCGGTTTGGCTATTTTCAAATCCTTTACAGAAAGTCCATGCTCTTCCAATTGTTTCGGCAACAAGTGACGCTTTGCAATTTCCACTTTTTCTTCAATGGTATATCCGCTTACGTTGATGATTTCCATTCTATCCCTCAACGCAGGCTGAATGGTATTAAGACTGTTGGACGTAGCAATAAACATAACTTTGGAAAGGTCATACCCCATTTCCAAGAAATTATCATAGAACTCACTGTTTTGCTCCGGGTCCAATACTTCCAACATAGCCGAAGACGGATCTCCTTGGTGACTGTTAGATAATTTGTCTATCTCGTCCAAAACAAACACAGGATTTGAAGTACCGGCCTTTTTAAGACTTTGCAAGATTCTTCCTGGCATAGCCCCGATATAGGTTTTGCGATGCCCTCTAATTTCGGCTTCATCACGTAAACCACCCAATGACATCCTTACATATTCCCTACCCAATGCCTCTGCAACAGATTTCCCCAAAGAAGTTTTACCAACCCCAGGAGGTCCATACAAACACAAAATAGGCGATTTCATATCGTTACGCAGTTTTAAAACCGCCAAATACTCAATGATTCTATCCTTAACATCGTCCAAACCATAATGGTCACGGTCCAATATTTTTCTTGCGCGTTTTAAATCAAAAATATCCGTACTGTATTCATTCCAAGGTAAATCCAGGAACAAATCCAAATAATTACGTTGGATAGAATATTCTGCAACCTGAGGGTTCATTCGTTGCAATTTGGAAATTTCCTTATTGAAATGCTCCTCCACATCTTCACTCCAAACCTTATCCTTGGAACGCAATTTCATTTCCTCGATTTCCTCTTCATATGAAGTACCTCCAAGCTCTTCTTGAATGGTTTTCATTTGCTGATGAAGAAAATACTCGCGTTGCTGTTGGTTCATATCACTCTGAACCTTGGACTGGATATCATTTTTAAGCTCCAACTTCTGGAACTCCAAATTCATATATTTCAAGGTTGCCAAAGCACGCTCCTTCAAATCGTTTATTTCCAAAAGCCTTTGCTTTTCTTCCACAGAAAGGTTCATATTGGAAGACACAAAGTTCACCAAGAACGAATTACTTTCAATATTCTTAATAGCGAAACTAGCCTCAGTTGGGATATTTGGGCTCTCCTTAATAATTTGAAGCGCCAAATCCTTAATAGATTCTATAATGGCTGCAAACTCATCATTGTTTGGACCTGGTTTTGCCTCCATTAAATCCTTAATGGTGGCTGTCATATAAGGATCTTCACTAACCACTTGATCAATTTCAAAGCGCTTTTTCCCTTGAATGATAATAGTCGTGTTGCCATCTGGCATTTTTAATACCTTAAGGATTTTGGCTACGGTCCCTGTTTTGAAGATATCCTTTCCTGAAGGGTCTTCCACATTTTCGTCTTTTTGAGATACTACTCCTATTACCTTCCCGCCACTGTTGGCATCGTTGATCAACTTAATGGATTTATCGCGACCAGCAGTAATAGGAATCACCACACCTGGAAACAACACCGTATTGCGCAAAGGCAATATTGGAAGTGAATCCGGTAGGACTTCATTATTGATTTCTGCCTCATCTTCAGGGGTCATTAAAGGAATTAATTCTGAATTTTCATCAAACTCCTGAAATGACAAACTGTCAAGACTTAAAAAATTAGATTTTGCCATAGATATATTTTGGTCATTCTGTCACCTCTTTAGTAACAGAATTTACACATTACTTACGTTAAACAATTTTTAATGCTCTCTACAAACCAATGTTTTACAGTGTTTTTACATTATTTACTGCTATATTTATTCAATAGTTATGCCATTGCTAAAAAAAGACTGTACAATTTTTTGCGCAAAGTGTAACAAATTCCATTCAACGATATCTTTATACTAAACAATTGTTTTTTTGACCTTGACCAATCAAAATATAGAGCACTTATTGCAACTCTGTAATAACGGCAACCAAAAGGCTCAAATGGAAGTCTATAATAGGTATTACAGAGCCATGTACAATACCGCCTATAGGATTGTTCAAGACAAATATGAAGCTGAAGACATCATGCAAGAGTCCTTTTTAACGGCTTTTACAAAATTGGACAGCTTAAAGGTTTACAGCACTTTTGGAGCTTGGTTAAAACGAATAACAATTAACAACAGTATCCATAGATACAATAAAAACAGTAAGCACAATGATGTTCATTTGGATGATGTCCTTTACAAAGTCGAAGATCAAGATGGCATCCCCGAAGATCATGAGTTTACCAACTTAAAAGCCAAACAGGTAATGGACACTATGAAAACCTTGAAGGAAAACTACAAAATATGCCTAACTCTTCATTTAATTGAAGGCTACGACTATGACGAGATTTCCGAAATCATGAATATTTCATATGCCAATTGCCGCACCATGATATCCAGAGCCAAAGATAGCCTCAGACAAAAACTTCAGTTAATAACTGAACATTAAACAAAACGATGAAACGAGATAATCTAGACAAACTGTTTGACTCCATAAAGGACGATTTGGATTACGAGATGCCAAACCTAGGCCATCAAGGGCGTTTCTTGGAAAAACTGCAAATGCAGAATCCAAGCCAAACTAGCACTGTTATCCAACCAAGGATGAAGCGCTCCTATTGGCAAAGTGCTCTAGCCTTTGCAGCCTCCATTATTGTTGCCCTTGGACTTTTTACCGTAATCATGCAGCAACCAGAGCCTAAAGATTTAGCCAGTGTGTCTCCTGAATTGTCAGAAACGCAAACCTTCTTTACGGCTGCCATTGAACAAGAACTAGCAACGCTCAAGAGCGAACGCTCCCCTGAAACGGAAAAGCTCATTGACGACGCACTCAAACAAATGGAAATTCTAGAAAATAAATATGAAGCCCTCAAAATAGATTTAACACAAAGTGGCGATGATAAACGCGTAATCTACGCCATGATTTCAAACTTCCAAAGCAGAATAGATCTACTCAACGATGTTTTGGAAAACATAAAACAAGTAAAACAGTTAAAGCAAGAATACAATGAAAACAAACTTACCATATAAACTCGCCATTGCCTTCCTATTGATTTCGGCAGTGAGCATTGCTAGCAATTCCATGAACTGGAAGGGTAAGCATACCAAGGAAAAAACCATAAAAAAGGAATTTCCCGTTAGCCCAAATGCCTTGTTGAAAATCAACAACAGCTACGGCAACATCAATGTAGTCACTTATAGCGGTAGCACCACTACCATTGAAGTAAATATCAAAACCAACGGAAACGACCTTGAAAAGGTAGAAGCCAAATTGAATGACATTACAATTGAGTTCAATGCCAACTCTAATCTTGTAGAAGCCAGAACCATTTTCAACAAAAACAAATCCAAATCATGGTGGAGCTGGGGAAACAACAACAATGTGAACATGGAAATCAATTACCTTGTGAAATTGCCAATTTCCAATAGTGTAGACCTCAATAACGATTATGGTTTTATAAACCTGGATAAGCTTGAGGGAAGAGCTATTCTAAAATGCGATTACGGTAAAATTACTACCAAAGAACTCATGGCCGATGGTAACGAAATTCGTTTTGATTACACCAAAAACAGCTACTTCGAATACATTAAAAGTGGAAATATCAATGCCGATTATAGTGCCTTTACCGTAGCTAAAACAAAGGATCTCGATATCGTTGCCGATTATACCAAATCGGTAGTAGAAATTGGAGAAAACATTAAATACAGATGCGACTATGGCTCCATGACCATTGAAAACATCAACAATGTAGAGGGCAATGGAGATTATCTTACCACAAGAATTGGGAAGGTCTACAAAAATGTGTCTATCAATGCAGATTACGGTTCCCTAAAAATTGATGAAATGGCTTCCAATGCTGGCAATATCAATATAGAAACAGATTATGTAGGGATCACCATTGGCTATCAATCAGGCTACAGCTTCAACTTTGAAATCGATTTGGAATACGCTTCCTTAAGAGATGCTGATGAATTCCATTTCACCAAGGAGAAAGAAGAATCTTCGAGAAACTATTACTTGGGATATCACGGAGACGCCTCCTCCTCCAACAACATTAAAATTTCATCCGATTACGGAAGTGTCACATTCAAAAAAATCTAACACCATGAAAAGATTAGCATTATGTCTATTCGCAATTTTTGCCATAGGCATCACTCAAGCTCAAAAGAAAGTAAAGGGAAATGGCAACGTTACAACCATTACCCGAACAACATCAGACTATAATACCATTAGCTGTGCAGGATCATTTGACTATGTTTTGGTAAAAGGCACGGAAGGCCAAATAATCCTGGAAGGTGAAGCCAATTTACTGGAATACATTGTAACCGAAGTAAAAAACGAACGGTTGATCATTAAGGTTGAAAACTCTGCAAACCTTAGAACCAGCAGCAACAAACCAATAAAAATCACCATCCCTTTTACAGATATTGAGAAGGTGTCCTTTGCCGGTTCCGGAGACCTTTGGAACGAAGACATCATTGTTACCAATCATTTTGATGTGGAAATGGCTGGGTCTGGAGATTTAAAAATTTCGGTGGAAGCGAATACCATTGAAGCCAGTTTGGCCGGATCGGGGGATTTAGTCCTTTCGGGAAACACCACTTCACTAGAAGCTAGTGTTGCGGGATCGGGAGATTTGGAAGCCTACAAATTAATTTCCAACAACACCGATGTCTCCGTAGCTGGATCTGGTAGCGCCAAAGTATACTCAAAAGAGATTTTAAAAGCTCGCGTGGCAGGTTCTGGCTCTGTAAGCTACAAAGGCAATCCTGCAAAAGAAGACACCAAAGTTTCTGGGTCTGGCAGAATACGAAACAACTAATTCAACCTATCATATAATCAAAAAAACCACTCAAATGAGTGGTTTTTGTTTTGCGTGTTTCTTTAAAAGTTCTAATGTATTTTTTCGCCTAATTTTACCGGAGATGGTTTCCTCAAATTGCTCCAATACATAAACTGCTTTAGGTTTTTCAAACTTCTCCAGTACCTTAAATGTAGATGGTGTAATGGAGCTATCATCTTTCTCCACTACCAAAATCACCTTCTCTCCTAGAACTTCATCCTCTTCAGAAGAAATAAAAAAGCGTTGCCCGATATTAGAATCCAATTTGGCTTCAATCTGCTCAGGGAATAACTTAACTCCTCCAGAATTGATGACATTGTCAATGCGTCCCAAAACATCAAACTCTTTATCTGAATACAATTCTACTATATCATTGGTCACTAATTTCTCAACCATTAAATCGGGTGCATCAATCACCAAACAGCCACGTTCGTCCTGAGAAATCTCAATGCCCTCCAACACTTGAAAATGTGCTGCTTTTTTTAGATGATTCAATGGTTTTACCGCAATATGACTCAAAGTTTCAGTCATGCCATAAGTAGCATATACGTTTCCTGGCAGGTCTTGAATGAAAGGCATTAAAGTGACCGGAAATGCAGCCCCTCCAACTATCAAGGTTTTAATGTTTTTCAATCGTTCCAAATTGTCTTTCACCTGCATGGGGATCATGGCACAAAAATCGTAAACCACTTGGTCGTCATAAGCAGGGAGTCTTGATGGCTCAACCATATCTAGTTCCAAGCCTAAAATCATAGCTCTTACCAACATCATTTTACCCGCAATAAAATTGGTAGGCAAACAATGAAGTGCTCTATCTCCAGGAGACAGCTTAAAATAATTTCCTGTAGCCAAGGCCGAATGTACCATAGCTTGTTTACTCACCGAAATTACCTTGGGCACTCCTGTAGATCCAGAAGTTTTCACTTCAACAGACTCCTTATCATCAAGCCAATCCAACAAAAAATCTCCTATTATTTTCTCGTAGGCTTCTCCTTCCTTTATCAAACTGTAGCTCACTTCTTTAAGAGATTCTTTATCATAACTAGAACCGTTGAGCTTAAACCTTAAATGTATTTTATCGTAACTTGGAATCATTGTGGTACGGTATTAGATAAGCTAAAATTATGCTATTTTTAACTGATTTTACGTTAAAATTTAAAATTAAAAAAAATATATTTGAAAATTAAGAACGAATCTATGAACAAGACCATATTACTCCTACTGTTAAGCCCCTTTTTCATATTTGCTCAAGATTTTTCTGACGAAGACTTCATTTACCTTAAACGTCACGAGCACATTCAGATCAAGTTGAATGAACATAAGTTTGATATTTCAAACAACATTTCGAAGCAGGCAGAATATCTAACTTCCAATAAGCTTTATTTTGCCAACGAATCCATGAGTTTTGATAGCTTTAGGACTATTGAAGATATAAATGCCTACACCTACATTCCTAGCTCCGACAAAAAAATTAAAGTCGACTACATTGAAACCAAGCGAGATTTTGACAACGGTGTGTTTTATAGTGACCAAGAATCCAAAAGCTTTATTTTCCCTGCGGTTACCAAAGGTGCCATTACCAATTTAAGCTATAAGGAAATCATCAAGGACCCACACTTTTTGGGACTTTTCCGTTTTGGAACGTATGTGCCTACCAAAAGTGCACAATTGTCTATTGAGTTCCCTAAAAATGTTACTATTGGACATATTGAATTCAACACAAAAAACATTGATGTAAACTTCAAAAAAGAAGATTCCCCTAACGGCTACACCTATACTTGGACTGCAAATAACATTCAAGGATTTCAAGGAGAAGATGACACCGAATCTGCGTTGTATTACCTTCCACATATCATCGTTTACATTAAAAACTATACGGAAGAAGGCAAAACATACAATGTCTTAAATGACGTATCCGACCTTTACAACTGGTACAATTCTTTGGTGGAACAAATAGATGATAAAGACTTAAAAAAGGTATATGATATTGCCGATAACATCACAAAAAATTTAAGTACTAAACAAGAAAAAGCCGAAGCTATCTTCAATTGGGTACAAGACAATATCACTTATGTGGCCTTTGAGGATGGGCTTGGAGGTTTCATTCCTCGTGGCGCTGCCAGCGTATGCGACAAGCGTTACGGCGATTGTAAAGACATGGCCAATTTGCTTTACGAAATGCTCAACCACGTAGGTATTGAATCGTACCGCACATGGATTGGTACTAGAGACCGCCAATATTCTTACCACGACGTCCCTACTCCTATGGTTGATAACCATATGATCAACACGGCAATTGTTGAAAAAGACACCATTTTCCTGGATGCGACAGACAGCTATGTTCCCTACGGAATGCCTAGTGGTTTCACACAAACCAAAGAAGCCCTTTTAGGAATTGACAAGGACACGTATAAAATCATTAAAGTGCCTGTTCAAGATGCTAGCAAAAGTATTTCAAAGGTCACCAGTGAATTTACTTTGGATGACACCTGTGTAAAAGTGACGGAAAAAAGGGAAATGACGGGATATGAAAAAGTAGATTTCATTTCGGACTATACCTTCAAAAAAAATGACCAAACCGATGAACAGTTTTTAAACACCAACTTGGCTTTGGGTAACAATAAAACCAAGTACACCAATATTACCAAGGCAAATTTCAACAACAAACAAACGCCTTTGGTACTTCAATACGATTTGAATATTGAAAACTACGCCAAAACCATTGGTAACAAAACCTATATCAATTTAAATATTGACAGGAGTCTTTCCAAAAGTGGCTTAGACTTGGAGGGTAGAAAATACAGCAAGAAAATAGACTACCTATTCGAGAAGCAATTCATAAGCCATTTAACGATCCCTGAAGGATACAAAGTGAGTTATATTCCTGAAGAATTAAGTTTTGAAAACCCACACTATGGTTACAAAATCACTTATTCCGTAGATGGCAATATTCTTACCCAACACAAAGACATCTACGTTAAAACCCTAAGCATCCAAAATGATGAATTTGAGAGTTGGAACAGCTTTATCAAAAGCCTCATCAAAGCCTACAAGAAAAGTATAATACTAGAAAAATTATAATGATAAAAAGAGCTCTTATTTTACTGCTCCTTGCTACAAGCAGCAGTTTTGCACAGCAATTCAGAACCTATGATTGGGAAAAGAAACCCAAATTACATAAACTCACCAAGGAAGAAACAGAAGAATCTTCTATCGGAATTCTAAAAAAACACATTGTTGAGTATTCGGCAAATATCATGTCTCCCGAGCCCAAACGTTATGAGACCGAGCATACCATTACTCGCGTGAATGATGACAAAGGGATTGCCAGACACAACACCGTGTACATCCCAATGTACGAGGTTAAAAAAGTGGTAGACATCAAGGCCAGAACTATTAGCCCAAAAGGTAAGGTAACGGTCCTGAACCAAGAGAATATAAAGGAAGTTAAAAACGTAGACGAATACGGAGACTTTAAGATTTTCGCCATTGAAGGAGTGGAAAAAGGTTCGGAAATTGAGGTTTTATACACCGTTGAAAAAGAATTCGACATGTACGGAGCCGAAACCATCCAAAGTAATTACAAAATCAAGAATGCTGAATTCACTTTCATTACTGGAAACCTAAAATCCAACGTAAAAGCATACAGAACCGATGTGAAATTTGAGGATATCACTGTAGACGGAAACAATGCAAAATCACTTATTTTAAAGGACATTCCTGCTATGGTTGAAGAAGAATATGCCACTCCCGACGCCAACAAAATAGCAGTGGTTTACCAGTGTTTCCCTAACGGACAGGATATTTCTCAAGAAATGTTTTGGACCAATGTTTCCTATAACGTAGGAACCAAGTTCTTTCCTTCAGAAGTATCTCCTAAAGTAAGTAACGATCTTCCGCTTATCACGGAAGGTAAAACAGACATGTCGACGTTTGAAAAAGCGTCTCGTGTGGATAATTTCATAAAGAGCAACTTCAACATTGTAAAAAACAATAACGAAGAACTTTCCAATTTAGACTATATTCTAGAAAACCGTTCCGCTAGTAGTTTTGGGATTTTAAAAGCCTACGCCCACTATCTAAAAGCTTTGGATGTAGAATACGAAGTGGTAATTACCGCCAATAGATTTGAATATAAATTCGATCCTACATTCTTCATCCCGAGCATGCTTAGAGAGTTTTTAATCTATTTGCCTACGGAGAAAAAATACATTGCTCCAGACCGCATTGAATATAGAGTTGGTGAAGCTCCTGCAAACATTCTTGGTAACTATGGGCTTTACATCAAACGTGATTTAGGACATTATTTCCAAAAAATTGAGCAAAATGACCCCAACTACAGCCAAGTAAAGCGCACAACCGATATTACCTTTAATGACGACATTGAAAGTGCCATTATTGAAATGCACCAAGAATATACTGGTCACTGGTCTGCTACCAATAGAGCTATTTTAAATCTTTCAAGCGAACAAGGTATCAAAGAGTTTAAGGAGTATTTAACCAGTTCTGGTGTTGAAGACAAACAGGAAATAAGCTTTTCTACCGAGAACAATGACATCAACCAAACCAAGTATAATGTTCCTTTTATTGTGAACTCTAAAGTCTCTTCGGAATCTTTGATTGAGGATGCAGGAGACAGCTATATTTTCCAGGTGGGGCTTATTATTGGAACCCAAAGTGAATTGTACCAAGAGACCGAACGAGTGAATCCTATTGAAATGAGCTATCCAAACCAATACGATTACACCATTACCGTTCATATTCCAGAAGGGTATACTGCTGAAGGTTTGAGCAGCTTAAACCTTAACAAAAGCTACAAAAACGATAAAGGTGAAAAACTGGCCAAGTTTGAATCCAGTTATAAATTGGAGGGCAACAAAATCATTATCACGATTCAAGAGTTCTATAAGACTGTGGAATACGATTTAGATCGCTACGAAGAGTTTAGAGAGGTCATCAATGCCGCTTCAGACTTTAACAAAGCTGCCATTTTATTAAAGCCTGTGGAATAATTCCTCTCGGAATACACAAACAAAAAGCGACCAAATTGGTCGCTTTTTTTATTCTATGACTTTATAATCTTCTGCGGGCGGTTCTTCAACACTTCCAAACAATTTCCCTTTCCAATCGGTCCAATTATATTTTTTAGCGAATACAAATAGTAATAATGGGAATAGAATAAATACGGGCACAAACACATCCATAAAACCAGCCGCAGTTGGACTGGACATATCTTTTAATATTGAATGTGTTTGGAAAGCTGTCCAATCGGCAGTTACCAACAAAGCCGTAAACAAATTATTGGCCGCATGAAATCCCAAAGCCAGTTCCATTCCTTCATCCATTAAGGTTAGGATGCCCAAAAATAATCCTGTCCCAATATAATAAATCATAATTATGTAGCCCAATTGGGTTACTTCAGGATTAGCGATATGCAATCCTCCAAACACTACAGATGTCAACAGTAATGGCATCCATTTGTTTTTAGTGATTACACCTATCCCCTGCATTAAATACCCTCGAAACAAATACTCTTCAAAACTGGTTTGAAGTGGCACCATGACAATAGCAACAGCACAAAGAATTAAAAACGGCACTAGTTTAAAGTTCAACACATAGCCTTCTGGATTCATAAAATAATCCAACAAGGACAGCCCTGTAGAGACAATTCCCCAGAAAATAAAAGCAAACCAAAACCGCTTCCAATCTATTTTTTTCCTACTAGTGGTTAACGAACGAATACTTTGGTGATGAATAGTCTTTGCCACAAACAAAACACCTGCCAACCCCACCGCAAAAGACAGCAGCATTAAAAACAGGTTTAAATTTGACTCCAACATAGTCATCATGGTTTGCTCATTCATATTAAACATGTCCATACCTTGGTTGTGAGCTTCAAAAAAAACGGCTCCAGTAAAAGGAATTTGCCCAATAATTACCGCAATAATTATAAGCAAAACCCCAACGGCATAGCGCCACCATTCGTGCAAAACTTTATAAGCTTGTTCTATATACATATGTTATAAATTAAAATTCCAATGTAAGGTGTTATTGTAATGTAAAGCCCCTTCCTTGACTTCTAAAGGGCTTTCAAAATTGTTGGTAAACAAACTCCCCGTCCCCAAACCTTGAGGTTGGTTTTGATCTAATGTGTAGGTCCATTGCGCAATGGCATTCAATCCAACATTGCTTTCTAAGGCACTTGTCACCCACCAGCCTATTTGCCGCTCTTCGGCCATTTTGATCCATTCTTCGCTTCCATGATATCCTCCAATAAAACTGGGCTTTAAAATGATGAATTGCGGATTAATCGCATCTAAAAGCTTCGCTCTTTCCTTTGAATCGTAAACTCCAATTAACTCTTCATCCAATGCTATAGGCAAAGGCGTCTTTTCACACAAGGCTGCCATCTCTTCAAATTGCCCTTGTTTAATTGGCTGTTCAATGGAATGTAAATCCAAATTGGAAAGGCGTTTGAGCTTTTCTAATGCTTCTTCGGGAGTAAAGGCCCCATTGGCATCCACTCTAAGTTCTATATCCTTTGAACTAAACTCTTTTCTGATAGACTTCAACAGACTGAATTCAGTATCGAAATCTATCGCTCCAATTTTCATTTTGATACAACCAAAACCCGCTTCAATTTTAGCAGCTATCTGTTGCTTCATAAAAGCTTCATCTCCCATCCAAATTAAACCGTTAATTGGAATAGCATCTGTCCCCTTTGTAAAATTGGTTTCAAACAACAAAAAGGGCGATGTGCTTGCCAAAGACTTAAAAGCCATTTCCAACCCAAATTGAATGCTTGGAAATTCTCGATTCTTTTCAATCAAAGCCTCCAAGCCCAATTCAATGTTATTGCAAGTCCATTGCAACTGCTGTTCGTAATTTGGACGGTCATCGGCACTCAATCCTCTCAAGATGCCGCACTCCCCTATTCCTCGTTTACCTTCGGATTCCAAAACAATAAACCAAGTCTCCTTAGTTCGTAATACACCTCTGGAAGTGCCACTGGGTTGCTTAAAATTTAAAATGTATTGATGATACGTTGCTTTCATACACCCACAAAAATACACCTTAATTAAAACTTATGATGCATGCTTACCTGAAATTGCGCCTTGCCATTATTGACCGTTTTTTGGTTCATCCAACCTAATTGAAAACGAATGGATTTATTCAATACATAACCAACTCCTAAATAAGTTCGGTTTCTGTCAAACAGTTCTACTTCCCTGCCGTCTCCAATATCGGTTTGGCCATTTATAAAAAGTTCATTATAAAGCGCGGCATAAAACACCTTAGGACTTATTGTTTTTGCAGTGAAAGGAATATTGAGAAACAAATTGTAGCGGTAGCGCGTTCTAAAATCCTGATCTTCCACAAAGCGCTGCTCATACCTAAATCGGTGGGTTAAATAAAAACGTCCTCCTACTTTTTGCGGCAACAACGCTTCTTGATAAATTCTACTTTCTGCACTAGTATCATTAGAGTCTCCTAATGCTCCCGAAGTAACATGAGCATAACCCAAAGTAAACAATACATCTGCTTCCTTTGGTTGATAGGTGACGCCTGAACGTAATAACAGCTGCTCCAAATCTCCTATGATATTCCAATTGCGATATTGTACATCCCCTTGAATCCCAAATTGACTATTTTGAAACTGGTGTTTGTAAAAATACATGTACCAACTCCCTGTTTGATTCGGATTTTGACTAAACAAAAACTGACTTGTAGTAATAAAGCACAACAAGGCTAAGGCACGCAAGGAAAAGGTCATAACAATAAAACTTTTAAGGAATATAAAATGAAAAAGACAATTAAAAATCTGTAATTTTAGAATTCAAATATCGCATTAAATGCCAGAATTTCCAAACATCATTCACTTTGCCATTCCTGTATTTATACTAGCTATGGCTCTAGAACTGTACCTTACAACAAAGCAAAATTTAAAAGGATATCAAGCCAAAGATGCCCTGTCTTCCATTGCCATGGGGATTGGCAATGTGCTCTTAGGATTTATAAGTAAGGGAATTGTGTTAATGGCATTGTTCTTTGTATACAACCATTTTAGAATAATGACCATCCCAATAACATGGTGGAGTTTTGTTCTGCTATTTTTTGCAGACGACTTTTCATATTATTGGTTCCACAGAATTAGCCATGAATGCCGGTTATTTTGGGCTTCACATGTGGTTCACCATTCATCTGAGCACTACAACCTAAGCACAGCTCTTAGACAAACTTGGTCTGGTGGATTTTATTCTTTTGTATTTTGGTTGTGGTTGCCCCTTTTAGGATTTCATCCTGCCATGATTTTACTTCAAATGTCCATAAGCCTACTCTACCAGTTTTGGATTCATACGGAAGCGATCAACAAAATGCCCAATTGGTTTGAAGCCATTATGAACACACCTTCCCATCACCGAGTACACCACGGGAGTAACCCTTTGTATCTAGACCGAAACCATGCCGGAATACTGATAATTTGGGATAAATTGTTTGGAACGTTTCAACCAGAATTGGAAGATGAAAAAGTGACTTATGGATTGGTAAAGAACATCCATACCTATAACCCTTTTAAAATAGCATTTTTAGAATGGTTTCAGATGTTTAAAGACTTCTTCCAAACTCAAATTTCTTTAAAAAGTAGAATCCTTTACTTGTTAAAGCCCCCGGGGTGGAGACATGACGGTAGCGGAAAATTGAGTGATGATTTAAGAACGGAATGGCTAAATTCCCAGACCTTAGTTCAAGATCAAGAAAAGTAGCCATCCTAAATATATTACTCTACTTTTACTAAAGAGACCTCACCTATTTTAAGACCATTATCTAAAATAGGATCCCCTTTATAGGTAATTACAGGCTCTCCGTAAGCAACTACTTTTAAACGTCCCGATACATTGCATTGAAATGTTCCGTCTCCGTATGCTGTAATTTTAGTAGAATTATTGTTAACCTCTATGGTATTAACCGTAGCTTCCCCGTAAGCCGTAAACTTCTGATTCTCGATACTTCCTCTATCAATCCTTAAAAAGCTCTCTCCGTAAATGGTCACTTTCAGATCTTTTAAAATAACCTCATTCATGTATACTTGCGATTCTCCATAAATATTCATGGTTAATTTTGACATTTGCACAATGTCTTCAAATAGAAAACGCTCTTCCCCTCTTAAAGAGAATCTATCGGCATCTTTATAAGTAACAACAGCTTTTACAATGGTGCCATCATACAATGGAACCGAACCATAGTCTGTTACTGTATTTTTATCATGTGTAGTCACAAATTGCGCACCATCCAAATACAACTGAAGTGTTTTATTTTTGACTTCTACATTAAGCTTTTCAATAGGTTCGCCCAACATCTCGACAACCACACTTTCTTTTTCACCACTTCTAAAAACAACCTCTATATGTGGACTCACAATAACCTTATCAAATGAAGATACTTCAAACGTGTTAGCCTGTCCAAAACCTAATTGAACAGCATTTAAAACAATAGTACAAAAAAAAGTAAATGGTAAATTGATCCTTTTCATAACCTTAAAATTTAATCTTTCTAGTATACAGATGAGAATTTCACTGTACTGTTACAGTTTAGCAGTTAAAAAGTAAGTATTTGGAATTTTGTGATTAAAGCTCAATGCTCTCTCCTATTTCTAGAAGCATTAAATCTTTATTGGCATCGAAAAACTTGCGTTTGGCCTCTTCATGATCAATTTCAATATAGCCGAAGGTATCGTAATGGTAGCCCAATACCTTATCGCATTCCACAAAATCACTGGCCATAATGGCATCGTCCACATCCATTGTAAAATTATCCCCAATAGGCAGCACTGCCAAATCCAATTTGGTGCGCATCGGGATCAATTTCATGTCCATGGTTAATGCCGTGTCTCCTGCGATATAAATATTTTTATGTTCTCCTTCAATCACAAAGCCTCCCGGTTGGCCACCATAACTGCCATCTGGAAATGAGGACGTATGAATGGCATTAACATATTTCACCACTCCAAATTCAAAATCCCATTTACCGCCATGGTTCATAGGGTGAACTTCAATCCCTTTGGACTCATAATGATTGGTCACTTCAAAATTAGAAACAATAATGGCATTGTTTTGCTTGGCAATAACCTCTGCATCCAAAGTGTGGTCTTGGTGAGCGTGAGTCAGCAAAATATAATCGGCTTTAATGGTCTCAATATCTATCTGGTCTGCTTTAGGGTTTCCAGTAATAAAAGGGTCTACAAGAATATGAACATCGTTTACTTCTATCTTAAGGCAGGCATGCCCGTAAAATGTAATTTTCATGGAATAATTGGTTATGGAATTAGTAAAACAAAAAAACTCAGATAAATTTAACAATTTATCTGAGTTTCAAAGCCCCAAATTTTATTGCCAACATATAGCATAAATTGTTGACCTACAAAATTATTACAGTAAAGATACAACTAAAGAACTGATTTACAATATTTTAAAGTTAAATTTTCTATAAAATATGCCCTATTCCCAATAATAAAGAAAATAGGAAGGTTGTTAATGCAAGGGGTTTCAGCTGCTTGTCTAAATCTTCTGATGTTTTCGCTTTTTTGACGCTGATCAAGTGCTTTACCAAAGGAATAAAGGCCAACACAAAAATTAAGTTGAATGGCGAATTATAATACAAAATTCCAAACAGTGCTGCACATAAAATAGCCCCTCCCACTAAAACATAGTGATATATTTTCGCTTTTTGCTTTCCCAATCTTACCGCAATGGTAATTTTATTGGATAAGGTATCGGAATCTATATCTCTCATATTATTCAGATTCAAAACTCCTATACTCAATAGGCCCAAAGCAATTGCAGGTAATACTAATACGTGATCCAGTTGTTTGGCATAAAGGAAATAGCTTCCCATAACACTTACCAAACCAAAAAATATGAATACAAAAACATCTCCCAAACCTCTATAGCCATATGCCGAATCTCCCATGGTATAATTGATGGCCGCATACACACAGGCCGCAGCCAACACAATAAAAATTATGGAATATACTAAATACTCATGGCCCATAGCCACATAGATCAGGGACAATGACAACACAATTACTATTAAAATGTTAATCTTGATCGCCTCCATCATTTGTGTAGGCGTAATGCTTCCACTTTGAATGGCTCGTTGTGGGCCCAATCGGTTTTCGTTGTCGGTTCCCTTTACGCCATCACCATAATCATTGGCCAAATTGGATAGAATTTGAAAGCCAACGGTGGTCAACATCGCCAACACAAAAATAGCCATATCAAAAAGGCCATTATAGGCTGCCAAACAGCTTCCAATAATAATCCCAGATAAAGACAAAGGCAAGGTACGCAAACGAAATGCTGAAATCCAGCTGCTAAGTTTACTCATAAAATAGTACTAGCTAATTAAGGAATCCACTTTTTGTCGAAGTTAGGCTTACGCTTTTCCAAAAAGGCATTTCTACCTTCTTTAGCCTCATCTGTCATATAGGCCAAACGCGTCGCTTCTCCCGCAAATACTTGCTGCCCCACCATTCCGTCGTCGGTAAGGTTCATCGCGAATTTTAGCATTTTAATGGAAGTTGGGGATTTTGCCAATATTTCCTGAGCCCATTCAAAAGCGGTATCTTCCAATTCGGCATGAGGTATCACAGCATTTACCATTCCCATTTCAAAAGCTTCCTGAGCAGAATAATTTCTACCCAAGAAAAATATTTCCCTAGCCTTTTTCTGCCCAACCATCTTGGCCAAATAGGCAGATCCATAACCACCGTCAAAACTGGTGACATCGGCATCGGTTTGTTTAAAAATGGCATGTTCCTTACTGGCTAGTGTTAAATCGCAAACCACATGTAAACTATGGCCGCCACCAACAGCCCATCCAGGAACTACTGCAATCACAGCTTTGGGCATAAAACGAATCAAGCGTTGTACTTCCAAAATATTTAAACGATGGTAACCATCTTCTCCAACATAACCTTGATGGCCTCTCGCCTTTTGATCTCCTCCACTACAAAAAGAATACACACCATCCTTAGTCGACGGCCCTTCGGCAGATAACAATACCACCCCAATATTCACATCTTCATTGGCATCGTAAAAGGCATCGTATAATTCACTTGTTGTCTTAGGCCTAAAGGCATTCCTTACATTTGGCCTGTTGAACGCAATACGTGCCACACCATCGCATTTTTTATACGTGATATCTTCGTATTCCTTGGCCGTTTTCCAATTTATATTACTCATGATAATTAATTTCAGCGTAAAAATACATATTTACAACTAATATGAATTCATTTTTTTGGTAGGGAAAATCTTGCTCCCTAATTTTGTTTTGGTTGTTAGATTTTGTTAAGAAATGAAAGTATTGGAATCGCCTTTCGCTAAAAACGTGGAAGCCACTTATTGTATTGAAATAGGTGACTTTCATTTTTTCAGCAATTACGTAGTTGCCGAATTTAGGCAAGGCACCAACGTGGCCTTTAAGGATTTTGAGGAAATTTTTGACCTATGCGATGAGATTTTTGGCGACCAACCCTACGGCTTTATCTCCAACCGGGTGCACTCCTTTTCTGTAGACCTTGTAGATGCCCTTGAAAACAGCAGTAAAGTAAGCCATATTAAAGCTTATGCCGTTGTTACCTATAACCACAACACCAAACGTATGCTGGCCATTGAGGAACATTATTTCAGCATTAAAAGAAAGCGTTTCAATACACTCGCAGATGCTACCGAATGGGTTTTAGGCCAATTAGAATTCGCGCCTAAACCAAATAAATTCCATCCTCTTTAATCTCTATCAATCGTTGCTTGTATAGATTGCCAATCCCCTTTTTAAAGTTCTTCTTACTCATTTGAAGTACCTCCTTGATAAGTTCAGGATCGGATTTATCGGTAAGTTCTAAATAACCACCATTATCCTTTAATTCCTTCAGAATAATATCGGCATTGGGTTCTATACTTCTATAGCCAATTTGCTCCAGTACAATATCCAACTTATTATCCTTGCGAATCTTCTTGACGAAACCTTTCAAGCGATCACCTACACTTAAATCCTTAAAGATATTGTCCTTAAAAATAAGTCCCTGGTGTTTTTTGTTCACGATAACATTCATCCCAATTTCCGAAGGATGAGATACAATTAGGTCCACTTCATCAAACACTTCAACCGTGAGATTTGTGTTATCCAAAAATCTATTGGTTTTGCTCGAAGCTACCAATCTTTCGGTTTCTTCATCTAGATAACAATGCACCAAATACCAACCACCTTCTTTCATTTTAAAGACCTGCTCCTTAAACGGACAGAACAGCTCCTTCACCATTCCCCAATCCAAAAAAGCCCCGAATTTGGTCACGGCATTACATCTTAAAAGGGCGAAATCGCCTTTGGTAATGTACGGATGATCTGTAACAGCCACCAAACGCTCTTCGTTATCCAAATAAACAAAGACTTCCAATTCGTCTCCAATCTCAAAAGATTCCGGAACATAACGGTTGGGCAATAAAACCTCGTTATCTTCTTTATCAGACAAAAACAAACCAGGCTCGGTTTCTCTTACAATTTCTAAAGTATTGTATTCTCCAATGTGTATCATGCGGCAAAGTTAAGCATAATAGTGAACCCAAAAACAAAAAGCGCTACATCTTTGTAGCGCTTTTCTATTCTTATATCGAAGGATTAATAAACGGTTTCCTTACTAAAATGTTTGGTCAACAAATAATATACTACCACTCTATATTTTGTCCTATTGGAGCGCCCATAATTATCTATCACGGAATTAATAGCTGCATCCAATTCTGGAGTATCCTCAAGTCCTAATTTTTTAATCAAGAAATTGTTTTTCACTCGTTCTAATTCAGACTCATCAGAACTAGAGACTGTCGCAGAATCTGCATTATAAATAGACGGTCCGCAGCCAATGGTAATTTTGGTAAGCAAATCCATATCAGGTTCCAATCCAAATTTATCTTTTAGCTCAGCAGCATACTTAACGATTAATTCTTCGCGCTTGTTCATAGGCTTTGTAGTGTTTTTAATTATTAGAAATGGACTTTAAAGATATGCATTTTTTTATGCAGAAATAATATCACGTCCATTTCTCTATTAACGTATAAACTTAAAATAGTTCAGTAATACTTCATCATTTACCGTACTAGGAGTAAAGATTTCCAATAATTTTGGTTGCTCAGATTCATTATAAAAATCCGCTAAAGCTGCTGATAAACCTTCTTCATTATCTGCCGTTTGATAGTCCAAACCATACATAGCACATAAATGCTTTGCTGTTAAATGATGTTTGGTCTCAAAGAACGTATCAAAATTCTCAGTGTTTTTATGTCCAGGAAGAATTCTGAAAATACCACCTCCGTAATTATTGATGACAATGATTCTAAATGACTTCGGAATATGATTATTCCACAACGCATTGCTGTCGTACAGGAAACTCAAATCCCCCGTAACAAAAGTTGTTTGGGCTTGATTTGCGTGTGCAAACCCAATAGCTGTGCTTGTACTACCATCGATACCACTAGTTCCTCTATTGCAATACACTCCCACCGTTGGATTCCCTTTAAACAATTGGGCATATCTAATAGCTGAACTATTCCCCATTTGAAGGTTTGTATGATCCGGAACGCTCTTCAACAACTTTGAAAACACCTTAAAATCACAAAAAGGAATTTCCTCCATGTATTCACTGTGTTTTTCTCTTCTATGTGTTTTTACCGCTTTCCAAACTTGCTTGTAGTTACTTTTCTTTATATGGGTCAACTTAGGCAACAAGCTTTCAAAAAATTGGTTTGGTGACACCTTAAGGTGTTTTTCCAAGCAGAAAAACGTATCATTGGCTTTCTTTTCGTCTACATGCCAATGCTGTTTCGGTTTATATTTTCTTAAAAATGCCTTGATTTTTTTGGAAACAATCAAACCTCCAAACGTAATCAAAATGTCTGGTTGCAACTCCTTAAACTCTTCTTCCGTTAAAGGCGCAATGAGTTTGTCGATACTAGGAAAGAACTCTTTATGGTGTAAATTGGACGTCGTTTCGGTAAATACCAACACACTGTTGTCATTTGCCAATTCTTCAATCCACTTTGTTTCCAAGGCATTTGGGCCATTCACCCCCACCAAAATCATTTTTTTGGAAGCATTGCTCCAATCTTCCAAGCAAAGCTTCAACTCTAAGGAATCCATTTTTTTAGGCTTTACTTCTGGTTTTATCACCTTAGGATTCACACTTAATTTATCGGCTATCTCATATAAAGGTTCATCAAAAGGAATATTGATATGAACAGGTCCCTTTTTTGTAAGGGCTATATTAATGGCGTCATTGATTTGGTGTTCATTCTCTTCCTGAAGCTCCTGTTTCAAGCCTAAGAAACGCTCCAACTTATGTTCAATACTTTTTATAATGGCAGGTTCATCGTCCTCAGAAGGTTTCGCTTTCACATCCAAATCCTGTTTTAAATTGGCCGAGTACAAAATGTGATTTTTGAACACATTTTCTTGATTGATGGTCTGTCCATCTCCAATCCCTACCAAATATCTTGGACGATCTGCAGATAATACTACTAAGGGAATATCACTATAATAGGCTTCGGCCACGGCGGGATAATAGTTCAACAAAGCACTCCCTGAGGTACAAGCCACCGCCACAGGCTGTTGGATACTTTGGGCAATTCCCAAAGCAAAAAACACCGCGCAACGTTCATCTACAATGCTATAACAGGTAAAAAATTCATCATTGGTAAACCCTATGGTTAAAGGTGCATTACGGCTACCGGGAGAAATAACAATATGTTTTATGTTCTTGGCTTTACAAAGCTGTACTACAGTTTGTGCGAGTGGAATCGCGGAATATTTCATGAATCGAGTATCTACAAATGAGCCGTAAAATTAAGCATTCTATGAATTAAACTATATTAAAAGGAAGTTTATTCGACACTGCTATTTAAATTTTGTTTATTCAAAACAAAGCCTTCCTTTCTTCCTCATTTCTGAAAAGAATTCAGGACTTTTTTCATGGTTTTGGATTTGTTTACGGTTTCCTCCCATTCCAATTCTGGATCGGAATCTTTGGTAATGCCTCCACCAACATAAATCAAAGCCGCATCATCCTCAAGCTGCATACAGCGCAAGTTCACATATAAATCAGTAACCCTTTTTACCGTATCGTAGGCATTGTTCTCGATGTTTCTTCGTTTAATATTACGAGCGTTCTTCTTCTTTAGATTGAGCTCCCCTAGAAAACCTGTGTAATAAGTCCGATTGTAATACTCATTTTCAACAACAAATGCTTTTGAAGTCAATTTCGGCAATCCACATACAGCAGGTGTTGGATGCAATCTTTTTATAACTTCTTCCAGATTGCCATTCAACGTTCCACTAATCTTGGTTTGTATGTGAAGTAAACCTCCAGCTCTAACAGTAGATGGCTCCGTAACTCGTAAATTGTCTATGACACCTTGAAGACTTTCAATAATAAAATCGGTGACAAACTGTTGCTCCTGCTGTTCTTTAACTCCCCAAACTACATCTGCTGAATCTTTGTAAGCCTGTGTTCCCGCCAAAGCCATGGTAGACATCCTGTTATTTTCAACTTTCAACAAGGTTTCAGGCGTGGCCCCAAGCCATAAACCTATTTTGGGGTGATACCAACAATACACAAAAGCTGTTGGATATGTTGCCAACAATTTTTGGAACAATTCGATTGGATTCGGAGTATCCAAAACAACCTTTTCCTGTCTTGAAAGCACCACTTTTTCAAAGGCTCCTTTCTGGATGGCATTCACCCCCTCTTTCACCAAATCAACATGTTGCCTTTTGTCTGCTTCAAGATTAGATGAAGACAATGAATTCTCTTCTGCTTCAAAGTCCTTTACATCGTAGGTTTCCAATTCAAGACTTTCTGAATTCTGCAAAGGAATTAAAACCATGTTTTGTTTATCGTCAAACGGAGCCATGACAAACCCTTGTTCGGAAAAATCCTTTACAAAATATAAGCTATCATCCACTTGGACCAAGGCCTTTATTGCCTTTTTATTCGGTTTTCTATAAAGCACAAAAGGACGTTTGGACTTGTAGAAATCCTGAAATGGTATCAAAAATGTTTCTAGTTCCATTACTTATTTTTAGGCAGGGAAATGGTGGACAACTTACATACAGAAATCAAATTGTTATCGTCGTCGGTCACACGAATATCCAAAAGCTGGGTGGTTCTTCCTTTATGGATAAAAGTGGCTTTGGCATAAACATTGCCTTCTCGAATTCCTTTCAGGTGATTGGCCGTAATTTCTATACCTCTCACAAAAAACTTTTCAGTATCCACAAAAATATGCGAAGCAAAGCTCCCTACGCTCTCCGCCAATGCTGCAGTAGCCCCTCCGTGCAATACCCCGTCTGGTTGGTGCACTCTGGAATCTACAGGCATTTTGGCCACCAAAAAGTCTTCCCCAAAGTCCACAATTTCAATATTCAAGGTTTCCATCAAGGTATTTTTACATTGTTCATTGGCACGTTGCAGAACCTCTTCTTTCGATAATTGCATAGAAATAGTGTAATTTTAAAGTCGATTGTAAAAATACAAAACCAAGACTAATAATGAATTTATCCGAAAAGGAAATCACCTATACTACCACAAATTCGTACGCCACACTCAACCAACTCACAGAACGCACCAAGAATATTTGGTTTGTTTGCCATGGCATGGGCTATTTAAGTCGCTATTTTTTAAGACATTTTGAACATTTGAATACTGACGAAAACTACATCGTTGCGCCACAGGCACAGAGCAAATACTATATTCCTCCAAAACTGAGACATGTGGGAGCCAGTTGGCTTACCAAGGAAAACACGCTTAAGGAAACTGAAAACGTCATGCGCTATTTTGATGCCGTTTGGGAAGCGGAACAATTCCCTGCTGACAAAAGATTGATTGTCTTGGGCTATTCCCAAGGGGTTAGCGTCTCTATGCGTTATTTGGCCAAACGGAAACTGCAATGCCATGAATTAATAATTCATTCGGGTGGTATTCCAAAAGAATTGAATCCTGAAGATTTCAACTATATGAAGCCGTCAACAAAAATATCTCTTCTATACGGCACCGAAGATGAATACTTAACAAAAGAACGCATAGAAACAGAAATCAACAGAGCAAATTTGCTATTTCCAAACAATTTAGACATCATTCCTTTTGAAGGTAAACATGTGGTGAATACAGAACTTATTTCGAAGTTTGCATAACAAAAAAGTGGTCACTTGAATGACCACTTTTTTCAACTAAGAATTACGCTATTACTCAATTTTTAACGTTTAGCATTTGAGGAAATGATTTTCTTAATTTCACTGCCATTATTAGATTTTATTCTTACATAAAGCATTCTATCCAAGGCATGAGACAAATCGAAATTAACTTCTCTTGTCATATTGGCTCTATAAAGATCGTCTTTATATGATGCTACTACAACACCTCTAATGTCTGTAATTTCAATAGTTACATCTGTATCAAAAGCATATTGGTATTTAATATTAATCGCCGTTTTAAATGGTACTGGATAGACATCAAAAGTACTAGCCGTACGTTTGTTTTTGCCTTTTGGCCCCTTAGGTCCTTTAGGCCCTCTAGGATCTTCTACAACAAGCTCCTCTTCGGTACAATCAAGAGTATCATTATTCGGCTCATAAGTATCGCCTTCCACTACAGGAGAACATTTACAAACTACTTCACAAACAACAGCATGTGCAATAACATATATCGGACCTTCTACATTTACTGGACCAACAGTATAATTGGAAGCAAATCCTAAAGTGCCACTCGGGTTAAAATTATACTGACCAGGCGCTACCGTATATTTTTTGCCCTTCCCTTTTTTAGGATATTCTTCGCAACCAATGTATACATGCGCTTCGTTCATTACAAAACCATCAAGCAAATCATATGTAACAGTAGCTTGCCCGTCAACGTAATTAACAGTTACAGTCCCCACAGGAGTCCGGTTGGTGATGTCACATTGCGCTGCACCGGCATATAAATCCATCACATAGGGCTCATCAGGCTCATTTTCGTTTTCAAAATAATTGGTCCATCCCCAATTGCCAAAATCAGGAATAAAACACGAATTTGTCTCTGGATCTCTACCATAAGCCGTTTCACAATTGTCATACAAATCAAATTCACGTTGTACTTTTAGGGTCACCTCTGTTGTATTACATTGATCTGATGCCACAAATACATAATCGGCATACTCCACACAATCCACGACTGTTATATTGGTTGGTCCTGCATAAACATAGCCAGAATCCACACAATTATCAGAATAATAAGCCTCTAACACTTCAGGAAAAGCTTCATTACACTTCAGTTCCACCACAGGAAGTTCAATTTTAGGATCTTCGGTATCTTCTATCCAAGTAAAGGTCACACTTAGAGATTGAATATTTCCTGCACAGTCTAAATAACTAGCTGTCCAAGTCTGTACAAAATTACACCCTTCATTATTTATAGGACCTTCTGTGTTAGATGGAATATTAGTTTCATTTTCATCTTCAACCAGAGTGAATACAGGTGGAATAATCTCTGATGGATTACATCCAAGATCCATATTAGGGGTATCTGACTTTATTTCTGGAGCTTTGTAATCTTCAATAACCACTTCCACTGAATCACTTGCTGAGCAACCATCCGTTGTTGTCACCGTTAACGTATATATTCCAGAACCTTCAATTATAGGAGTAAGAGTATCTCCCCCGCTAATAATTGTTCCACTGGCATTACTCCATTCTATTGTATCGATTTCCCCTCCTTCCACAGAAGCAATTCCTTCCAAAGTCTCCTGACCATCTACAGAACAAGTAATAAAGATGTTCAAACCTGCATCTACTATTGGCACTGGGTAAACACTAAGTACTAATCTCTGGTCGGCTGCACAGTACTCACCCTCTATGGTGATGTCCTGGGCCGTGGTATAGGTCTCCCCGTTGATGGACCATAAATATTCCTCGTCCGAACAGATGTTCACTTCCGTCACTACAGGCTCTGGCTCCTCAGTCACCGTTAGCACCAGGCGCTGGTCGGCCGCACAGTCCTCGCCCTCTATCGTGATGTCCTGGGCCGTTGTATAGGTCTCCCCGTTAATGGACCATAAATATTCCTCGTCCGAACAGATGTTCACCTCCGTCACTACAGGCTCTGGCTCCTCAGTCACCATTAGCACCAGACGCTGGTCGGCCGCACAGTCCTCGCCCTCTATCGTGATGTCCTGGGCCGTGGTATAGGTCTCCCCGTTGACTGACCACAAATACTCCTCGTCCGAACAGATATTGACCTCCGTCACTACAGGCTCTGGCTCCTCAGTCACCGTTAGCACCAGGCGCTGGTCGGCCGCACAGTCCTCGCCCTCGACGCTAACGGTTATGTCCCCGTCTGCGCCCTCATATTCAATACCGTTCACAACCCATGTATAGGACTCATCCGAGCAGATGTTCACAACCGTCTCAACCGGCTCTGGCTCTTCGGTTACCGTCAGCACCAGTACCTGGTCTGCATCACAGTCCTCGCCCTCGACGCTAACGGTTATGTCCCCGTCTGCGCCCTCATATTCAATACCGTTCACAACCCATGTATAGGACTCATCAGAACAGATGTTCACAACCGTCTCAACCGGCTCTGGCTCTTGAGTTACTTCTATCATAAAGTCACAAAAGTTACTACAACCATTGGCCGCTGTATAAGAATAAGTAATTTCATAAATTCCTGGTGTCACTTCAGATGGGTCAAAAATCCCTTCAACAACTCCATCACCGTTATAGGTACCACCATCTGGAGTTCCTCCACTTAGTACAACTGGATTATCATCACTACACAAAACAATATCTTCTGGACAACTTACCTGTGGTTGTGTCGTATCTAATGCTATCTCCACTGTATCTGAGGCTGTACACCCATTTTCACCTGTTACTGTTAGAGTATAAATTCCAGGAGCATTAAATATAGAAATACTAGGAGTTGCTTCATCGGATGTAAATCCATCTGGGCCACTCCATTCATAGCTTACATTTGGCGTGCTGCTTGATCCTTCCAAGGTTACTTCAAAAACCTCACAGGTCAGTAGTTTATCTGGTCCCGCATTAACATCTGGCGTTGAATTCCCCAGCACTACCTCCACTGTATCTGAGGCCGTACAACCATTTTCATCGGTCACTGTTAAAGTATATGTCCCAGGAGCATTCAAGAAAAGGGAAACTACAGGAGTAGCATCAGTAGACATATAACCTCCAGGGCCACTCCATTCATAACTTACATTTGGTGTGCTACTAGAACCATCCAATGTCACTTCTGAGATAGTACAAGTAAGAATTTTATCAAGACCTGCATTTACATCCGGTAGAGGATTGATAGAAATTACTAAATCCTGAATAGTGTAACAATCCTCAGAAACCTGGCTTCTCACAAAAAAGGAAGTTTCCTCAAAAGGACTTACCTCTGAATCGGTCAATGCATTTGTATTATTTTGGGCATCCTCCAACGTTTCATGAAAACTTACCAATGCACCTTGGTCGGTTGTAACAAGGTTTTCTAAATCTTCACTTGACTGCCCCTCTGCACAAACAGAACCTGGAGTAACTTCCAAATTAGGTTCGACGCAGCAATCGGGAGCATCATCTCTTATAATTAAAACACAACTATCAGAATTTCCATTATTTGGATCCCCCGGATATGGATCTGGATGACTACAACTTTCACTAACATCTGTTGATACTGGAGGATTAGAGCTATTGGTTTCAAAAATTTCAATTGCATAATTAGTCCCTACATCATAAGTCAAAGAAATTACTCCTGAAGTTATATTGGTATCTCCAGAATTAGTTAAACAAACAAAATTGGAAAGGCCATCTTCATTATTTGAATTCGCATCGTACCCTACATACTCACCATTGATTCCCTCGATAGGGATATTAATCGTAAAGGTCCCATCATCATTACAAATTTCTTCTGGAACTCCATTAACTAATGAACACGTTAAAAAATCGGCATCTCCACAGCCAAATCGTGCTTTAAAATTATTTATTTCAACATCTCCATCTGCATCTTGATCCCAAACTGCCAAATAAAAATTGGAAGCTTGCAAAAAATCAGCCCCATTAATAGGAATAGTATTCCATGTACTTGAGCTCTCTACGCCACATGCTACTTTTTTTAGGTTACCACAATCTCCACTTAAATCTTGCCCATTATCGCCTTCATGTGTACCCGTTTCATGTACTTCAGACAAATACAAAGCCCATGCTATTGTATCACCAGAATTATCATTTATTTGAATTTGAAAACTCCCTGCTTCCGGTCTTACATCAAAATTCAACCAAATTATAGGTTGGCCGTCCGTTGGATTTGAAGCACTCACTTGAAGCCCTGAACTTGGATCAATACAGGCATCACCTTCAACATCTATTTCAAATTCAGCTGAATCATAGACCGAACCTTCCAAAGGAACAACACCAGATTGTGTTTCGGCTGAACTCCCACATTTTACAATGCCTTTAGGCTGAAAACTTTGAGAAGGACTATCATCAATAGTACCATCTTCATTCCAAGCTGCTCCATCTTCCCACCTAAAAGCCCCTTCGCATGGTGTTTGAGCCCTAGAATAAAAACTTCCTAAAAACAAAAAAGCCAATACCAACATAAATTGTTTATTGACCAAAGTTTTAAATTGTTGATGCCAAAATGAAGATTTGTTTTGACATGAATTGATAGCATAATTTTTCATAATGGTTGATTTTTGATTTTAAAAACCAAACATTAAGCAGATTTCTAGCTGAAGTAAATTTAGGTTGACGGGCTATTAATCAACTCTATTAATCGAAAAAAATCTTCGCTATTAATTGCGTAAAAAAATATTACGAAGGACCAAAGTAAAAAAAATATTGTACGAAAAATAAATCTTCTATCAACTGAAAAATAAAAAGTTAAACGTAACCGTCACGTAAGAAAAGACAGATGTAATTGAAATATTCGGCTACTTATAAGATGAAATTTCTTAATAATAAAGTTAAAATTGAAAGAAATGCCATTCATATTTTCATTTACTACAATGGGCAGTCAACTAATTTTAATTAAAACTCCAATACATTATAAAACCTTTAATCATAAAATTGAATCATTAGTTAAATATGACCTCCTAAAGCAACCTATGAAATTGGCAAACATCACAAAAAATACCGCTTTAACTAACAATACCAAAATAAGTTTAATAACATGTAAGATATTTCGTTAAAATTAAAGAATGTTTATATATTTGAGGGAAATAAAAGCAACTTAAGTATTATTAACAAAACACATTAATTTAACTATTTATGAATGTAAAATTACCCAACCTCTTTTTAGGTACCTTTTTAGGAGCCTCATTAATGTTAAATGCTCAAGAATATGAGCCCTTGATTGTAGATTCTGGATTTACAGCGGATATTGTGGCTAATGGTGCAACTACAGCCATGGCCTCAACTACAGCCGCGGCAGATGATGCCAATTGGTGTTTTATGAGTACGGATTTTGATCCCACCGGTACCTCAAACTTTGATTTCGCATTGCCTGCCGACGGACTATTTAATTCTGAAGCAACGCCTGATATTAGTTTTCAATTAGCCGATTTTGCTTCGAATAATTCTTTAAGAATAGTAACCCAAGGGAATAGTGGGACGCTAACATTCACAAACGACGTACAGGCTTCCAAACTATTTGTAGTAGGGACAGCTGGAAGTGCAGGAACAACCCCAGCACAATTTACCACCATTGTAACGTTTGCTGATGCTTCGGTGCAGATTTTCAACGGCTCACAGATGCCTGATTGGTATAGTAACCAAAACATCCAGCCTACAGCCTTATCTGGTTTTGGACGTGTGAACAGAAATACGGAACTAATTGAATCTCCCCTTGGAGACCCACAACTATTTCAAGTAGCATTGGACATTCTTCCTGAAAACTATGGAAAAACCATTGAAAGTATTGAAATATCTAAAAGTACTGGAGGTAATAGTGTGCTAAATATCATGGCCATTTCAGCTGAGATAGCACCCTCATGTTTACCTGTTTCTAACTTAGAAGCTACTGCTACGGCAACTACCGCTGAAATCTCTTGGGATACACCAACAACCGGACCTGCTAATGGAATAGATTACTATTTAACTACGGATAGTGCTGCTCCAGACGAAACCACAGAGCCAACGGCTAATCTGGCTGCTACCGAAACATCAGTATCTCTTGCTGACTTAACTACAGGAACTACTTATTATTTCTGGATCCGCACCAACTGTGGGACCGACGATTTGGGAATGTGGGAACTGGTGAGTTTTACTCCAGGTCAAGTAATTGCGATCTATACGGATGGAGACATCTCTACGTTATATACTGACTCAGAACCTACTACAAGCTCCACCACTACTTGCCCAGGTGTGTTAACTGTAACGGTTCCTGAAGGATACCAAATATCGAATGTAGATGTTTCATATGAAATGAGTACCACTACTGTTGGTTGGGATTACGGCTGGATGAAAGAGCAAAGATCTATTTTAATTTGCACCACAACAGGCCAAACAGAATCTAACATCTCATCAGGTGCAGGTAGTTCAACTGGAACTTTTTCTTATAACAGAGACAACATAGATATTGCAAATGGCGCCACAGGAAACGTGGAATTTGAATTACATGCTTGGAAAACTTATGGTGGTAGTGACTGTAGTACCGACTACAACAAAGTAGACAACAATACGTGGACCATTACCGTAACCTATGAAGCTACGTTATCCAATCCAAATTATGAATTGGAGCAATTGTCTGTGTACCCAAATCCTGCAACCAATGTGGTGACAGTTAAAGCTGGAGAGCAAATTACAGACATCACGATCCTTAACTTGTTAGGACAAGTTGTATTAAACCATAAAGGAAACAGCTTATCTGAGGACGTAAACATTTCTAACTTAGCGCAAGGTAACTACATCCTAAAAACTTCTACCTCTACAGGTAAACAAGCTACTACAAAATTAATCAAGCAGTAAGCTTATATAATTCTATAAAAAAAAGGGAAACATTTAGTTTCCCTTTTTTTTATTCAAAAATCTTTCATCTAGTCAACCTCCTTACAATATCTTTTACAGGAAGAATCTCATGAGTATATTCTATACTAGGGCCTGCTACCCAAACTGTTTTATAGGTTGCTTTGAGCGCTGCATTCTCTGTAGCTTTCATACCTAAGTAAAACCTTAGCATTTTCACCCATTTCTTCAACTTTTTGTTTTTATTTAAAACCGTTTCCAACCAAGTAGCTTTGGTCCCTATTTTTTGTACATAAGGTGTATTGATGACCGTACACGGCGTTCCCGAAATTTTTTCAGTCATCACAATATCCTTTTTTCCGTAATCGATACAAGCCTGTTTGTATTCTTGAGTCACTCCAGCTTCTTGTGAGGCAATAAACGGACTTCCTACCGAAACTCCTGCAGCACCGTATTTCAACATTTCATCTACATGTGCTTTGGTACCAACTCCTCCAGCCGAAATCACAGGAATATTACAATGTGTTTTGATTTCCTTAATGAGTTGCTCTGGTGACATTTCCCCACGGTGCCCTCCTGCTTGATTGTTTACGGCAATCACAGCGTCTGCTCCAAGCTCAGTTACTTTTTTGGCATAAGCAAGATCCGTAACATCACAAAACACTTTTATGCCATATTTATGGGCTTCACGAATGGTTTCTTCAGGACTCCCTAAAGAGGTGATAATAAAATCACAACCCTCTTCACATAATAGCGCTAACTGCTCTTTGTATTTAACGTTCGATTTATTGACTATCAAATTAAAGCCAAAAGAACCTCCTTGGGGCTTTGCAGCCTTCAGTTCCTTTATAGCTTCCTGTAATTCCGGAAGCGTTCTATAATTTAAAGCTGGAATACAACCTGCAATGCCTTCTTCCATGGCTTCTTTCACCATGGCTACATTGGACACCAAAAACATTGGAGCCATAATAATGGGGTATTTGATGTCTAAAATTTCTGTAAGTAGGGGTGCCATATCGTTTGCTTATACAACAAATATAAACATTTTACTATGCACGCATAACAAGAAGTGGATTTCTAATCTAAAAATTGATAGTAACCGCATTTTAAGTAAGCGCCCTCTGGGAAGTTCACAGGATGGTCAATATCATGTTGCGTTTTTAACACCATTTTAAACTTCCTCCCCTCACTACTTAATACTTGATTATTAATATCAAAAAAGGCTTGAGCAATCACCCTTGAAGAACAGGAAGCTAACACCAAGAGACCTTTTGTAGCCGTTAATTGCGCGCCTAATGTTGCCAACTGGGCGTATTTCTTTTTCGCCAAATCCACTTCAGAAGCCTGTTTGGCAAAACTAGGCGGATCAATGACCACTACGTCAAAAGTTTTCCCTTGCTTGATTAAATTTTCTAATTCTTTAAATGCATCACCTGCAATGGTGTTATGCACACCTGTATAGTCATTTAATCTTCCATTGGCCACCGCCACTTCTAAAGCCTGCTTGCTAATATCCAAACTGGTTACTGAGGTAGCCCCGTTATAAAGCGCATGAACTGAAAACCCTCCTGCATACGAAAATACATCCAACACGGACTTACCTTTACTCCATTCCCCCACCTGTTTTCTATTGGCACGATGATCTAAAAAATAACCAGTTTTATGCCCTTTGATAACATTGGCTGAAAAATTCACACCGTGCTCTACAAATTCCACAACCTCATCCTCCAACACACCATAAACAACAGAGCCATCAACTAGTTTTTGATTAGGTATATTTTGAAGATTACGGCTTAACCGAATCACTACGGTTTCAGCATTGGAAACCTCACGCATCATGGGTAAAATAGTTTCCAGATATGGAAGCCAAATTTCAGAATACAACTTCACCACCAACACCGAAGCATACACATCGGCAATCAACCCGGGAAACCCATCATTTTCTCCAAAAATCAATCGGTAACTATTAGTATTGGTCTCCAATAGTTCTTGACGTCTTGCATAAGCCTCATTTATTCGCCTTTGGAAAAAAGCAGCATTAACTTCCACTTTTTCACCACCACTATAAAGCATTTTAATTTGAATGGGAGAATTGGCATCGTACAGCCCTAGCCCAATCACTTTATTCTTGTTTTTACTAAAAATAATGGCCAAATCACCCGATTTTGCATCCTCATTGATCTTGACAATACTGTTTGAAAACACCCAAGGATGCCCCTTGACCACAAACTGCTCGCCTTTGGCATTTAATTTTACCGCCAAACGCTTGGGCTGATAATTGGACTTTATAGTTTCAGAAAATAACATAGCTGTGCATTAAGGCCTCAAAATTATAGGTTTTAATTGGATTTAAGCCAATAAAAAAACGCAACCATTTCTGGTTGCGTTTTTTCAAATATCAATCCTTTATTTTTTATTTTTTAACAACTCTTTTCACCAACTGCCCTTTGTTTGTTTCCAAACGCAACATATAAACGCCAGATGACAATTGTTCTGTTTTGATGTAGTTGGTGGTTTCTTTGGTTTCAAGTAATAAGCGCCCTTGCACATTATACAGTTTTGCTGAAATCAATTCCAGCCCATCATTCATTTCTAGATAAACCCCTTCACTTATTGGGTTTGGGTAAACAGTAATTAAGCTTGATAAATTATACTCACCTACTCCCAAAACTTCCACAACTTCTGTGGTCACGGTATTGGTGATGATAGGCGCATTATAATCGAAATAGATACTGGCATTCCCACTCATAATATCCCCAACCGCTACAGTTGTTTTAGGCTTGATTTTATAAGCGATATAACCATGACTTTCAGGTTCATTTTGCGATTCAGAAAGTAAGTAAATGTCTTCAAAAATAAATTTCACCTCATTGCCATTGGTGATTTCCACCTCATAGTCATGACTGGCACTGGTAATACTCAACGTGCTCCAATCTAAATTGTCATGCAGTTCATCCTCTACCCTAATATTAATGGCACTGGCAGACCCTGTATTTTGGAACCTGATCAAATAATCCAAATACTCACTTGTTTGTTCCATAACAATAGTTTCTCCCTGCAATACTTGTTTGTCATTAGGATCGTAGGAGTTCACTACAATTTGCTCCAAACTAAAGGTATTGTCATTAGGCGTATAATCATCGGTGTTTGGCAACACCGTAGCTGTAAAGTTTAAAAGATCATCCCCATTAACAGTTGGCGGCGTAAAGGTTTGCATGGTAATGCTTGTTTCCCAACTCTCAAAAGGTGCAAGGGTTGCAATGGCAAACTCCAAACTGCTGGTAGTTGTTGCGCTTGCAACTGGATTGGCCTCCACAAAACTTTGCATGGCCTCATCAAAAAGGAGGCTTGCCGTTATGTTATCCATACTTTGCGTGCCCAAATTTTTAACCACCAATTTATAGGTAGCCTCAAAACCCGGTCGCGCTTGGCCTGTTGGTAACAAGGTAATATTTAAATCGTTGACATCTTGATTGGAGGTGACACAAAAATCAACCTGACCCCCTGTTGACGTAGCAAAATCAACCGCTATAGATTCTGGACTCACGGTAAAATAATCTGGGAAACTTACTAGTGAAACCGTACAACTCTCCTCACTTGTTAAAATGGTATAAGTACCATTTTGCACAGATTTCACATATGTATTGGTACCAGTATCAATCCCTACAAAAAAACCTTCTGTAGCCCCTCCTGTAATTTCGCAGCCATTGCCCTCTGCATCATACAATATAGTTCCTGAAATAACATTACAGTCTTCTGACATCCCTGCATCTATTATATTCCATCCTAAGGTATTTTCCAGATAATCATGGGCCCACTCATTGCAATACGTCAAGCCTGAAGCATGAAGACCAGAAGTACTGTTTATATCTGGGTTAATTTCTACCAAGCGCTCCAAAACCCCATCATAATTAACACTACTTAATCCTGAATTGTTTAAAAAATACGCAAACCCAGTATTGACGATACTACTATAATCCCATAGGCCTATAGACTGATTAAAAGCAGTTGCCCCATTAAACATAGAATACATAGTTGTAACGTTGGACACATCCCAAGCATCTATTGGCTGATTAAAAGCCGTTGCCCCATTAAACATAGACTGCATAGTGGTTACATTGGACACATCCCAAGCATTAATGGCTTCATTGAAACTAGTTGCTTCCCAAAACATATACTCCATAGTCGTTACATTGGACACATCCCAAGCCTCAAGAGGTTGATTAAAACTAGTTGCTTCCCAAAACATATTCTTCATAGTTGTCACGTTGGATACATCCCAAGCATTAAGAGGTTGATTGAAGCTAGAAGCGCTTTGAAACATTCTTATCATGATTGTGACGTTGGACACATCCCAAACATTAATAGGTTGATTAAAACTAGAGGCGCTTTGAAACATCCCCACCATAGTTGTCACATTGGACACATCCCAAGCCTCAAGAGGTTGGTTAAAACTAGAGGCTCCCATAAACATACCACCCATATTTGTTACATTGGACACATCCCAAACATTAATAGGTTGATTAAAACTAGAGGCGCCAGAAAACATACCCCCCATAAATGTGACGTTGGACACATCCCAAGCATTAAGAGGTTGATTAAAACTAGAGGCGTTATCAAACATANAAAACTAGAGGCGCCAGAAAACATACCCCCCATAAATGTGACGTTGGACACATCCCAAGCATTAAGAGGTTGATTAAAACTAGAGGCGTTATCAAACATAGAATACATAGTTGTAACGCTGGACACATCCCAAGCATTAAGAGGTTGATTGAAACTAGAGGCGCCCCAAAACATATAATCCATATTTGTGACATTGGACACATCCCAATCATTAAGAGGTTGGTTAAAATCTGTTCCACTCAACATATAGCTCATATTCGTAACATTAGAAACATCCCAAGCATTAATGGCTTCATTAAAACTAGAAGCTCCCCAAAACATAAACGACATATTTGTTACATTGGACACGTCCCAAGCTGCCATATTGGGTACAGAAGTCAAGGAGCTACACCCATAAAACATACTTTGTAAGCTAGTTACCTGACTTAAATTTGGCGTATCCGTAGCATTGATTACCAAATTAGAACACCCATCAAAGGCGCCTTCCATAGTAGTCCATTCTATATCGCCCCACTGTTCTATGCTTTTCAGCTTATCTGCATTACTTGAGAACAGCGGTTCAATCCAAGGAAAATCCCCCGTAATACTTACCGTGTACACACCCCATGTGCTATAGGAATGTGACACCCAGCTTGTTTGATTGGTCAGTACCGTACCGTCTCCAAAATCCACCGTATAATTGACCTCATCGTCATCTCCATATTGGCCTCCAATATAAATATCGAGATTAGACCCAGAACCGTACACTTCCCAAGTGGTGATAAAAGCGTCTTGTGCAACAGCAAGCGTTGCCCATAACATAAACATTAAACATAAGTAGGTTTGTTTCATGATTTGTAATAAGTTTTAGTTGATTTATTTTGTAAAAAAAGAGAAAATCCAGTTAAAAATTTAGTTACCTTAAATTATTTTTAAGATTTAACCTACAATTAACTTAAGCCCAAACAATTACACGGTCTTAATATTTCTTACCCCATTTTAAGCTCAAAAACATCATTTTAACCCATAAAAAAACGCAACCATTTCTGGTTGCGTTTTTTGTTTGAGATTCCTTCTTTAGAGGGAATTTGTTATAAGTCTATCTTCATAATAGATCCCTCGACTATGCTCGGGATAAGTGATTCACACTGATTTTTTAAAAATCAGGCTCTCTACTTACTTGACTTCTTCGAAGTCTACGTCTTCAACATCGTTGCTTTCGCCTGCATCGCTACCTGCGTTTCCTTCAGGTTGTGCTCCAGCTCCGTTTTGTTGTGCTTCTGCTTGTGCTTTGTACATTTCTTCGCTAGCTACTTTCCAAGCTTCGTTAATTTTCTCCAATGCAGGATCAATTACCGCAATATCCTTGGTTTCGTAAGCTTTCTTCAATTCTTCCAAAGCATCTTCGATTGGCTTTTTCTTATCATCAGACAATTTATCACCAAACTCCTTCAACTGACTTTCGGTTTGGAAAATCATGGCATCGGCACTGTTCAATTTATCTGCAGTTTCCTTGGCTTTAGCATCTGCTTCGGCATTTGCTTCAGCTTCTTGCTTCATCTTTTGGATTTCTTCTTCTGTCAATCCTGAAGACGCTTCAATACGGATATCCTGCGTTTTATTAGTCGCTTTATCTGTTGCGGATACTTTAATGATACCGTTGGCATCAATATCAAAGGTTACTTCAATTTGAGGGGTTCCTCTTTTTGCTGGTGGTATACCATCTAAGTGGAAACGACCAATTGTTTTGTTGTCCGCTGCCATTGGACGCTCTCCTTGCAACACGTGGATTTCAACCGATGGTTGGTTATCCGCTGCTGTAGAGAACACTTGTGACTTTTTAGTAGGAATGGTTGTATTGGCCTCGATAAGCTTGGTCATTACATTACCCATAGTTTCAATACCTAAAGATAATGGCGTAACATCCAATAACAATACATCCTTAACATCTCCCGTTAATACACCACCTTGAATAGCGGCACCAACAGCTACTACCTCATCTGGGTTTACACCTTTACTTGGCTTTTTACCGAAGAATTTCTCAACAGCCTCTTGAACAGCAGGAATACGCGTAGATCCTCCTACCAAGATAATTTCGTCGATGTCACTCTTAGACAATCCAGCCGCTTTCATTGCAGACTCACATGGAGCGATGGTACGTTTTACCAAATCGTCGATTAATTGCTCAAACTTCGATTTTGTCAACGTGCGCACCAAGTGTTTTGGTCCACTAGCAGTTGCTGTAATATAAGGTAAGTTGATTTCTGTTTGTGCAGAAGATGACAACTCAATTTTAGCTTTTTCTGCAGCTTCTTTTAAACGTTGTAATGCCATAGGATCTTTACGAAGGTCCATGTTTTCTTCAGCATTAAACTCATCTGCCAACCAGTTGATGATTTTCTCATCTACGTCGTCACCTCCCAAGTGCGTATCTCCATCTGTAGATAAAACTTCAAATACACCGTCTCCCAATTCCAAGATAGAAACGTCATGTGTACCTCCACCAAAGTCGAATACTACAATTTTTTGATCGTGACCTTTTTTATCCAATCCATAAGCCAAGGCAGCTGCCGTAGGCTCGTTAATAATTCTTTCTACTTTTAAACCTGCAATCTCACCAGCTTCTTTGGTAGCTTGACGTTGAGAATCGTTAAAATAGGCAGGTACTGTAATTACTGCACGAGTTACATCTTGTCCTAAGTAATCTTCAGCAGTTTTCTTCATTTTTTGAAGAATCATAGCCGAAAGCTCTTGAGGTGTGTACAAACGTCCGTCGATATCCACACGTGGGGTATCGTTATCTCCTTTTACTACTTTATATGGTACGCGTTCTGCTTCTTTTTTAGATTCAGAATATTTATTCCCCATAAAACGTTTAATAGAATAAACCGTTTTAGTTGGGTTGGTCACTGCTTGTCTTTTGGCTGGGTCACCAACTTTAATCTCGCCTCCTTCAACAAAAGCAATAACCGATGGTGTAGTACGCTTACCTTCTGCGTTTGGGATTACAACAGGCTCGCTACCTTCCATTACAGAAACACAGGAGTTTGTTGTACCTAAATCGATTCCAATAATTTTACTCATAATACTAATTTCTTTATTTGTTGCGTTGAATGTTCAATTTTAAATTCAGGAGGTATATGTCAATGATTATGCCATTGAAAAAAATATGACACGATGTCACCTCACCCTCATTTTAATATTCACATAGCACTATCTTAACATTGCCAAACAACCACGATTCCAAACCCAAACTTAGTTGACTATTTCTTAATAATGTATTGATTTTAAAGGCAAACTCGACCTGTAATTTCACGACATCTAAAATCAAAACACTATTTATGAAAAAACTTCTACTCTTGACCTGTCTTTTTATGGGTCAGTTCTTTTACGGACAACTAAGTACCGGCGACATGGCATTTACTGCCTTGAACGCCGACGGCAATGATGATTTTGCCATGGTGACCTTTGTAGATATTCCTGCCAACACCACCATTTACTTTACCGATTCTGAATGGGATGGTTCGCAATTTGGAATAGATGAAAACGATTTTTCATGGAATTCAGGTACTGCCACTATCAACGCGGGAACTGTCATTTCCTTCAATGCCATCAGTGATGTTTCTGTAACTGTATCCCACGGAAGCATCACCGGTGAACCTGGAGGTGTTTCGGGAAGTTCCGAAGCTATTTTCGCTTTCCTTGGAACCGCTCCTAGAGTTCCCACAACCTTTATTGCTGCCATTGCCAATTCAAGTTCCGCTTATGGTTCTTTGGATAACACAGGTTTAGTAGATGGTACTACTGCAATCACCTATCCTGACGGAACCGATATTGGTGCTTACAACGGACCAAGAACAGGATTGGATATTAACGGTTATTGGCTCGCCTTGAATGACATGGCAAATTATGACTTTCAAGATGCCAGTGGAGACCAGAGTAACGATGGCATAGCTCCAGACTTGTCATTCAATACGACTAGTTTTGTAATTTCAACTGAAGATGTTACTGCTCCTGCCGTAACAAATGTTTCTGTCCTTAACCAAACAACTCTAGAAGTAGTATTCTCTGAAAGCGTGACTAATGCCACTGCTGAAACATTGGCTAATTACAGCATCTCGCCTTCTATTACCGTTTCATCTGTTAGTTATGATGACGCATCCAAAACAGCTACAATTACCCATTCAGGATTTGTTATTGGTACTGCTTACAACATAACAGTTGACAACATTAATGATACCGAAGCCAATCCAATGGCATCTGAATTTGTTAGCGAGGATTTATTTTTCAATAACACAAGCAACGGATTGATCATTACTGAGATCATGTACAATGCACCTTCTGATGATTCTGACGCTTTGGAATTCCTTGAAATATACAACCACTCTGCTTCTACAATAGCTCTTGGAGGAATTCAAGTAAAGGATGCAGCAAATTTCGTGTTTACTTTCCCTGAAATGGACTTGGCTTCTGAAGCCATTGTGTTGCTTGCCACAGACAAAACAACTGCCGAAGCCTTTTACGGTGTAACATTTTTGGACATGCCTCAAAGCATTTCCAACGCTTTAGGAAACGGTGGGGAGCTTTTACAAATTGTAAACTCTCAAAACACGGTTATTTCCGAAGTAGAATATAGCGACGATGCTCCTTGGCCAACAGATGTAGACGGCAGTGGTCCTTCCTTAGAACTTTTAAATCCTGATGCCGATTTTAACGAAGGCACCAATTGGACTTCTGCTACCAATCTTGTTGGGCAATCATTGGGCGAAAATGTTTATGCTTCTCCAGGAGTGTATAATATAGTTACAGAAGTAACTCCTCAAGTCACTTTTGGAGCATCTACTTACAACATTTCAGAAGATGGCACTTCAGTAACGGTGACTGTTGAAATTTCTTCAGCTTCAAGCAATCCTATTAATGTAGACGTATCATTGGTTACCGAATTATTGACTGCCACCGAAGGATCTGATTTTACTTTTTCCAACCAAAACATTCAATTTCCTGCCAACTCTACAGAAGCAATCGAACTGGTGATTCCAATTACTAATGACATAGATCCTGAAGCGGACGAATTGTTTTTATTGGAACTGAACAACCCTTCAAACTCCACTATGGGAGCTTATGCTGTTACAGGTGTATACATTACAGATAACGATGTTACTTTGGAGTACCCAACCTCTCCACTGGACATAAATTTTACTACAAGCTATTTGGTGGATGCAATAGGTTCTGCTGAAATTTGCGACTATGATGCCGACACCCAACGTTTGTTTGTATTGAATTCTGTAGCGAAAAAAGTAAACATTCTTGACCTTTCAGATATCAATAACATCACTGAGTATGCCGTTGTGGACTTGTCTTCCTATGGAACCGAAGGCCCAACCAGTGTTGCTGTACACAACGATATTGTAGCTGCTGCTGTATCCAATGGACCTGCCGCCGATGGTGTTGTGGTTTTTATGGACAAGCAAGGACAAAATCTTTCATCTGTTGTTGTTGGAAACCTACCTGATATGGTTGTGTTTACTCCTGACGGCACTAAAGTTTTGGTGGCCAACGAAGGACAACCAAATAGTGATTACACTATCGACCCTGAAGGAACTATTTCGGTTATCGATGTTACTGAAGGGTTTGGAAACATCAACCAAAGCAATGTAAGCCATATCAACTTTAACGCCTTCGATTCCCAATTGGAAACTTTAAGAGCCCAGAGCGTTAGAGTATTTGGTCCAGATGCTACGGTGTCTCAAGATTTCGAACCAGAATATATTACGTTTTCAGCAGACTCCCAAACAGCTTGGGTAACATTACAAGAAAACAATGCTATAGCCAAAATTAGCTTAGCCTCTAATACTGTTACTGATATTCTTCCTTTAGGCTTAAAAGATCACAGCTTGGCGAACAACACTTTTGACGCTTGTGATGACACCGATTTTATCTTTATGGGCAACTGGCCAGTAAAAGGAATGTACATGCCAGACGCCATTGCCTACTACCAAGTGAACGGCATCGAGTATTTGGTAACAGCCAATGAAGGTGATGCTAGAGAGTATGATACTTTCGAAGAAGAAGTGCGCGTTGGTGATAGTGACTACAATCTAGACCCGACTGTCTTTCCAGATGCAGATTTCTTGAAATTAGATGAAAACTTGGGAAGATTGACAGTTACCAATGCCACAGGAGATATTGACAATGATGGCGATTTTGATGAAATCCATGTTTTGGGAGCACGTTCTTTCAGTATTTGGAATGCAAATACAGGTACCTTGGTTTTTGATAGTGGAGATGATTTTGAGCGCTATACTGCCAATGATCCTATTTTCGGTGAATTGTTCAACGTAAGTAACAGCAACAACAATTTCAAAAACAGAAGTGACAACAAAGGCCCAGAGCCAGAAGGAGTAACCGTTGCCGAAATCAACGGAGTTCACTACGCCTTCATCACTTTGGAGCGTGTTGGAGGATTCATGACTTATGACATTAGCAATCCTGCCAATGCTAGCTTCCAAAAATACGTAAACAACAGAAGTCTTGGCGAAGACGAAGGTGGCGATTTAGGGCCAGAAGGTATTATCTATGTACCATCAGAAAACAGTCCTAACGGTTCTGGCTTAGTAATTATGGCCAACGAAGTAAGCTCTACAATCAGCATCTATACTGTAGAGAGCGCTACCTTGGATACCCCTGAATTATCAACAAAAAACAATACTTTTAAAATGTATCCTAATCCGGTTAATGGCAACGAAATAGTGTATTTCAACCAACAGGTAAGCGTTCGTTTATTTGATTTACAGGGAAGAGAAATTGCCCACAAAGCAAATACCATAAGCTTTAACATTCCTAACTTACCTAGCGGTACTTACCTGTTAAAAACAAACACAGGTGAAACCCAAAAAATCATCATAAAATAGTCTGCCGCTATTTTTAGTTTAAGATGCTTATTTTGAGAGCCCTTCATTGAAGGGCTCTTTTATTTTTCATTACAATCCATAAATCATTCTCCCCAAATTCAGTAACTTTAGTGTTTATAACATCATTATTTCAACGAAAAAAGAATTATTATGAAAAAACTTTTTGCACTTTTAATGTTTACTTCCCTGCTGTTTACGGCTTGTGAAGGAGACCAGGGACCTCCAGGTCCTCCTGGTCAAGATGGAGTCTATTTTGTTGGGCAGTCCTTTGAGAGGACTATGGATTTAACCTCTGCAAACAACTACCAAACTACAGTAGAAATTCCTTTAAGTATTGATTTATATGAATCTGACATGGTATTAGTCTATCGCCTAATTGGTCAGGTAGACGGCTATGATGTATGGAAACTACTTCCTGAAACTATTTATACTTCTTCAGGTGAATTCCAATATAATTTTGAACACAATTTTGATTATGTCACCATCTTTATGGATTTTTCAGCAACATTTAATTTTAATGAATTATTACCTAGCGACACCTTAGATCAAATTTTTAGAATTGTTATACTTCCTGTCGATTTTGTAAACAGTAGTAATATAGATGTTACAAATTACGATGAAGTCATGGAGTTTGTCCAATAAGAATTCAGCAATTAAAATACACAATGCCAAGTCCGAAATTAATTTCGGACTTTTTTATTTCCAAAGGCTTAAACTTTGCTGAAACAACTTATATATTTGCAGCCTTAATATAACGTTTTCGTAAATGGAGTGCATTAGTGTTTTTGATATGTTGAAAATTGGTGTGGGACCGTCTAGTTCCCATACACTTGGCCCTTGGAGGGCTGCAGAACGTTGGATTGCAGAACTAAAAAACAAAAATAAATTTGATAAGGTTGAGAAAGTAACCGTAGACCTTTTTGGCTCCCTTTCTTTAACAGGAAAAGGCCACGCTACAGATTATGCCGTTCTTTTAGGATTAAGTGGTGCAGACCCAGAGCGCATTCCAACCGAAGACATTGATGTGATCATTGCTAACATCAAAAACTCGCAAACACTCTGCTTCAATAACGAAAAAATGATTCCCTTTGATTTTAATGAGGGGATTAAATTCAATCGAAAGTTCCTGCCCTTCCACGCCAATGCCCTCACCTTTACGGCAACCATTAATGGCAGAAATTACAAATCTACCTACTACTCTATTGGCGGTGGATTCGTGGTTCAGGAAGAACGTAAAGTAGCCAAGGCCAATAAAATTATCTTTTACTGCACCTTCCCTTACCCTATTGAAACGGGAACCCAGTTATTGGATTTCTGCAATCAATTGGAGTTGCCAATTTCAGGAGTGGTTTTGGAAAACGAAAAATCCATACGAGAGGAAGCTGCCATAGATTTTGAATTGAAGCGCGTTTGGGATACCATGTTGGAATGCATGTACCTAGGTTGCCATACCGAGGGAAACCTGCCAGGCGGCCTAAATGTAAGAAGACGTGCTTACGATACCCATCAAAAACTAAAAGGAGAACTTCCATATAATACACCTCAGGAATGGCTGGAGACCATTCGGCTTACAGAAGTAAAATTCAGACAGATCTTTAAATGGGTAAGTTGTTTTGCTTTAGCCGTAAATGAAGTAAACGCCTCCTTGGGACGTGTCGTTACAGCCCCTACCAATGGTAGTGCCGGGGTAATTCCTGCCGTATTGATGTACTATATGGTGATTGAAAATCACAAAGCTAATTTTCAACATGTAAAACGTTTCCTTTTGGTGGCAGGAGAAATTGGCAGCATCTTTAAAAAAGGCGCCACGATCTCTGCTGCAATGGGCGGGTGCCAAGCCGAAATAGGCGTATCCTCTGCCATGGCCGCTGGTGCTCTTTGCGAGCTTTTGGGAGGTACCCCTGAACAGGTATTGGTAGCTGCAGAAATTGCTATGGAACACCATTTGGGACTTACTTGCGACCCTATTGGCGGATTGGTACAGGTGCCTTGTATCGAGCGTAACTCTATGGGAGCCATTAAAGCCATTAATGCCGCTGAATTGGCCCTGGACACAGACCCCAACAATGTAAAAGTGCCATTGGATAAAGTGGTCAACACCATGTGGGAAACTGCAAAGGACATGAATTCCAAGTACAAAGAAACTTCAGAAGGAGGTTTGGCCGTAGGAGTTAACCTAACGGACTGTTAACAAAGTTTTAGCGTTCCAACAGAACGGAATAATAGCTTTAATAACATAATTTCTTATTTAAACTCATTATTTTTGCATCTCCTAAATGTAAAACACTATGTCTGTAGCTAAAAAAGAATACAAACGAATTACGGTTAAGTCCTTGGTAGAAATGAAGCAAAACGGAGAAAAAATCTCTATGCTCACTGCCTACGACTATACTATGGCGAAAATTGTTGATGAAGCTGGAATAGATGTTATTCTTGTTGGAGATTCTGCCAGTAATGTTATGGCTGGTCACGAAACAACACTTCCCATCACTTTAGACCAAATGATCTACCACGCCTCTTCTGTAATAAGAGCGGTTCAACGTGCTTTAGTTGTAGTGGATTTACCTTTTGGTAGCTATCAGAGTGATCCTAAGGAAGCCCTTAGGTCCGCCATTAGAATCATGAAAGAAAGTGGCGGACATGCCGTGAAACTTGAAGGTGGTAAAGAAATCAAAGAGAGTATCAAACGTATTCTTCATGCAGGCATTCCTGTTATGGGGCATTTAGGATTGACGCCGCAATCTATTTACAAATTCGGAACTTATACAGTAAGAGCTAAAGAAGAGCAAGAAGCTAAAAAGCTTAAGGAAGACGCCTTAATGTTGGAAAAAGCTGGTTGTTTCGCCATTGTTTTGGAAAAAATCCCCGCACAACTTGCCAAGGAAGTAGCCGAAAGCGTTTCTATCCCCGTTATTGGTATTGGCGCTGGAAACGGTGTAGACGGACAGGTTTTGGTATTACACGACATGCTGGGAATGACCCATGAATTTAATCCAAGATTTTTGCGTCGCTATATGAATCTTTATGAAGAAATGACCTCGGCCATCTCACAATACGTAGACGATGTGAAGACATTGGATTTCCCTAACGACAACGAACAATACTAAGGTTCTAATTTCCCAATATCAGTCTAGTGGGCCAAAAAACCATATCCACACCAGAAAATCTTCAGGTTTTATATGAGGACAATCACATTATTGTGGTTAACAAACGTGCTGGCGATTTGGTACAAGGCGACAAAACCGGAGATTCGCCGCTTAGCGATATTGTTAAGGCGTATTTAAAAGACAAATACAACAAACCCGGAAACGTATACCTTGGCGTAGTACATCGTTTAGACAGACCCACTACAGGCATTGTGCTGTTCGCAAAAACCAGCAAGGCACTTCCGAGACTCAACAAATTGTTTTCAGAAAAAAGTGCCTCCAAAACCTACTGGGCCTTGGTTAAAAACCAACCTCCCAAAATGGAAGACACGCTTATCCACTGGTTAAAAAAGAATCCAAAGAATAATAAATCCTCCGCATTTCACAAGGAAACCACTGGAAGTAAAAGAGCTGTATTACACTACCGTGTTATTAAGCAATTGAACAATTATTTTCTGCTGGAAATTGAATTGGAAACAGGCCGTCACCATCAAATTAGATCTCAATTATCTAGTATTGGATGCCCAATCAAGGGAGATTTAAAATATGGCTTCGACAGAACCAATCCCGATGGCAGCATTCATTTACATGCCCGGAAATTGGAATTTACGCATCCGGTTTCCAAAGAAGCTATATGCATTACTGCTCCTTTGCCCAATGATCCACTTTGGGATGCCTGCCAAGATTAACGATCTAAACCCCATGGTTTCAAACGAAACCTTATGGGATTCCCTGTAGTTTTCTGAGCCAGTGAATTGATAGAAGCTTCCGTAAGCTGCAACACCCTTGGATAGCCTCCCGTAGTTTGACAATCCCGCATCAACACTATTAACTGCCCTGAAGGTGTCAATTGTACCGTTCCAGGAAGCACAGGAGCGGTTATAATAGCATTTAAATTATTAGGAAGGGTTTCACTCATCTGATAGGCCATACGGCTGTTATGGTTCGAAATTGTAAATGTTTTTGAAAACAAGATGGTTTGTTGCTCTTCGGAGAGCTCATTGAACTCTGGCCCATCAAAAACCTCCAAAGTCTCCGAAACAACATAGGAGTCATCAAACCTAACAACTGCATGTCTTTCCATGGAATGTTTCTTCATTTCCATAAGCTTCAACTCATCTCCTTTTTCAATCCTACTTTGTAGCGTCACTGGCCAATACATACTCCGACTTCCCAATATGGATTCTGTTTGAACACCTCCCAAAACCGCCAAATAGCACCTCATCCCCTTTTGCAATCTTCCAAAAGCCACTCGATCTCCTTGAAAAACGTTAATAGCCATATTGTTTTTAACAGCTGCTCCGTTAACCTTGGGGCTCATTTCAGCTCCAACAATACAAATACTCGTAGCCTTTGTAAATTCCAATTCAGGACCTACCATGGTAATCTCAAAAACAGCCGCATGTTCCGGATTCCCTAAAAGCGCATTCGCAAACTTTGCAGATTGAACATCCATAACACCAGACATAGGCACTCCAAAACTAGCTTGCCCAAACCTGCCCAAATCTTGAACCGAAGTATACAATCCTGCCTTTAGAACCCTAATCATAACCGCTTTCTAAACTTAGGTTGATACACTCCATAATCCACATCACTTTTTATCTTTTCATACTCCAAAATGTCTATTGGAACAAACTGAACTTGATCTCCCGCTTTCACAAAACATGGCGGAGACTGATTCGGGTCGAAAAATTCTAAGGGAGAATTTCCTATAATATTCCACCCACCCGGACTTTCATTTGGGTAAATTCCTGTTTGATTCCCACCGATGGCTACCGCCCCTTTTTCGACCTTCATTCTTGGTGAGGATTTTCGTGGAAACTGAAGTTGATGATCCAGTCCTCCCAAGTATAAAAATCCGGGTAAAAAACCGATAAAATAAACGGTATAAAATGGTTGGGAATGCAGTTGAATTACGTCTTGTTTTGTCAACTTTTTTCCTTCTGAAATTTCATTCAAATCCAACGCAAATTTAGTATCATAGCAAACTGGAATTTCCCAAACCAAAGATTCCAAAGTCACATCATCAACTTGCGATTCATATAGTGATTTCAACTTCAAAATTTCACTATTGAAATCATCAATAGTTAAACCATAAACAACTAATAATGAATCATATGACTGAATTATATCAACAATAACTTTAGGAAGATTTTTCTGAATATTATTTTTAAACAAAAGTACATCTTTTAATACATTTTCATCAATACGAGAAGGCCATTCCACTAAAATAGAACGTTCATTGAAAGGTAAAAACTTCAACTGAAAACCCTTCATAACATCATAAAATTTTCACATTATTCACCTTTAATTTAGCAGTCAATTCTTGAAGTATTTGTACTGCTTTTGGATGGTCACCGTGAACACAAAAAGTATCGGCTTTTAAATCCATTTCAGAACCAGTAACAGTCCTAACTTTTTGCGTTAAAATCATGTTGTAGATATGATCAAAAACAGCTTCTGTAGTTTCGATAATCGCCTCAGGTTCCTTTCTGGACACCAAGGTCAAATCATCATTGTAATTCCTATCTGCAAAAGCCTCATAAGTCACCTTAATATTTTCCTTTGAGGCCAAATCTGCAATTACAGATTTATAGGGTACGTATAAAGCCACGGGCATCGCAATGCTTTTGATTACCTCTATTATTACCTGAGCTGTTTTTACATCAACAGCCGCCTTATTGTACAGAGCACCATGAGGTTTGATATGGTGCAACGGTACATTTTCTTGATATAGCACCGCCGTTAAACTCCTTACCTGTTTTTTAAGGGACGTATATAAATCTGCACAGGAAATCTTTATGGGTTCACGACCAAAATTTTCTTTGTCCAGATACGAAGGATGTGCCCCAACCTTTACTTTATACAATTTGGCCAACTTCACCACAGCCCGCATACTCTCCTCATCTCCAGCATGCCCACCACAGGCTATGTTACATGACGAAATATAAGGCATCAACTGCGCTTCGTTGCCCAAACCCTCACCTACATCTGCATTAATATCTACAACAAAACGACTCATTATACCACTTGTAAAACTTTCAATATACTTTTCAACCCCAAAAGAATGGTCACAACTAAGATAATCATTCCCATACTATTTTGAAACATGGAATTCTTGTAAGTCCCCAACAAGGAAGCTCTATTCATAGCCCACAGTAAAAACCCCGCGATTAACGGCAACAACAATCCGTTTGAAAATTGAGCAAAACGAATGATTTTTATCAAATTAAAACCTCCCATCGAAACTAAAACTCCAACTAACAAAACAACACTCCAAACTACTTTAAATCGAGTCGATTTTAAATTAGAGGGCCACCCAAAACACCCACAAGCCACATAAGCTGCTGCCAAAGGCGCCGTAATAGCACTAGTGATTCCTGCTGCAAATAGGCCTACGGAAATGACATATTTTGAAAAGGATCCAAACAAGGGCTCCAAGCTTTTTGCTAAATCGCTTGCATTAGTCACCTCCAAGCCGTTTAGGGCCGACGCCGCAATAATTACACACATAGAAACCATTCCTCCTAACACCACCGCAATACCCGTGTCTATTCTCGCAAATTTTAGGCCCTCTGTACCTTTCCATTTCTCTTTTGCCAAAGAGGCATGCAAAAACAAATTATAAGGCACCACAGTGGTCCCTATAAGCCCCACAATGGTCATCAAACTTCCTTCAGGGCTCTTAAGCATGATAATCCCTTTTATGATGTCCCCTATATTGGGACGAGTCACCACTGCAACAGCCAAAAACGACACACTCATAAGAATGACCATTGCCAAAAGAACTTTCTCCAACAACTTATAACTTCCCTGAAACAACAACAAAAAGGCTAAAATTCCAACGAGGATTACATGGAGATTAATAGAAAATCCTAAAAACTGAAGATTTATTTTTCCAAACACAGCCTCCAATCCCAACACAGCACCACTAATATTTCCTGCTTCATAAGCCGTATTGCCGACAACAATCGCGGATAACACCAAAAGCACTAAAAATCGTTTAGCCAATTTGTTCTTTATCTCACTCTGCAACACATCTGCCAATCCCTTTTGCGTCACAATACCTAGACGAGCTGCCATTTCCTGCAATACTATTGTAGCCACAATAGAAAAAACCATAGCCCACAACAAATCCAGACCAAACTGAACCCCTGCAATGGTACATACGGTTACTGTTCCAGGCCCAATAAAGGCAGCTGCTACCAAAGGCCCTGGGCCAATGTTCTTAAACCACTTACTCATGAATAGAATTCAATGCATAAATGGCAAAACTTCCCAACCAGTGCCCACCTTCATAGCTATCTCCAACAATAGACGGCAATGAATGATTGATATGCTTATAGGCGATGTTCTGTAAATGTTGATATTCTGGAATGCCTTCGGATATTTTCATCAAACTCCAAGCTCTTGAAAAATTCACCCCATCCAAGTGCACCAATTTTCCATCAGAACGATCGGACACCTTACCGACATCCAAAGTAAAATTAGTCACTACCAATTGCGGTAAAAAATCAGCAAACCATAGTTTAAAGTCTTCTTTTGGCAAAATTCGCTTCATTAAAGCAGCCTCTTCCAAACAAGGAGACAAAAAATCAAAACCTCCAGGCTCCCATGATAAGGGACACCCTTGGTCGTTCATATAAAAATCCTTAGCTCGTCGCTCAATCAACTCTTTCAAAACTATATGCCCCACACTTAAAGCATAATCATAGGCAAAGGATAAGCCGAAAGCTGTATTGGGGTGCTCTCCTACCCTAATGGGATAATTCAATTTGGGAAGAAACTCCAAATATTTCGTCACGATCAAATCTGTCAATGGCTGCAGATTGCTTTCCAGTTCTCTAGCAACTGGATCATCCCAAGTATGAAGTTCCTCAGCTAATTTCAACAACCAAGCCCAACCGTAAGTCCGCTCGTAGGTCTTATTATGTTCGCCATAAAAATAAGCGACTTCTTGGGCAATGTTCTCTTTGGAAATATGCTCCAATAGTTTTGCTTTTATCTCCGAAGCGCCTTCCAACTCGGGAAACTTCTTCAACAAACTCACCAAACTCCAATGCCCATGTACCGCCGAATGCCAATCGAAACAACCATAAAATGCAGGATGCAATTCCTTTGGGGATCGCAGGTCTTCATCACCGCCAATCACCTGATTTAATTTATTGGGATATTCAGTATCCATACAATGCAATGGCAATTGGGACAGCCTTTTGGCTTCTTCAAAATTTAGCACAGGTGCTTTTACAGCTTCCTCTCTAGCTATTTCATTAGTTACTTGTTCATTTTCACTTGACGGATTCTTGCAGGAGAACACCACAGCAAGCGCCATTACAACATAATATTGTTTCATTTAATAATGTTTATTTAAAATTTTGGACAATTACCCCAACCAACCTTCTCGATCCAAACTTCTATATTGAATAGCCTCACTTATATGAGCACCCTGAACCTCAGCACTAGCTTCCAAATCGGCGATTGTTCTTGCCACTTTCAAAATACGGTCATAAGCCCGCGCAGACAGGTTCAAGCGTTCCATAGCCGTTTTTAACAACTGCTTGGAAGCCTCATCCAATACACAATAGTTTCGGATTTGCTTGGTATTCATTTGCGCATTGTAATGCACATTATCATATTCTTTAAAGCGTGTCGATTGCATTTCCCTAGCCTTGGTTACGCGCTTTCTAATATCCACGGAAGCCTCGCCCTTCCTGTCATCGGAGAGTTTTTCAAAAGGCACTGGGGTTACTTCAATATGGATATCAATTCTATCTAACAAAGGCCCTGAGACCTTACTCAAATACCGCTGCATTTCTGCGGGAGAAGAGGTCACAGGTGCACTAGGATCGTTAAAATAGCCACTGGGACTTGGATTCATACTAGCCACCAACATAAAACTGCTAGGATAGGTTACGGTAAACTTTGCTCTGGAAATAGTCACTTCCCGATCTTCCAAGGGCTGGCGCATCACTTCCAACACCTCTCTTTTAAACTCGGGAAGTTCATCCAAGAATAAGACTCCGTTATGCGACAATGAAATTTCACCAGGCTGAGGATAACTCCCACCGCCGACTAAGGCTACGTTTGATATTGTGTGATGCGGGCTTCTAAACGGCCGTTGCGACATCAACCCAGTATGTTCTTTCACCCTCCCAACCACCGAGTGTATTTTGGTGGTTTCCAATGCTTCACTCAAAGTCATAGGCGGCAAAATACTAGGCAAACGCTTCGCCAACATGGTTTTTCCCGCTCCGGGAGGCCCTATTAAAATGATGTTGTGCCCGCCTGCTGCAGCAATCTCCATGCAACGCTTGATACCTTCCTGCCCCTTAACATCTGCAAAATCAAATTCAGGAAACTCTAGGTTTTTATAAAACTCTTCACGCGTATTGATGATGGTTTGCTCTAAAGGCTCCTCCTTATCAAAAAAGTTAATGACTTGCTTGATGTTATCCACACCAAACACCTGCAAGTCATTCACAATAGCCGCTTCCTTAGCATTTTGGCTAGGCAAAATAAAACCTTTAAAACCTTCCTCCCTCGCTTTTACCGCAATAGGCAACGCGCCTTTTATAGGCTGTAAAGTCCCATCCAAAGACAATTCCCCCATAATCAAGTAGGACTCCAAGGCTTCGGCTTTAATCTGACTTGAAGCTGCCAAAATGCCAATGGCCAAAGTCAAATCATAGGCAGAGCCTTCCTTTCGCAAATCTGCCGGAGACATATTGATGATGATCTTTTTCCCTGGAATTTTATAGCCGTTATTCTGAAGCGCTGCTGCAATTCTAAAATTGCTTTCTTTTATTGCGTTATCGGGCAATCCCACAAGGTGATACCCTATGCCGTTGTCCACATTAACTTCCACCGTAACCGTAGTAGCCTCAACGCCGAACACAGCACTTCCATAGACCTTTTTTAGCATCGTTGATTGGTTTTGCTTAAAAATATGAAAATTTGGGAAATAATAATATTGTTTGAAAATTCACTATTATTACATGACAAAGCATTTATTACATGAACACCACAAAACGCATTGGTTTCTTCCTTGGTCCGATTCTGTTTATTCTCATTCGCTTATTTTTCCATTCTGAAGGTCTTTCCACTGAAGCCAATGGAGTTTTGGCATCCACCGCATGGATAGCCGTTTGGTGGATTACCGAAGCCATCCCCATTGCAGCCACTGCGCTTTTGCCGATAGTTTTGTTTCCGCTTTGCGGCAGTTTGGACATAGGATCCACCACAGCATCCTTCGGGCATAAATATGTTTTTCTTTACTTGGGAGGTTTTATTATTGCCATTGCCATTGAAAAATGGAACCTCCATAAACGCATTGCTCTAAATATCATCAATCTTATTGGCTCCAACATCCATAAAATCATTTTGGGGTTTATGGTCGCTACCGCCTTTCTCTCCATGTGGATTTCCAATACAGCCACTTCTGTCATGATGCTCCCCATTGGTATGGCCATCATCAATCAGTTAAAGGACAATCCCAAAACCTTGAAAAATGAAAACGAGCTCTTTGGAAAAGCTTTAATGCTAGCCATTGCCTACAGTGCTTCCATTGGAGGCATCGCCACTTTGATTGGAACTCCTCCCAATCTGGTGTTAGCAGGCATCGTGAAGAGCACCTACGATTATGAAATTACCTTTCTACAGTGGTTTCTGTTTGGATTTCCCATTTCTGTTTTAATGCTCTTTATCTGCTGGAAATATTTAACCCGCGTGGCTTTTAAATTTCATCAAAAGGAATTTCCGGGAGGCAAAGAAGAAATCAAAAAACTTCTAAAATCACTCGGAAGCATTAGTTATGAAGAAAAATGGGTGACTGCTATTTTTGCGACTACAGCATTTTGCTGGATCACCAGATCCTTTTTACTTCAAAACCTACTGCCAGGGCTAGACGACACCATTATTGCCATCCTTTTTGCATTGGTATTATTCTTTATCCCCTCCAAAACCAAAGGCGAACAATTGATTTCTTGGGAAGACACACAAAAACTCCCTTGGGGCATCATTCTTTTGTTTGGTGGTGGTATGGCTCTCGCCAAAGGTTTTGAAAGTAGCGGACTCGCCCTTTGGATTGGCAATCAAATGACCTCGCTAACAGGCATTGCAACTTTTCTAGTTATACTACTTCTGATTGCGGCTGTTAATTTCTTAACTGAAATTACCTCCAACCTAGCTACCACCGCCATGTTGCTTCCCGTATTAGCCCCTATGGCCTTAACGGTAGACATGCATCCGTTCATATTGATGGTGAGCGCTGCTGTAGCCGCATCTTGTGCCTTTATGCTTCCCGTCGCCACACCCCCCAATGCTGTAGTATTTGGATCAGGTTATTTGAGAATTCCCGATATGGTAAGTAAAGGTTTTGTAATGAATTTGGTATCCATACTTATCATTACATTGTTTGTGTATTTTGTACTTCCTGAGCTTTGGGATATCAACCTGTTAGGTTTTCCTGAAGATTTAAGACTTAATCCAATCCCTGAATAAACTCTAAAGTCCGTTTTTCATTGTAATAAAATCCATCTCTCAAACAGAAGCCTACATGCCCCCCATGTTTGGGCATCTCCAAATAAATATTAGGATTTTCCTTGGCATCTTTTACAGGATAACATTCGGGTGACAAAAACGAATCATTCAACGCATTGATGATTAAAGTAGGGACTTTAATGCCTTTTAAGAATTGTAAACTACTGCACTGCTCATAATAATCCACGGCATCCTTAAAACCATGCGCTCTTGAAGTATAAACGTCATCAAAATCACTTAATGTTTTGATGGACTGTAATACCGCATCGTTCAACTCTTCCGAATATCTTAGCTGCTTCACTTTTAATTTATTGAGCAAATGTCTTTTGAATCGATCGTGAAAGAGCACATTTTTAAAGGTATGTAATTCCTCGGCCGACCCTTGAAGATAACAAGGCACAGACACGGCAACACCTGCTTTAATTTCAGGGACCAATTCTTCTCGTTCGCCCAAATATTTAAGCACTATGTTTCCACCAAGACTCACGCCATGGAAAAATATCTGTGAATAGGATTTGGTTTTCAAAATATGTTGAATAACCTCATCCAAATCATTGGTCGCTCCAGAATGGTAGGAATAGAATTTTAAGTTATCCTCCCCACTACAACCTCTAAAATTCACACAAACGGCATCAATAGCATTGGCATTGCATAATTTGGCAACACCTGTCATATACGGGCGCTGGGCATTGCCCTCCAAACCATGTAAAATAATTATGAGCTTATCAGTTTTGGTTTCAGCATAGCTCCAATCCAAATCCAAAAAATCGCCATCGGACAAAGTAATGCGTTCACGTTCCTGCTCCACGCCTTTCACCTTACGAATCAATCCAGAATATACGGTAGACACAAATCCGTTTTTTAATAATACAGGTGGTTTATAGTCCGAATGAAGAATAGGCATAGCACATTATTTAAGGGAGACAAAACTAAGAATGAAATACCTATTTAAAAACAGTTTACAGTTCTAAATCCACAAATTTGAAGGTATTGCCATCAAAAAGCCCTTTGTCACTAAGTTTGAGTGACGGAATTACCAACAATGCCATAAAGGACAAGGTCATAAATGGCGCATGCAAAGCACTGCCCAATTGTTTTGCCTTTTGGCTCAACTCTGCATAAGCCTTCCCTACAGACACGCCATCTTGATCACTCATGATTCCAGCCACAGGAAGCGGTACCACCTGCTCTTCTGCATCAGAGACAACGCAAATGCCACCTTTATTGGCAATGATCAGGTTAACAGCCTTACAAAGTGCAGCATCATCTACTCCAACAGCAATGATATTATGCGAATCATGACCTACTGAACTAGCAATAGCCCCCTCTTTCAAGCCAAAATTCTTTATAAATGCCAAAGCTGGTTTCTGGTTTTCATAGCGATTCACCACGGTCATTTTCAAGATATCCTTTTCAATATTGGACACCAATTCTCCATTAACCACCAAAGCCTCTTCCTCCAATGGATTAGTGACCAATTCACCATCCAACGCTTCAATGACCCTTATCTGTTTTGCTGAAGACTGTATTTTAAAATCAGAAATTTGTTTGGATACAGCCTTAAAGTTGTTAGGAGTTTTAAAAGTAATTGGCTCAATGAGGCTCTTTCCATCAAAAACCAATTCACCTCCAATATAGGTTTGCAATGTTTTAAAATTCAGCAAATCTTTCACCACAATGCAGTCTGCTACATCTCCCTCTTGAAGCAATCCTACCTCAAGACTATAATGCTTCACAGGATTCACACAAGCCATTTGCAACAAGTTAAACACATCATGACCTTTGGCAATGGCTCTAGCACACAATTGGTTGATATGTCCAACTATTAAATCGTCTGGATGCTTATCATCACTACAAAACATCATGTTGCGATAATGGTCTGGCAACAAATCTATCAAGGCTTCAAAATTCTTGGCGGCACTTCCTTCTCGAATCAACACTTTCATGCCTTTCTGCAGTTTCTCCAAACCTTCTTCATAGGTAAAGCACTCATGATCGGTGGAGATTCCAGCATTTATATAGGTAGACAAATCGTCTCCTCGCAATCCGGGTGCATGCCCATCAACAGGTTTGTCATAATGTTTGGCCAATGCAATTTTCTTAAGAACCTCTTCATCTTGAAACAACACCCCAGGATAGTTCATCATTTCAGCCAGATATTTTATCTCAGGATTTTCTAAAAGCGTTTTAATCCCTTCGGAATCGATGACCGCTCCAGCCGACTCAAAATTAGTCGCCGGCACACAGGATGGAGCCCCAAAATTGAACTTAAAGGGCGTTTGTTTGCCGTTTTCAATCATGAATTCCACACCTTCCACTCCTAAAACATTGGCAATTTCGTGAGGGTCGGACACTGTAGCTACGGTACCATGACACACTGCTAATCGGGCAAATTCACTTGGCACCAACATAGAACTTTCAATATGGATATGAGCATCCACAAAACCAGGAAGAATGAAATGTTCAATGTCATGTTCTTTTTCTTCAACGGAAAAAATCTTTCCATTTTTTATGGCGACTTCCCCCTTAAAAATCCTTCTATTTGGAATATCTACGATTTGCCCCTGTAGTACCATGGTCTATTTTAATTCAATTTTAATGATATGATGCGTATGGTCACAAACTTTAAAACGGCCGTCCGGACGTTTTCCTATCACCCAGATGATATAATCACCCGAACACAGTACCAAGGTATTTTCCTTTTCCAATAAGGACATTTTCTCATCCTTAAAGTATTTGCTCAATTTCTTCTTCCCTTTCATTCCCAATGGATGAAAATAATCGCCTTCTTTCCAATGTCGAATCGTCAATGGGTATTTGAGCTTTTTCTTGTCCACAAAAATTACATTGGGACCTTGATTGGACACCTCAGCAGCCTCACTAAAATACAAATTTCCAAGAGGTGTTTTTATCTTATCATCACATTCAGACACAAGAATAAGCGTTTCCTGTTTATCCTCAATTTCACTCAACAACAGAAACTCCCGGTCTTTAATTAAACGATGAGTTTCAGAAAAGAGTTGCTTCCCTGACTGGGCATCCAAAAGATCTTCCACATCATTCCACTCTGTGAAATTGTAGGTTTTTAAAAGTTCATACAAATAGGCTTTGGGATTGCTAAGGGCTTTTATTTTGGAAATATCGTATTTCACATCATATTCGGAGATTTCTTTAATCACCGAATCTTCCACTTCCTCCACACGATCTTCAATAATTGATTTAGACGCTTTTAAAAATCCAATAGTTTTCTCAAAATTCTGCAACAATTGTGGATTGATTTCCTTCAACAAAGGAATGACATCATGGCGCAATTTATTTCGCAGGTATTTTGTAGACGCATTACTACTATCCTCTCGCCATGTTAACTGATGTTCTTTGGCATATTCTACCAAACTGTTTCTTGAAAAGAGCAACAATGGTCTTACAAACAGACCATTCACTTCAGGAATTCCGGTTAAACCATCAAGCCCTGTCCCTCTAGTTAAATTGATTAAAAAAGTTTCCAAATTATCATCGGCGTGGTGAGCTGTGAGAACATAATCAAAATGAAGTTGTTTGGCCAATTCGTCAAACCAATCGTAGCGCAGCTGCCTTGCTGCCAATTGAATGGACAATTTATGCTCTGCCGCATAAGCTTCCGTTTGGAAACTCTCCAAGAATAAATCCAAGTTTAAATCTTTAGCCAATTGAAATACGAAATCGGCATCACCATCACTCTCTGTTCCACGTAAATTAAAATTGCAATGCGCCAAGGAGACATCCAATCCCAATTGATGGCATAAATGGGTCAACACCACACTATCTACCCCACCAGAAATGGCAATAAGCAATTTACTTTCAAAAAATCCTGGGAATTGCTGTTCAATATGAACCTTAAAGGTGTCGAGTGTCATAAAAAGGTGGTTAAAAATGAATGTTTAATTCAAATATAACCAAGTTGTAGGTTTTTCCTCTTCAGGAACACCAAGAAACTTTAGTTTTCCAGAACTTCACGCATGGCTTTGGCCTTAACCAAACACTCTTCATATTCATTGAGCGGATTGCTTTTAGCTGTGATGGCCCCGCCAACCGAATAGGACACATATCGTTTTTCCGCATTGTACAGAATACTTCTTATCACCACATTAAAATCGAAATCACCCTGAGGCGAAAAATAGCCAACGGCTCCAGAATACAGACCTCGCTTGGTATCTTCCAACGCTTCTATAATCTGCATAGCTGAAATTTTTGGAGCCCCTGTCATGCTGCCCATAGGAAATGTAGTGGCAATGACATCTACAGGATTGGTAGACGCTGCAATTTGAGACGTAACAGTAGAAACCATTTGGTGCACCTGCGGATAGGTATAGACTTCGCACAATTCTTCTACAACCACGCTTCCTTTGGTGGCAGTATGAGCTAAATCGTTCCGCACCAAATCCACAATCATGATATTTTCACTGCGCTCCTTTTCGTCCTTAGATAATTGTTCTTTCAATAATAGGTCTTCCTCAGGGTTTTGGGACCGTTTTGCCGTTCCTTTTATTGGTTGTGAAGTAATCTTTAAACCTTCTTTTTTGATGTAACGCTCTGGAGAGGCCGACATTAAATACTTGTCGTTAAGCCTTAAAAAAGTAGCGAAAGGGGGCTTTGATATGGCATCCAGTTTTAAATAGGTTTCCAATGGATGGATCTCTGTGTCTTCGGCATAAAACTCCTGACAAAAGTTGGCTTCATAAATATCCCCACGATGAATATGGTCCAGGACCGCATTAACTTTTTCAAAATATTCATCCTTATGCATGCGGAGTTTCACCTTAACATTATTGGGAGAACTTGCATGTATTTCAGAAGCCACATCCAATGCTTCAATATCCCTTAAATCTTCCTCCATTTCATCATCCACTGCTCCCAAATATTGCACTTCCACTTCATCATCTTTAATAAGGAACAATTTCTTGGGTTGAAAGAAAAACAAATCGGGGAATTCGAGTCCGTCAAAATTCTTGGACTCCAAACGTTCTACGGCATTTTTAAGATCGTAAGTTAAATAACCAAACAACCAATCTTTTGTGATGGATTGGTATTCTTTCAACTTATCGAACGCATTGTAATAATCGGTCTGGATACAAGTAAAGGCATCAACTGCCAAAACCGCATTATAGCTGGAATATTGGTTGCGATAATCGTTGGAATCCAACCAGACTACTTCGTGAAACTGCTGCCCCCAAAACAATAATTTTTGTTTATATTGCTCTATGTTTGGGATGCGAAACTTTTGTGTAGTTCTCAAAATATAATCAATGCGTTTTTGAATGCGGCAAATTTATTAAGAAACTGCCAAATACAATAACATTGCACCCATTACTTAGCCATATTCAACCCTACTAGTAACACTTATGAAAATTATTTTCACAAAGCGCTTATTTACAATCACAACCGCTCTCATCCTAATTTTTACAACAAATTTCACATGGGCCATGTCGTCCGATGCCGATTGGTATACCTATACCGATGAGGAGACAGGCTTTTCACTTGAACTGCCGGAAGCTCCCAATTATAGCGATGACTACAAAGCCTTTACCATGTACAGCTACAATGGACCTAACTCCAACCGCGTGTATTCGTTCTTTTCGTTGGATTTTAGAGGACTAAATAAGGATAATTCTCCAGACGACATCATGGACAGCTTTATCACTAATATTGTGAACAACCTTAACGGGGAACTTCTGAACAAAAAGCGTCAGAAATATGCCGATGGTTTACGATATAAGGTGACCGTAAAGCTCAATTCCAAGAAATTGATGAATGCGCAATTCACTTTACAGAATGATATTTTGTACTACCAATCTGTAGAGGATGACGCCGACGAAATTAACGACAGTAACACTTCCCATTTCTTTGAATCCATTGCCATCGCAACTCCAAAACCTAAAAAGGAAATTCCTTGGATAGACTACAAGAGTCCCGAAGGCGCGTTTTCACTACAACTTCCAGGAGAACCCGCCGATCTTTCCAGAGCTCATCCCAATCCAATTGATGAGGATGGAGAACCTTATTATTTGCACATGTACAATGTACAAGATTTGAAAAATGACAATAATTATCTGTTTAGATACAACGACCAACCTTTGGGATATTATATGGAAGATCCTATAGGGGCATTCGAGTCTATCAAAGATAATTTTGAGGGAAAAGCGACCTTGCTTGGTGAAGGAAAAACCATTTATCTTGACGGTTATGAAGGCCGAGAGTATGAATTATTGATTCAGGAGAAATACCATTCCGTTTGCAGGATCTACATTCGCGGTAACAGAACATACTTGCTCCTTAAACAAAAATTAAACGATACAGATCAAGCTTCCTCAGATGACTTGTTCTTTAGCAGCTTTAAATTTGAAACTCCCAAAACCCAGGAATTGGAAACTTTAAGCCCAAGAGGCACCAATTTCGAAATTCAGTTTTTTGAAGACACCTCCTTAACCATTGACAGTTTAGGATATGAAGATGTGTATCTAAAAAACTCGCACGACTATTTTGCCCTAAACAAGCAATCTGGAGATGTGTATCAATTTGGATACAGTGACATCAAGGACTATTTCAAAATTAAAAGCCGTAAGGAGTTTTTTGAAACCAATGCTAATTCTCTTCTCATCTGGAACGATTCCATTGTGAGCCAAAAAGACATCACTATAAACAACAAAGAGGCGTTGGAATTCTACATCCAAAATCAAGACACCAAAGTCACCACAAGACACCAAATTTGGATTGAAAACAAGCGTTTATTTTTGTTGACGGGCTACTTGAGTAAGGAAAGTATGGACAGTGAACTAACTAACACTATATTTTCATCCTATAAAGTAACTTCGGAAGAACCTGAATTTGATTTGTTCTCCTCGAAAACAGAGCTTCTTATGGAGAACCTAAAATCTTCAGATACCATTGTGTTTAATAATGCTTTGGGCGCTTTTGATTACTACGTCTTTGAAACTGAAGATTTGCCAAAACTTTACAATGCTATCACTGATACCTATGCCTCTTCTAAAAACAAAGAACTCATTTCCCATGAAATCCTAGAAGAACTTACCATCACCAACGACAGTACAACCTTAGATTTCCTAAAGACGCTTTACATAAATCCAAGTACAAACGACACCGTAAAAGCCCACATTTTAAATACCATTCCAGTATTAGAAAATAGAGATAAACTTAAGGTTTTCAACAACCTACTATCCAACGCTATTCCAACAAACACTGATAATTACACTTACGGAGTAACATCTCCCTATAGAGACTCGTTGGAATTTGCTATCGAGAACAACAAACTCCTTTTAAACCTAAACGATTACAAACCTTATCGTTCGAATGTTTTGGGTATTTTTAAGGACATTGCCGAAACTCATCCTGAGCACCTTAATTTGGTTTCAGATAATTTGGACACTCTTTTAAAGTACGCCCAAAGCGACCTTGACAGTTACCTCAACATGAAAAAAGGAGAAGATTACAACTTTAAAGACACCTCTTTAATGTATAGCTACCTATCGTTGTTTAACACCATTTCATACAACACTCCGCTTTCGGACAACCTTACAAAGGCTTTGATGAATGTAGAAGACAACGATTGGCTAAGCTTGAGAGCCATGACCGCGAGAATCCATTGCGGCTTTAAGGTTGACGACAAACACGCCTCTCAAAAACTGGATAGCCTGTTTTCCAGATACGAAATGATGGAAGTCTACCACAAAACCAATCAGTTTGATAAGGTCCCTAAAAAATATACCAAGCCAGAAGCATTTGCCGAATTGATGTTTTACAATTATCTGGGCGAAGAAGACTACTATCCAAGCAACTTGGAGGTTTTAGGAAAAATCACAAAGGATAACGCTGTTTTCTATGCTATTTCCTATTCCTATGAAGAAGAGCAAGACAACAGTGAATATATAGGTATCGTAGGGCCTATCACTCCAATTTCAAAAGACACCCCTTTTAACAAATACAAATCATACTCTGATTACGACACTTTGGAAAAAGACTGGAAGAGTCAAGCCCTAAATTTAATTCCAGATTTATTGGAATATGGATATTAATACAAAACACATGTTAAGCCTAAAAAACAACCTATTAAAAATAAACGTCAACCCTGTTGGAGCTGAACTTTCTGCCATAACTTCGGTAAACCACAAGACTGAATTTATGTGGAATGGCAACCCCGATGTATGGAATGGAATCGCCCCGGTCCTATTCCCAATAGTAGGCGGACTCAAGGACGACACTTTCCTCCATGAAGGAAAAAGCTACAAGTTACCCAGACATGGCTTTGCCAGACGAAATGCTTCAATGCAGCTTCATGAACAAACAGAAGACAAATTAACGTTTAAACTGGTTTCGGATGCGGCACTTTTGGAGCAATACCCATTTCAATTCGAGTTTTACACTTCCTATGAATTAACAGAAAACACAATTGTCGTGTCTCATGAAGTAAAAAACCTAGATAACAAAGACATGTATTTCTCCTTGGGAGCACATCCAGCATTTAAATGTCCTGTGTTTCCTGATGAAAAGTACGACGATTACTATTTAGAATTCGAAACTGAAGAACACAGCGAAACCCATTTGCTAGATTCGAATTCCGGTTTATTGAACAACCAAACCGAATTGACTCTCAACAACACCAACAAACTCCCGTTACACTATCAACTTTTTGAAAAGGACGCCTTGATTTTCAAGGATCTCAAATCGAAAAAAGTGACCTTAATGAGTGAAAACAAAGGTGCTATTTTAAGTGTTTCCTATCAAGATTTTCCGTATTTGGGCATTTGGGCAAAACCTAATGCAGATTATGTATGTATTGAACCTTGGTTAGGCGTAGCAGACAATATCAATAGCAATCAACAACTTAAAGACAAAGAAGCCATTTTAAAATTGGCTCCAAATGAAGTCTTTAAAGCTAGTTACACCATTAGCATAGGACATTCACTTTTAGTTTAAGTAGAATTAATGTGGTAGATTTGCATCAAAATATAAACAGTGACATTTCAAGATCTTAATTTAAATACACCGCTTTACAACGCCCTGGAAGACATGGGGTTTACCACTCCTACTCCCATTCAGGAACAAGCTTTTAATGTAGTAGCTTCCGGGAAGGATGTAGTTGGTATTGCACAAACAGGAACCGGAAAAACGTTTGCCTACATGCTTCCTATCCTGAAAAACCTCAAGTTTTCTACCCAAGATAATCCTAGAGTTTTGGTTTTGGTACCTACTCGAGAATTGGTGGTACAGGTAGTTGAAGAAATAGAAAAACTAGCCAAATACATCAATGTGCGTGTGTTGGGAGTTTATGGAGGCACCAATATCAACACCCAAAAGCGTGCCGTTGCGGAAGGTCTTGACATTTTGGTTGCTACACCAGGACGTCTTTACGATTTGGGAGTTAGCAGGGTTTTACAGCTGAAATCCATCCAAAAACTGGTAATTGATGAAGTTGATGTAATGCTGGATCTTGGTTTCAGACACCAATTGATGAACATTTTCGACATTCTCCCTGAGCGACGCCAAAACATTATGTTTTCGGCAACTATGACAGAAGATGTCGACCAATTGATCTCCCAGTTTTTTAAAGCACCTCAACGCGTTACCGTGGCCATTTCGGGAACACCTTTGGAAAACATTATCCAAGAGCGTTATGAGGTAAAAAACTTCTACACCAAAGTAAACTTGCTTCGTGAGTTATTGAGCGACAAGGATACTTATAACAAAGTCATCATTTTTGTGGCCTTCAAAAAAATGGCCGATCTTCTGTTCGATCAGCTAGAAGAGGAATTTAACGACGAATGTTGTGTGATCCACTCCAACAAAACGCAAAATTACAGATTGCGTAGTATTGCTCAGTTCCAAGCTGGAGACAATAGAATTTTGATTGCTACGGATGTTATGGCGCGTGGATTGGATATTGACGACGTCTCGCATGTGATCAATTTTGACACCCCTCACTACCCAGAAAACTATATGCACCGTATAGGAAGAACCGGTAGAGCGGAAAAAAAGGGACATGCCCTAGTATTTTCAACACAAACCGAATTGGAATATATTTCGGAAATAGAAAAGTATATGGATATGGACATTCCATTGTTGCCATTTCCAGAAGGTGTTGCCATTTCAGAAGAACTCATTGAAGAAGAACGCCCGCAAATAAAGGAACGCAACAACCCAACCAAACGTTCCCTTGATGACGTTCCTGGGCCTGCTTTTCACGAAAAGTCCGAGAAAAACAAAAAACAAAACCAAGGTGGTTCCTACAGACGGGAAATTGCCAAGAAATATAAAAAGCCAAAAACCAGAGGAGATAAAAATTTCAATAAACGCAACAAAAGGAAATAACATTATGAAAGCAAGACTTACGCTCGTCATTTTTACCTTAGCCTTTCTTGTCCAACCTTTAAACGCCTCGTTAAAATGGGGCAAAACTGGACATAGGACCATTGGTGCTATTGCAGACCAATATTTAACGGGCAAGACGAAGCGTAACTTAAAAAAGATTCTAAACCACGAATCGCTTGCGTTCACGTCTACTTTTGCCGATGAGATTAAGTCTGATGATCGTTACAATGAATTTTACTCGTGGCATTTTGTAAACATGGCATTGGATGAAACCTATGAAAATTCTACCAAAAATCCAGATGGCGATTTAATAACAGGTATTGAACGTTGCAAAGAAGTGATTACGGATGAAAATGCTTCCATGGAAGACAAGGCTTTTTATCTGAAAATGTTGATTCATTTAATTGGCGACCTACACCAACCGCTTCATGTAGGTCGTGCCGAAGATCGTGGCGGCAATGACATTAAGGTACAATGGCAGTTTAGGGACACCAATTTACATACCGTTTGGGACAGTAAAATGATTGATGCTTACGATATGAGCTATTCAGAATTGGCTCAAAACGCCGATTACCTTACCAAAGACCAAGTAAAAGCTATTCAACAAGGTACGATTGTTGATTGGGCTCACGAATCGCAGCAATTGGCAAAATCAGTGTATGCTTCAGCGAACGAAGGCGATAATTTAAGATACAAATACTCCTACGAACATTTTGGTACGGTTCGCTCCCAGTTACAAAAGGGAGGTATCAGATTGGCAAAAGTGTTGAATGACCTTTTCTAGAGAAGGATTCTAATTATACTTCTTATTCTACCAATAAAAGACTTCAATAGTTTAATTAGTATAACTATTGAAGTTTTTCATTTTAAAACATCAGACAACTTACCAGAGCAAAATTAACAAACAAAAAAGCGGTGCATCATTAAAATACACCGCTCATTAAAATTGGTAAACACTTAAAATATGCTTAATGTGTAATTACACATGTAAAGCTCTATCTCCTGTAGCAGCCAAAGCCGCTTCTTTAATAGCTTCTGTAAAGGTCGGGTGAGCGTGGGACATACGTGAAACATCCTCAGCAGATGCTCTATATTCCATAGCTACTACCGCTTCGGCAATCATATCGGCTGCACGTGCTCCAACCATATGGACTCCTAAAATTTCGTCAGTATTTTTATCTGCCAAGATTTTTACAAATCCATCCAAATCCATACTGGCTCTACTTCTACCCAAAGCACGCATTGGGAATTGTCCAACTTTATAATCTACACCAGCTTCTTTCAATTGCTCTTCAGATTTCCCTACAGCAGCAACCTCTGGCCATGTATACACAACCCCTGGAATTAAATTATAATCGATATGTGGCTTTTGTCCGGCCAAAGTTTCCGCTACAAACACACCTTCTTCCTCTGCTTTATGGGCCAACATCGCTCCTTTTACAACATCTCCAATAGCGTAAATGTTGGAAGCCGAAGTTTGTAAATGGTCATTGACTTCAACTTGTCCTCTGTCATTCAACTTCACACCAGCAGCTTCAGCATTTAAACCATCGGTATAAGGACGACGTCCAACAGACACCAAACAATAATCTCCTCTAAACTCTACTTCTTCTCCTTTTTTATTATCGGCTTTTACAACAACTTCATCACCAACACGCTCAACAGATTTTACTTTGTGAGAGGTATTGATTTTGAATTTTTGCTTCTTTAATACCTTGTTCAATTCTTTGGACAAACCACCATCCATTGTAGGGATGATACGGTCCATGTATTCCACAACACTTACTTCAGCTCCTAAACGCTTGTACACTTGACCAAGCTCCAAACCAATTACACCACCACCAATAACGATTAGGTGCTTTGGAATTTCTTTCAATTTTAAGGCTTCAGTAGAAGTAATGATTCGCTCTTTATCTATTTCAATAAAAGGTAAGCTTGAAGGCTTAGAACCTGTTGCAATAATCGTATTCTTAGCTTCTATCTCAATAGTTTCCTTACCTGTAATAGTAATATGAGTAGCATCTTTAAACGCTCCTAAACCTTCGTAAACATCGATGTTGTTTTTCTTCATCAAGAAATCGATACCACCAGTAGTTTGGTCTACCACGGCTTGTTTACGGGCAATCATTTTTTCCAAGTTCACTTTAATGTCACCTGGAATTTCAATTCCGTGCTCTTCAAAATGCTTTACGGCATCTTCGTAGTGGTGAGAAGAATCTAAAAGGGCTTTACTTGGAATACATCCTACGTTAAGACAAGTTCCTCCAAGTGTAGAATATTTTTCTATGATTGCTGTTTTCATTCCCAATTGGGCGCAGCGAATGGCCGCCACATACCCTCCAGGACCAGAGCCAATAACGGCTACATCGTATGAATTCATAAGGTTTTGTTTATTCGATTTTGTTAAAACGATTACAAAAGTACAAATGTTTTAGGTCACAACCATGAAAAAACAATCTCTTATCTAGCAGATTTCTCAATTATCCGTTTCTATTTAACATTAAAGCTTTTACGATGGAAATCCAAGCATATCGCCCATGCCCACGGTAAACAACCAACTCCCATAAATGGCATGCTCTATTGATACCAAAGTGGTAGATTTTGTCTTTAAAAAAGTAAGGGCAAACAATAAGCCTCCCAAAAAGGTCATGATGAGTACCAATGTATTCTTAAACATTAAATGCGCCATTGAAAACACAAGTGCATTAACGATTATAGATATCCACTTACTTTTCATTAAATTTTGATACCTATTAAAGTACAGCGTCCTATAAATAAGTTCTTGTGGATAGACAGAAAACAGGGCATACAAAAACAAAATCAACACCCACATTTTGGGTTTGGAAAGTAAAACGCAGAACAAATTTCCCTTATCGGTAAAATACACAAAGGAGGTGGTGAGAATTGCTATGATGAGAAATTTAGCCGAGGTGAGTTTCCAAAATGTCTTCCAATTGATGGTTGGGGACAATTGAAACCTGACGTCTTCTACTTTCAGCAAAAGGTAGATTACATACAAAAATCCCACACTTCCCAAAAACAATTTAATTACGGGAGGGTACTTCAAGGCAAAACTTACCGGCAAAATCACAAAAATGATTACAAATTCAAGCCACCTGTAAGTCTTGGATTCCATGTTACACTGTAATAGCCGTAGTATGCTTTACTTCATTGATTACAAACATACTGTGCGTACTTCCAATATGATTGATGGAAGTGAGTTTGTTTACCATAAATTTCCGAAAATCTTCCATATCTCGCACCATAACTTTCAATAAATAATCATAATCGCCACTAATATGGTAGCATTCTACGACTTCGTTTAAATTGGCAACTTCCTCTTCAAACTTCACCACATAATCATGTGAATGCTGAATGAGCTTGATATGGCAAAAGGCCACAAACCCTCTGTCCACCGATTCTTTATTCAAAAGCGCTACATATTTTTGGATGACCCCTTCCCGCTCCAATTTCTTGATACGTTCATAAACTGCAGTCACGGACAAGTTCAATTTATTGGAAAGTTCTTTAGTGGTCTGCTTGCTGTCTGCCTGTAGTAATTTGAGGAGTTTTAAATCTGTGTTGTCCAAAGTCATGGTTGAAAAAATTTCTAAAGGAAAAGCGAATTCATCTATTTCAATGTAAATTTAACCATAAAAACCAAGTATTACAGTTTTATTTTCCGAATAATCACAATACTATTGATAATAATTCTATAATTATTCAATTTTGAAGAGTAAACAAAAACTTTAGCCATGGAATTTAAACCCGCAAACAACATACAAGACTTACAATATTTTGGAGAATTTGGAGGTGTCAACCCATCCATTTCAGATTCTTCAACTTATACCTTTTTATCTGCAAAGACCATGTTCGACACCTTCGAAGGGAATGCAGATGGATGCTACCTTTATTCACGTCACTCCTCTCCTTCCAACCTATATTTAGGAGAAGCTTTAGCGGCTATGGAAGGTACGGAAACAGCAAACGTATCCGCCTCTGGAATGGGTGCCATTACCCCAGTATTGATGCAATTGTGTGGCGCAGGAGAACATATCGTTTCCAGTAGAACCATCTACGGAGGAACCTATGCCTTCTTGAAGAATTTTATGCCACGTTTTAATGTATCCACGTCTTTTGTAGACATTACTAAATTGGATGTCGTTGAAGCGGCCATTACCGAAAACACCAAAGTACTTTACTGCGAAACTGTGAGCAACCCGCTTTTGGAAGTAGCCGATATTAAAGGGCTATCCGAAATTGCAAAACGTCATAATTTGACGTTAGTGGTAGACAATACATTTTCTCCATTGTCCATTAGCCCTGTAAAATTGGGAGCTGATGTGGTAATCCACAGTCTTACAAAATTCATCAATGGTTCCAGTGATACTGTTGGAGGTGTAGTATGTGGTAGCCAAGAATTCATTGACGCGCTTCGTAATGTAAACGATGGTGCTTCTATGTTATTAGGACCTACTATGGATAGTCTTAGAGCTTCTTCAGTGTTGAAAAACTTGAGAACGCTTCACATCCGTATGATGCAACATAGCCATAACGCCACTTATTTAGCTGAAAAATTTGAAGCTGATGGCTTAAAAACTGTATATCCTGGATTGGCATCGCACCCATCCCACGAATTGTTCAAAAGCATGATGAACGAAAAATACGGTTTTGGAGGTATGTTGACTATTGATGTTGGCTCATTAGACAAAGCCAACGAATTAATGGAACTTATGCAAGAGCGCAACTTAGGATATTTGGCAGTGAGCTTAGGATTCTACAAAACACTTTTTAGTGCGCCGGGAAGCTCTACGTCATCTGAAATTCCAGAAGATGAACAAGCTGAAATGGGACTTACCGATGGCCTGATTCGTTTTTCAATTGGTTTGGATGCCGATATTGAGCGCACCTACGAAATGATGAGAGCCTGTATGGAAGAACTTGGCATTTTAAACAAGCTAGCAGAAGTACACGCATAAAAACGTCTTTCAATAAAAAAGCCTCTCAGTAATTCTCTGAGAGGCCTTTTTTTTAAACACCTTTTAGTCGCTTCAAAAAGGCTTCAAAATCTTCTCTTTTGGGACTTTCATGCTCCACCGATTTGATGTTCCATCGCTCTCCTTCCTTCATCAACATAAATTTAAAAATAGAAGAATTTCTATCATTAGGATTGAAAAAAGGATAACGCAGGTCATTATACCTTATTTCATTATTGTCCATCTTCTTCAAATTAAAATAGCCGTCACTGAACAAGGACAATTGCTTGATGTCCGAATGCTGCATATCTATCAAATCATGATGCATGGGCAATTCCATAATTTTGTCAACTTTTGCCTCGGAATCCAAAAGGGAATAATAGCCAACATAATAGTTGTTTTCTCCTTCGGCTATGCCATACCAAAGGATATTATTAAAAAATGTAGGTTGGGTTCTAAATCTTGAAAACGTAATATTGCCTTCCTTGAAGGATTTTTCAAAAATGGAATTCATATACACCTTATTAATTAAAGTCAGTACCATATAAAAAGAACTGAGCCCCAAGCCCAACTTGGTCCAAAATAAGCGTTTTACGTTAGATCTTTTGTAAAACATTACCACAATCATACATATTAAAAACGGGAGTGTATAGCCTAAATCTACTACCGAAATATTGTTAAAAGCCACTCTGTAGTTTGAAAATGGCGTAAATAATTGGGTTCCGTAAGGCGTAAAACAATCCAACATGGGATGTGTAAAAAGCGACAGTCCAAACAACCAAAACCAATCTTTTAGGGAAGTATTATCCTTCCGTTTTCCTTTGTCATAAAGTTTGTAGACCAGCCATCCAAAAGCAAAAGTTCCAATAAGGCAAAACAAAAATGAATGCATGAATCCACGATGGAACATCATGATATCAATTTCATTGGAATAGAAAAGCCGTCCAACATACACATCCAAATCTGGAATGGTACCTCCAATGGCTCCGAACAACAAAGCCTTGTTTCCTATTTTTTTACCGAGCGCCAATTCTCCGCAGGCAGCACCTAATACAATTTGGGTTACAGAATCCATATATTTTTTTCAACTGAAGACAAATGTACACAACTGTTTCTATTTGCAGAATACCTTTCAAAATCGTAACATTACATCTCCAATATTAAAAGCAACCATTGCATGCAAAGCCAGGAAATAAAACCCACACAACCCCAAGACGAACACATTGTAGAAAACAAAGAATTAAGCATTTGGGAAGCCCTAATCCCGGTATTGGCATTGGTGTTAATGCTAGGGTACAATGTGGCAGAAGCTTTTGGTGATGATGCCCTTAGCGGAAGTAACCAATTCATTCTCCTTATGGGGGCAGCGGTTGCGGCTATCGTAGGTTATTTCAATAAGGTATCCTTTAATCAAATGATGGAGGAAGTTGCCGAAAACATCAAGTCTACTTCTGGTGCCATTTTAATTTTGCTTCTGGTGGGCTCTTTAGCGGGAACATGGCTTATCAGTGGTATTATTCCATCCATGGTTTACTACGGGCTGCAAATTTTAAGCCCCACTATTTTTCTTCCTGCCTGCGTCATCATTTGTGCCATTATATCGGTAGCAACGGGAAGCAGCTGGACTACCTCTGCAACCGTAGGGATTGCACTTATAGGGATTGGCAATGCTTTGGGCATCAATCCGGGAATGACAGCAGGAGCCGTCATTTCAGGGGCCTATTTTGGAGATAAAATGTCACCTTTGAGCGACACCACCAATTTAGCTCCAGCTATGGCTGGAGGCGAATTATTCTCACACATCAAATATATGATGTACACCACCATTCCAACCCTTATCATTACTTTGGTATTGTTTGTAATTATTAGTCTTTCTCTAGATGTAAAAGGAGATACCGATACCACAGAAATGTTAAGTGCTATAGACAGTGCCTTTCATATTTCGCCTTGGCTATTTTTGGTGCCTGCATTGGTCATCTTTATGATTGTAAAAAAGACGCCTCCCTTACCTGCACTTTTGGCTGGAACCTTACTGGGCGGTGTGTTTGCCCTTATTTTTCAACCTGAAATTGTACTACAAATAACAGGCGCTTCCGAATTAAACTTTCTTTCTGCCTATAAAGGTATCATGACCGCCATTACCGTAGATACTTCTGTAACCACTAACAGTGCCGAACTAAATGATTTGTTCTCCTCCGGAGGAATGTACGGTATGTTGGGCACCATTTGGCTGATTTTATGTGCCATGGTTTTTGGAGGTGTGATGGATGCCATTGGCGCCTTGTCCAGAATCAGTAAAGCGGTATTAAATTTGTTCGACTCTGTATTCGGGCTTTTTGCAAGTACCGTTATCAGCTGTATTGGATTGAACGCCCTTGCCAGCGATCAATATTTGGCTTTGGTAATTCCAGGAAGAATGTATAAAAAGGCGTTTGAAGACAAAGGATTGGCCCCAGAAAACCTTAGCCGCACCCTTGAGGACTCAGGAACAGTAACTTCGGTATTAGTTCCTTGGAATACCTGTGGCGCTTACCAAAGTGGCGTGTTGGGTGTGGACACATTATCCTATGCGGGCTATGCCTTCTTCAATTATTTAAGTCCGTTTATGACCTTGTTCTACGCAGCCTTTAAAATTAAGATTAAGCAAATTTCGAAGGACAATTTTTAACAAATAATCAAAAACTATACTTCTAAATTATTCCCATTGAATAAAGCTATTATTTAATAAATTTTTAAAATCATGCAACCCCTGTAAACCTACTTGAAGTAGTATATTTGCAACCAGAAAATTACTAACAATTAAATATATTATTATGGCATTTGTAGGAAAAAAATTTCCAAATTTAAACGTAGACGCAATGAACGAAATGGGTGACACCTATAAAATCAACGTTCTTGAAGAAGCGGTAAACAATAAGAAAAAAGTAGTTTTATTTTGGTACCCAAAGGACTTTACTTTTGTATGCCCTACTGAGTTGCACGCATTCCAAGCTGCTATGGCTGAATTTGAAAAGCGCAACACTATTGTAATTGGAGCTTCTTGCGACACTCCAGAAGTTCACTTTGCATGGTTGAACACTGCAAAAGACAACGGAGGTATTGAAGGTGTAACGTACCCAATCTTGGCTGATTCTAACAGAAACCTTGCTTCTACTCTTGGAATCTTAGACATCACTAACGAAACTTACAACGAAGAAACTGGTGTTGTAACTGTTGAAGGTGACAACGTAACCTACAGAGCTACATACATTATCGACGAAGAAGGAACTGTACAACACGAGAGCATCAACAACATGCCATTAGGAAGAAACGTTGGTGAATACTTACGTTTAATCGATGCCTTAACTCACGTTCAAGAAAAAGGTGAAGTTTGTCCAGCAAACTGGGAAGAAGGTAAAGATGCTATGAACGCCAACAGAGATGGTGTTGCTAGCTACTTGGCTTCTCACTAATAAGAGCAACAACAAAATTTAAATCAAAGTGGGTCAAGCCTATTGACCTGCTTTGATATCCTACTCACAATCATAAACTTTTCATTATGGTACAAGAATTAAATCAAGATAACTTACAGGACATCATCAACTCAAACGACACTGTTGTAGTACAATTTTCAGCAACGTGGTGTGGTAACTGCCGAATCATGAAACCAAAATTCAAGAAATTGGCTTCAGAAAACGAAAACACTGCATTTGTAGTGGCAGATGCCGAAAAATTCCCAGAATCTAGAAAGTTGGCAAACGTAGACAACTTACCTACTTTTGCAACGTTTAAAAATGGAGCGTTTGTAAACCAAGTGCAAACTAACAAGTTTGAGGTTTTACAAGGCCTAGTATCGGAAGTCGTTTAAAGCATTATTTGCAAAAAATCTATAAGCAATGAAATTACCTGTAATTAAGCATTTAACAGAATTTATAGAGGAAAACGACGAGGACTTCGTAATTGAAGCCATCGAAACCCTTGAAGCCCTCACTGAGGTTCCTTCTCTTAAGGATGAAGAATTGGACGTTATTGGCGAGTTGATCTCCAACATGTATGGAGCCGTTGAAGTCCACAAATTGATTAAGGAAGGTACTCCTAAAAAAGAAGCCCTAAATGGCTTTATGAAACGTGTACTAGGATCTATTGACAAGTAACCCTGTCGATAAACAGCATAGTAAAAGCCTTTGAAATCAAGTATTTCAAAGGCTTTTTCATTTTTCACCAGCATTTATACATCCTGCAAATCTTAAAAAATTCTCCCCTCAATAACTCAATTTTTCGTATCTTAAGTACATAAAATTCACTTACAATGAGCGAAGACAACTACATAAAAATTTTCTCCGGCAATTTCATTATGGTACAGCTCATGATGACCAGATTGGAAGAAATAGGCATTGAACCCATTATCAAGGATGAATCGGAATCTGGCAGACTGGCGGGCTTTGGTTCTTCCATACAGGGGTTCCAGGAACTTTACGTCCACAAGGACGAATTGGACAAGGCAGTTCCTGTAGTGGAATTGGTAAGGTCTGAAATGGAAGCATAAAAAAAGCCTGAGAAAATCTCAGGCTTTTTTTATGTGTTCAAATTGAAAAACTAGGCTTCAATAGCATACATTTTTTCTCTTTGCTCCTTTATTTTCTTATCGCTCATGTACTCATCAAATGTTAAGTATCTATCGATAATTCCATTTGGAGTCAACTCAATCACTCGGTTTGCAACTGTTTGGGCAAATTCGTGGTCATGAGTTGTGAACAATACAGTTCCTTTAAAGTTTTTAAGTGAATTGTTGAAAGCAGTAATACTTTCCAAATCCAAGTGGTTTGTTGGCTCATCAAGCATTAATACGTTAGCTCTCATCATCATCATTCTACTTAGCATACAACGTACTTTTTCACCTCCAGACAATACGTCTGCAGTTTTCAAAGCCTCTTCTCCACTGAAGATCATCTTTCCAAGGAAACCTCTAATGTATACCTCTTCTCTCTCCTCTTCGGTTGTTGCCCATTGACGTAACCAATCCACAAGACTCAATTTATTCTCAAAATACTCGCTGTTATCCAATGGCAAATAAGACTGAGAAGTGGTTACCCCCCAAGCATAGCTTCCGGAATCCGCTTCCATTTTCCCATTGAGGATTTGGTAGAACGCAGTGGTTGCTCTAGAATCTTTAGAATACACCACGACTTTATCACCTTTTGCCAAATTAACGTCCACATTTTGGAACAACAAATCGCCATCCTGGGAAGCCGATAGGTTTTCAATATTCAAAATTTGATCTCCAGCTTCTCTATCGCGTTCAAAAATAATGGCAGGATAACGTCGGCTTGAAGGCTTAATTTCAGAAATATTCAACTTGTCAATCATTTTCTTTCTACTGGTTGCCTGTTTGGATTTGGCAACGTTGGCGGAAAAACGACGGATAAACTCTTCCAATTCCTTTTTCTTTTCCTCAGCCTTTTTGTTTTGTTGCGCTCTTTGTCTAGCTGCCAACTGAGAAGACTCATACCAGAACGTATAGTTTCCTGAATAGTGAGTAATTTTTCCAAAATCGATATCAGAAATATGAGTACAAACCGCATCCAAGAAGTGACGGTCGTGAGATACCACAATGACACAGTTGTTATAATCTGCCAAGAAGTTTTCCAACCAAGAAATAGTTTCATAATCCAGGTCGTTAGTAGGCTCATCCATGATCAATACATCTGGATTTCCAAAAAGGGCCTGTGCCAAAAGCACACGTACCTTTTGCTTTCCATCCAAATCCTTCATCAACATATAATGCAAATCTTCCTTGATCCCTAAGTTTGAAAGCATGGCAGCGGCATCACTATCGGCATTCCAACCATTCATTTCTTCAAACTGCACCTGAAGCTCTCCAATTTTCTCAGCATTCTCATCGGTATAATCGGCATACAAAGCATCAATTTGGGTCTTTAAATTATATAAAGGTTTGTTTCCCATAATAATGGTTTCCAACACGGTATGCTCATCATACAAGTTGTGGTTTTGTTCCAACACACTCATACGTTTTCCTGGTTCCAAATGCACATGTCCAGAAGTTGGATCCATTTTCCCAGATAATATCCTTAAAAACGTAGACTTTCCTGCTCCGTTTGCTCCAATAATACCGTAACAGTTCCCTTGGGCGAAGGTTGTATTTACCTCGTCGAATAGAATTCGTTTACCAAACTGAACTGAAAGATTAGAAACTGATAGCATAATAATTTGTTTTAATTTTTTGCAAAAGTAGACAAATGAATCCACAAGATGAAACATCTATTCCTTTTTTGACAGCACAAAGCCTTTGAAAGCCTAGGACTACATAACTTTTAACAGCGCCTTAACAAGAGAAATAGAATTGTTAGTCTATTTTTGTTTATGACCATAACCAGCTTACATTAAGTTACCGCTATGAAGTTTTACATAATACCCCTTATAGTATCAGTGTTTTTTACGGGATGTATGGATACCACATTGGCTCCCGAAGACTATGCATATTTTGGAGGGGAAATTATCAATCCTAAGAAAAATTATGTAACCCTCCACTTAGAAGAAGGTCAAGTAGATACCATGTATTTGGATGAAGAAAACAGGTTCTTCAAAAAAATAGACCATGTAGAATCTGGTCTATATGCCTTTTTGCATGGGGGTGAATACCAATTAGTACTTTTAGAACCTCAGGACAGCATCATGCTAAGGCTAAACACCTTGGATTTTGACGAGTCCTTGGTATTTACAGGAATTGGCTCAAAAAAGAACAACTACCTTATTAAATCATTTTTGGAAGATGAAAATGAGGATATGCACAAAAAAGAGTTCTTCCAAATGCCTCCAGAAGAATTTGAAAGCTATTTAAATACCAAAAAGGAAGAAAAATTGGCTCACCTCAATGAGTTTTTGGAAAAGTACCCCTCTTCCGATTTCTTTAAAAATATAGCAGAAGCCAACATTAACTACAATACTTACTTCTATAAAGAAGCCTACCCTTTTGGTTATTTTGGCGATAGCAAATTGGTGCATTACAAAGATTTACCAGAACACTTCTACGATTTTAGAAAGGATATTAACTATAATTTTAAAGACTTAAGGGAATGTGCCACTTACAACCGCTTTCTGTTGGCACATTTTAACAATTTAGCCCTTAGCTCTTATTACAAAAACACTGATCAGCATAAGTATTTTGATAGACAATCCTTAAACTACAATTTGAAAAAATTGGAACTAATCGATAGTTTGGTAAACGTAGATCCCATCAAAAACTATTTATTGAAAATGAATGTTAGGGAGTCGCTTTATATGACGGACACGCCCTCTGAAACCAATCAGTTGTTAGCCTCCTATTTGCAAAAAACCACAAGTGACATTGATAAGAAGGATATTAAGACTGTTGTAGACAAATTGAACCGGTTGAAACCTGGGCAGCCAATTCCAGATCTTACTTTGATCAATTTCAATGACGAACCGCATAGCTTGAAATCTTTAATAGACAAGCCTACCATCATTTACTTTTGGTCTTCCAACTTCGATTTAAATCACAAAAACCTTTATTATAGAACCAAGAAGTTACAGGACAAATATCCAGACCTAAACATTATCGCTATCAATATTAACGATGAAAACAATATGTACTGGAAAAACACTTTGAAACGTACTAAGTTTACTCCACAAAATGAATATCGTTTTGAGAACTTAAATGAAGGAATCAAAACTTTAATTACAAACTCTGTATACACCATTTTCTTGGTTGATGGGTCCGGCCAAATCATCTCATCCAAAAACAGTTTATATAGTGAAGAATTTCAAAGCAATTTTGAAAAGTTAGTTGCCCAAAAATAAAAGAAGAAAGATTCCATTATAGCATAAAAAAAAGCTCCTAAATTTCTTTAGGAGCTTTTTTATTTATCTACGGAGTATTCTTAGTTTCCTTTTTTATAGTCAGCTAAAAACTTCTCAAGACCTATATCAGTCAATGGGTGGCTCAACAAACCTGTAATAGCACTTAATGGTCCTGTCATTACGTCAGCACCAAGTTTAGCACAGTCAATCACGTGCATTGTGTGACGCACAGAAGCCGCTAAAATTTCAGTTTCGAAACCGTAGTTGTCAAAAATCTGACGGATTTCAGCAATAAGGTTCAAACCATCTGTAGAAATATCGTCCAAACGACCAATAAACGGAGACACATAAGTTGCTCCCGCTTTAGCAGCCAATAGCGCTTGCCCTGGAGAGAACACCAAAGTTACGTTTGTTTTAATTCCTTTATCGCTAAAATATTTACAAGCCTTGATTCCGTCTTTAATCATTGGCAATTTGATTACGATTTGATCGTGCAACTCAGCTAAAGCCTCACCTTCTCTTACCATTCCTTCAAAATCTGTAGAAATTACTTCGGCACTTACATCTCCATCAACAATATTGCAGATATCCACATAGTGCTTCATAATGTTGTCAACACCTGTAATACCTTCTTTGGCCATTAATGAAGGGTTGGTTGTTACACCATCTAAAATACCTAATTCCTGTGCCTCTCTAATTTGATCTAAATTAGCTGTGTCTATAAAAAATTTCATGTTTGTTGTTTATTTAAGTTGATCTATAAATCTTCTGCAAAATTACAATTTATAATGATTTAGGAGCAGTTTTTCATAAACTTTATCGGGTAAAATTCGCTTTAAAACAATGGAAAATTTCTGCATGAACTCCCCCACTTTATAATGGATTTTAGGATTGGGATTTTCTATGATTTTATGGATGGCTTTAGCCATAAACATTGGGTCTTTTCCTTCATCTACATGGGCATCCATCAATTTTAAGGTATTTCCGTAAGGTTCCTTGTATGGAGATTCTTTCAAAACAGGCGCATGAAACCTTCCTGCGGCAATATTGGTGGCAAAATCACCTGGAGCCACATTGGTCATTTTAATATTGAAATCTTTAATCTCCATTCTAAAAGCCTCTGTCACCAATTCCAACGCCCCTTTACTAGCGCTGTAAATGCCTCGGTAAGGCAATCCCATATAACCCGCAATAGAGGTTACATTTACAATCAACCCTGAATTTTGTTTGCGCATCTGTGGCAACACGGCCTTGATGACGTTGATTGGACCAAAAAAATTGGTTTCAAAATTTCGTTTGATTTCTGTATCTGGAATTTCCTCAATAGGTCCTGTAATACCTGCTCCCGCATTATTTACCAATACGTCCAACTTCCCTTCTTTCTCTATAACATGGGCAACAGCCTTTGAAATGGTTTCCAAATTGGAAACATCCAAGGCAATAAGCGGAAACTTACTGTTAGCGTATCGATCTGGATTTCTACTGGTACCATACACCTGGTATCCCTTTGACGTTAAAAATTCTCCTATGGATTTCCCTATTCCGGAAGACCCTCCGGTAATGAGCACAACTTTAGACATTATAATGGTATAAAAACTTAAGCCGTAAAAATAAGAATGAATTTGGGAAGTGCACAAAACAAAAAGGATTTGTTACAAACCAGTAACAAATCCATCTATTCTTATCTCCTTTTTACGTAAAAAAAGTTCAGTTTATGCCATAAAAAAAGGCAAGCTACCTACATCACACCGCTACGACCGCGTACCTTTGCTGCGTTCCCGCCCTGGAGGGTTCAGCAGGAGCTGGTTGTGTAGGACTTGCCGCTGCAAAGATACAATCTTTTAATTGTTCTGCAATGATTTTTTAAACTGAATTTTATTAGATAAATTGCCCTAAAAACATATTGAAATGACAGCCACATATAAACTTTTATCAATCACCTTTTTAGCTTTTGTTTTATGGTCTTGCGGAAGCAATTCTGAAACCAAAAAAAATAATTTTTCTATTGAAACTAGTGCCAAAAAGAACATAATTACACTTGGAGAGACCTTAAAACTGTCGTTGAAAAATCCAAAAAACGTCGAAGTAACCTCTGTTAGCTACCAATTGGGAGACCAAACCATCCCAAACGAATTTAAAGTGGAAGACGTAAAACTTGGTGTACACAAAATATCGGCTTCCATCGTAACGGAAGATGGTACGGATGAAGTTTCTACCCATATCACCATTTTAAACAACCAAAAACCCAAATTATATACCTTTAATATTATCAACGAATATCCTCACGATATTACCTCCTACACCCAAGGTCTCGAATTTCATGATGGCTACCTTTATGAAAGTACTGGGCAATACAACGAGTCTAAATTGCGAAAAGTAGATTATAAAACTGGAGAGGTCCTACAGAACACCGACTTGGAAAGACAATACTTCGGTGAAGGCATGACCATTATGAATGATAAAATCTATCAATTGACCTGGCGTGAAAATACCGGTTTTGTATATCAATTAGACTCTTTTGAAAAAACAAGCACTTTCACCTATGGCCAGAGCAAAGAAGGTTGGGGATTATGTAATGACAGTGAGGTAATTTATAAAAGTGACGGTACCGAAAACATCTGGATATTGGACCCGAATACACTTCAGGAGAAAGACCACATTCAAGTGTATAGAGATAAAGGAAAAATTATCAACCTTAACGAACTGGAATGGATTGATGGAAAAATTTACGCCAACAACTACCAATATAACGGCGTTACCATCATCAATCCTGAAAATGGCGCTGTAGAAGGCGTTATTGACTTCTCCCCTCTTCATAATAAAGTGAAGCAACACCCAGGTCTTGATGTCCTAAATGGGATAGCCTACAATCCTGAGACCAAAACACTTTTTGTAACAGGAAAACGTTGGAACAAATTATTTGAGGTTGAAATCATTGAAAAATAATAGCTAGTTTCGCTTTTGACATTTCATCGATAAACCCTTATAAATTTTTAGAAGCAAGCAATAAAGGCTACTTTTGCGCTCTAACGAATTGAGTAATGAAAACCTTTGAAACCATAATTACCGTAACAGAAGATGATCTGGACCAACTAAACCATGTCAACAATGTGAGGTACGTACAATGGATTCAAGATGTTGCCGCCCAACATTGGGATGCGGGAGCTACTCAAGAAATAAAAGACCAGTATTTTTGGGTATTGGTAAAACACACCATAGAATATAAATTACCTGCATTTCTGGGAGAATCCATTAGGTTAAAAACCTATATCGCGAAATCTGAAGGCGTCATCTCCACTAGAATTGTAGAAATTTATAACCATGCAACGTCCAAGCTACTAGTGACTTCGGAAGCCAATTGGTGTTTGATTTCCAAAAGTACCAATCGCCCCTGCAGAATAACTGCTGAAATTGAAAACCTCTTTACTTAAACAAAGGTTAAAACCGCTGTTAAAGTTTCTTAAGAAGGCATTTTCCTACTTAACTATTCTCTTATTTTGATTAAAAACCAACCAATCAAAATATGTTTAGAATCTTTGTGCTTATATGTATTCTTTCCTCCAATCTTGCTTCTACCCAAACCTTAAAAGGCAAGGTATACGATGCTGAAACCACCGTAAAAGGAGCCAAAATCATTAACATCAATAAAAATCACTTTACCTATACCGATGACAATGGCGACTTCAATGTAGAAGCTACTCCAGGCGACACTTTAACATTCCATTCCTTATTCCATGAAAGTCAGCAACTGGTTTTAAAACCCTATCACTTTAAAGAAACCATAGTCATTGAGCTCAAAAAAGTCACCAACACCTTAGACGAAATTATCATAATTGATGAAAGGGAAAAGCTCTTTGACTCAACAAAATTTCAATCTAACTTCCTAAAACAATTGGCAACTGACAGGAAAAATAATCCTTTTAAATATAGTAACTCTTATAACCCTTCTTTGGATTTTATTGCTTTGGGCAAACTATTTGGAAAGCTTTTTAAAAGAAAAAAGGACATTCCTATTATTCGATATGCTTCGTATGAGGATTTCAACAGACTATTTTCCACGAGCACCTATTTCAATGACAACTTTCTAAAGAAAGAATTACATATTCCCTTAGAACAGAAATACCTGTTTCTGGAATATCTGTCTGCTCAAAACATTTCTAAATCCCTACTTAAAAGCAATAATAATTTTCTCCTTTTGGATGCCCTGTTAAAACATGGAGAAAGCTTTTCTCAACTATTACAGGAAACCAAACCTTAACTTAAAAGGCAACAACTCTAAAATACTTTCGTTGATACTACGCATTCGTGCAAAAAATCATACTTTTATCGCTCAAAAGCACCACAGTATTTTATCTATGAAGAAACTAGGCTACTTTATTTTTGCGCTATCAATTTTAATGACCTGGAGTTCCTGCAGAAACGATTTTGATTTCGAGCCAAGTAAAGGACAATTACAATTCTCCAAAGACACCGTATATCTTGATACCGTTTTCACAAATATTGGTTCAAGCACCTATAACCTTAAAGTATACAACCGAAGCTCTAAAGATATTGTCATCCCTACATTGCGTTTAGGCCAAGGGGAAAGCTCCAATTACCGCTTGAATGTTGACGGCCTTTCCGGAAAAGAGTTTCAGGATGTAGAATTATTGGCAAAGGACAGTATGTACATTTTTATAGAAACTACTGTAGACATAGAAACCTTTGCGGCAGCCAACAACCAATTTTTATACACCGATGCCATAGAATTTGACAGCGGTAGCAATTTTCAAAAAGTAGAATTGGTAACCCTTATACAAGATGCGGTTTTTATCTACCCTAGCAAAGATGAAACTACCGGAATTGTTGAAACACTAACGTTTGATGTGGATGGCGATGGTATTGATGACGAAACCAACCTTCAAGGGCGCTTTTTAACCGATGAAGAATTGACCTTTACCAACGAAAAACCTTATGTTATTTACGGTTACGCAGGAGTCAACAGCGGCAAAACACTTACTGTTGAAGCTGGCGCACGCGTGCACTTTCATGCCAATTCGGGCTTATTGGTAACTAACAATGCTTCTTTGCAAATAAATGGAGCCTTCAGTAATGATCAGGAACTTTTGGAAAACGAAGTTATTTTTCAAGGGGATCGTCTAGAACCTTTATATGAAGATGTTCCTGGGCAATGGGGAACGATTTGGCTATACAACGGAAGCACCAATAACTCTATTAATTACGCCACCATAAAAAATTCAACCATTGGTGTTTTAAGTGAAGGAAACCAATACGAAGCAAACAACAAACTAAACCTTGCAAATACCCAAATTTACAACTCCAGTAACTTTGGTGTTTTAGGTCGTGCTACTTCTATTGGAGCCCAAAATGTGGTTATCAATAACTCGGGGCAATCCTCTTTTGCGGGTACCTATGGCGGAAAATACAATTTTACGCACTGCACCTTGGCCAATTATTGGGGCAACAGCTTTAGGCAATTCCCTTCTGTATTGCTCAATAACTATGTGGTTGATGAAGAACAGAACATCTATACCAACGACTTAGATGAAGCCAACTTCAACAATTGCATCATTTATGGCAATGACAACCCCGAATTTCTTTTGGATCAAGAAGAAAGTGGCGAAGTCTTCAATTTTAAATTTACCAACTGTTTGTTAAGATTTCAGGATAACACGAATTTCTTTTCTGGAGACAACTATGATTTTGACAATACGCTTCTCTACGAGAACAATATCTTCAATGAATCCCCTGATTTTAGAGCGCCTTTTGAAAACGATTTAATAATAGGAGAAGATTCTGCAGCAAACAACCACGGAAATGCATTTTATGCCAATCAGGTGCCAACAGACCTATTGAACAACGACAGGACTAATGCTCCCGATTTAGGTGCATATCAACACATTACATTTGAATAAAATTAAGATTAGTTACCAAACACATATTTAGGTAATCAAAATTTACCTAATTTTATAACACAACTATTAATTAGGGTTCTGTTATGATCTATCTTATTTTTGAAATTGCCTGTATCTGTGCCGGTATCATGCTTGCCATCACCACTTTGGACCGATTGGACGGCGAAAGTAATTTTTTCGTCAATATTGCTGCCAAGTTACAACCACTAAGCCCACTAATTGGTGTACTAACCTTAGCAATTGGAATCATGTTTATTTTCAAATTCAATTGCATCATATTCGCAATTGTAGGGATAGCTTGTGGGATATTGTTACTCCCGCAACAACTTTCAAAAATCCCAGGGATAGGAGATTCTCTCTTCAACCTATCGAAAAAAATAAACCCCTATAAAGTACTCATCGGTGATGCCGCACTTATACTAGGGGTTTTAGGCTTATTTAATATGAATCCGTTCTGCTAACAGATCATTTCAATTCTATTTTTTTGGTCACAACTCCAAAACCATTCGAAATCTTGAAGAAATAAAGACCTTTGCCTACGTTAGACAAATCAATAGTATTAATAGCATTGTTTAGGTCCTGTTTGTACACTTGCTGTCCTAAACTATTATACACTAACAAATATGATTGTGTTTCCAACCCAGAAATAACTACAGTTCCCTGAGTAGGATTAGGATAAACACTTACCAAACCAACAGAGGTATGATCAAGCCCTAAAGCACTACCTTCTACAACTTCTAAAGTTTGGTTAGGTGTTACATCATTATAAATATCTATTGTACCGCTTGACCAAGTAATCTGGACATAGTCAATATTGGAAGCATTTCCAACCCCAAAAAATTCAGTGTTGGAATTTTGGCTTAAATAACTTTCACCCAAAGCCACGTAACGATACTGGACTTTACCATCGGCTAAAATTTCTATTTTAGAACCGATACCATCCTTATTGGAAGTAACCCCTTCCAGTTTAACCTTAAGATATCCATTTGAAGTGGTTGTCTGATTTTCCCATAAAAAAGGTAAGGCATTATCATTTATCACTACCATATCCGGTTTACCATCATTGTTGAAATCTCCCAAAGCATTACCATAACTATTTTGACTATCCGTTTCAAACCCGATACCCTGGGGAATGGTACATGTATCATTCCCATTATTGTGGTAAAAAGCAGAAGGCAAATATGAAGGTTGTGTAGTCGTATAGAATCCACTTACATACAGATCGTTGTGGGTATCCAAATCAGCATCCAAAAATAGAGCCCCCCAACCAAAACTATTGAAAGTCGTGCCTGTTGCACCTGCCACATTAGTAAAGGTTTCATCCCCATTATTACTCAACAGTGCGTTACCTACTGGGTCTGAAACAGGACTGTTGGTATTTGTAATGTAAATATCCATCCAACCATCATTATCGAAGTCTTCAACCGTTGCAGACATGGCATCCATGCCCACATCTCCTCCACTACCGTCACTGATATCTGAAAATGTCCCATCCCCATTGTTTTTCATGAAATAGTTATCATAAAAGGTTCTGTCATTATTAATATAAATATCCTGCCAACCATCATTATTGAAATCGCAAAAAATAGCATTTAAACACAAAACCGGATCCAAATCTCCAATTCCTGAAGTCTCAGTTACATTAGTAAATGTTCCATCACCTTCATTATGGTATAATTGATTATAAATCTCGTTTGTAAAATCATATTTGCAAATCATGACATCCAAAAAGCCATCTTTATCATAATCTCCCCAGGCACATCCAGTTGACAATGGACTATTACTGTCTATACCAGAAGCACCAGTAACATCCACAAAAGCCATGTCACCTTGGTTTTGGTAGAGTTTGTTGAAACCTAAATTACTGGTTACAAAAAAATCTTTGTCACCATCATTATCATAATCTACCCAAATAGGATGTTTGGTGTTATAATTAGGATCAACCATATCAAAAGTTACCTGAGTAAAAGTTCCTTCATTATTCTGAAAGAACAGAACAGGACTATCGGTCGCCGAAGTAAAGGTTAAATCATCCCATCCATCCCCATTAAAATCACAAAACGAAACACCTCCCCCTTCAGAGAGTAAATCTATTGTAACATCAACACCTTTGGTCGACGCTACATTCTCAAATTGCAATTGGGCATTAAGCTTAGGAGAAACAAAAAGCAAACCTGCCGCACAAACAAACGCTATTAATCTTTTGGCCATAGAGTATTTGTTTAGTTAAACAAAGCTCTATCCTTCATCATGTTGTTCACTTTAACAGCGACTTCTTCCAGCACAGTTTCGTTTTCATAATTTGTAATAACCTCATCAATCAAGGTTACGATGGCTTCCATATCAGCTTCTTTCAAACCTCTCGTGGTCACGGCAGCAGCACCTACTCTAATACCAGAGGTTACAAAAGGAGACTTGTCGTCAAAAGGCACCATATTCTTATTTACAGTAATATCAGCTTTTACCAAAGCTTCCTCAGCCTCTTTCCCTGTAATATTTTTATTGCGAAGATCAATTAACATCATGTGGTTATCTGTTCCTCCGGAAATGATGTTATATCCTTTTGCTACAAAAGCCTCAGCCATGGCTGCAGCGTTCTTTTTCACTTGTAACACATAATGCATAAAGTCATCAGTAAGCGCCTCTCCAAAAGCAATTGCTTTAGCCGCAATGATGTGCTCTAATGGTCCTCCTTGATTCCCTGGGAATACAGCAGAATCCAACAACGATGACATTTTACGCAAGCTTCCGTTTTTCAAGGTCAATCCAAATGGATTGTCAAAATCCTCTCCCATTAAAATCATCCCTCCTCTAGGTCCTCTTAGAGTTTTGTGAGTTGTGGTAGTTACGATATGACAGTGAGGAATTGGATCGTTCATGATTCCTTTGGCAATCAAACCTGCTGGGTGAGAAATATCGGCCATTAAAATAGCACCTACGCTATCAGCAATTTCACGGAACTTTTTAAAGTCCATATCACGGGAATAAGCAGAAGCTCCCGCTATAATAAGTTTAGGCTGCTCTTTAGTGGCAATCTCTTGGATTTTATCATAGTTCAAAACGCCAGTTTCTTGATCTACCCCATAAAACACAGGATTGTATAATTTTCCTGAAAAGTTAACAGGAGACCCGTGTGTTAAGTGCCCTCCATGAGATAAATCGAAACCTAATATTTTGTCACCAGGCTTCAAACAAGCTGCAAAAACCGCCGTGTTAGCTTGACTTCCTGAATGTGGCTGTACGTTTGCGTAGGCAGCTCCAAATAATGTTTTGGCACGGTCTATGGCAATTTGCTCTATTTGATCAACCACTTCGCACCCTCCGTAATAACGTTTTCCTGGGTATCCTTCGGCATATTTATTGGTCAATACAGAACCTGCAGCTTCCATTACTTGTTCACTTACAAAATTCTCGGAAGCAATTAACTCCAAACCTTCCAATTGTCTTTCTCTTTCGTCTTCTATGAGCTCAAAAATTTGTTGATCACGTAGCATAAAAATTAGTTTAGTTAAAAATTTATCAAAAATAATAAATCCCATGAGTATAGAAGTTCAAAAAACAGATATTTACCGCCTTAGCCTCTAATTTTTATTAACCCTTAGAAATCAAGCTACTTTTTCGGCATTTTTTTCAATTAGAACGAAAAAATTATGTAGGTTTGACTAGAATTTATTAAACCATTAATCTCTAAGACTTTTATGCCTTTATCAGCAAATAATCCAGATAGAACATCATGGCTGCACGTAGGAAAGAACTCAGATTTCCCCATCCAAAACATACCTTTTGGGGTGTTTCTTACACGTGACGACATCATTACTATAGGAACCCGAATTGGAGATACTGCCATAGACTTGGGAGCACTGCATCAGTTAGGCTATTTTGATGGCATTCCGTTAACCGACGATATATTCCTTCAAGATACCCTAAACGACTTTATTGCCGACGGAAGAAAAACTTGGCGTGCCGTACGTAACCGTATCGCTCAAATCTTTGACAGTAATAACACCACTTTAAAAAATAACAAACATCATAAAGAAATTGTACTGTTTCGTTTGGACGAAATTGAAATGCAATTGCCTGTTGAAATTGGAGACTACACCGATTTTTACTCAAGCTTGGAACACGCTACCAATGTGGGAACTATGTTTAGAGGAGCAGACAATGCCTTGATGCCTAACTGGCTTCACATTCCTGTTGGTTACCATGGAAGAAGTTCTTCCATCATCCCGTCGGGAATCCCAGTACACAGACCACAAGGACAAACCCTTCCAGCAGGAAGCGACACTCCTGTATTTGGACCTTCAAAATTGGTGGACTTTGAATTAGAAATGGCTTTCATCACTACCGATGCCAACGACCTTGGAGAACCTATTCCAATTGAAGAAGCCGAAGAGTACATCTTTGGATTGGTATTGTTGAACGACTGGTCCGCTCGAGATATTCAAAAATGGGAATATGTACCACTAGGGCCTTTCTTGGCAAAGAACTTTGCTTCTTCTATTTCTCCTTGGATTGTGACTTTGGATGCCTTGGAACCATACCGAGTTCAAGGACCAAAACCAGAAAAACCACAATTGCCATACTTACAATATAAAGGCAAAAAGAGTTACGATATCAACTTGGAAGTATCTCTTAAACCAAAATCGGCAAAAGAAACCATTGTGAGTAAATCCAATTTTAAATACATGTATTGGAACATGGCCCAGCAATTGGCCCACCACACCATTAACGGTTGTCCAGTGAATTCTGGAGACCTAATGGGAAGCGGCACCATTTCGGGACCAACCCAAGACTCCTTTGGATCTATGTTGGAATTGACCTGGAGAGGAGAACGCCCATTAACAATGAAAGACGGTTCCGAGCGTAAATTCATCAATGACTATGACACCGTAATCATGAGAGGATATTGCGAGAAAGACGGCACCCGTATTGGATTTGGTGAAGTATCCACGCAGCTACTTCCAGTATTTGAACCAAAAAAGAAGAAGTAATCCAATCAAAAATATTCATCTTACAGCCCTCAATAGTGATATTGGGGGTGTTTTTTTTGGCATTAAATTTGAATCTACAACACATACACCCCTAAAACGAATGCTTATGAAACGAATTTTACTCTTATCAATCATCCTTTCCCTAGCAATGAGCTGTAGTAGCAAAAAACAGGTTGAACGCGCCATCAACACGGGCAATTACAATCAAGCTATTACTGAAGCGTTACGAAAATTGGAAACCAATAAGACTTCTAAACGCAAACAGGATTATGCCATGATGCTGCAAGAGGCATTTCACAAGGCACAGGAACGCGACCTGAATACAATTAAACATCTTAAGAAAGATAACAATCCAGAATTGTATACAGAAGTCTATGAACTTTACAACTACCTCAACAAAAGACAGGAAGCCATTAAACCAATTTTACCTTTGGTTGTTGAAGGCAAAACCATCACTTTTAAGTTTCAGGATTACAGCAATGCCATTTCTGAATGGAAAAACAAAACCGCCGATTATTTATACGAAAAAGGTCTAGCCCTTTTAGAATCCAACTATAAAGCAGATATCAGGGAAGCCCACAATGTATTATCATACGTGGAGCGAATCCATCCAAATTATGAAGACACTAGAGAATTACTTTTGGAAGCCCATGAAAGAGGGATTGAACACGTCATTGTAAATATTAAAAATAACACCAATCAAGTTATCCCTCGTCAATTGGAACAAGATCTGTTGAATTTTGACACCTATGGTCTAAATCAGTTTTGGCTTGCTTATCACTCCAACAGAATCTCAGGTCTGCAATACGACTATGCCATGGAATTACAATTGCAACGCATAAATATTTCTCCTGAACAAATTAAGGAACGTCAAATTCCTAGAGAGCAAGAAATAGTAGATGGGTGGCAATACCAATTAGATCAAAACGGCAATGTGATGAAAGACAGTCTTGGCAACGATATTAAAGTGGACAAAATTATCAAGGTAAAAGCTGATCTTTTTGAATTTCAACAATTCAAATCATCACAAATTCTTGGAAACGCTGTGTTCTCCGATCTGAAAACGCAACAAACCATAAGCACACTTCCTGTAGATAGTGGATTTATCTTTGAGCATTTCTATGCTACCTATCGCGGAGACAAACGTGCCTTGAACAAAGATGATTTAAAATTGACCCGCAATCAAGCCGTTCCATTCCCTAGCAATGAACAAATGGTATTTGACACTGGAGAAGATTTAAAATTGAGGCTAAAAGATATTTTGGCCTCCTTTAAAATAGATAATCAAACTGCAGCCCCTCGTTATTAGGGGCTGTTTTATTTTTGAAAAAAGTATACTACAGGAAATTCTTCAAATCCACATCCAAAATAGCCCCATGACTGGCATGCGCTACCACTACTCCATTTTTTATAACAAGTAATTGTGGAGATTGATGCATCACCTGAAACATACTTGCAATAGCATTGGACACATCCCGATAATTTAGCAAATCTAAATAGTACACATCAAAGTCTTCATTGGAAAAACCATAGGCCGCTTCAAATTGACGCATTACCATTCTACTCACGCCACATCTCGTGGAATGCTTAAAGATTAATTGTGGTTTTGTTTCGGAAGCAACCTTCAATTTATTGAGTTGCTCAACCGAAGTCAAACCTAACCAAGGCATTGTGTTGACTTCTTTACTTTCTTCAGATATTTCACTGCCTCCAAATAATTTCTTTATAAATCCCATGCACTTTGATTTTAAGGTGTAAAACTAATTTATTTTTTAATCAAGAATTATAAATTAACGTTAATCAACCAACAAACGAATAAATACAACTGATTTTCAAATATTTAATATTAAAAAATCCGTTACAAAAACAATACTTTTTTGTAACTTACAGAATAATCCAAAACCTACCTTACAACTCCCTAACCCAGACAAAAAGTCATGATGTTTTCACGAAATAACGACATTTTGTCTCATCTATTTAAGTGGTAAGCTTTTTGACTTTGTCTTCCTAAATTAAAGGAAAATCAAACTATGAACTTAAATAATTATACAATAAAGTCACAAGAAGCCATACAGCAAGCTCAGCAGCTCGCCCAGGGTTTTGGCCATCAACAAATTGAAAACGAGCACATTTTTAAAGCTATTTCTGAAGTTGATGAAAACGTATTACCATTCATTCTTAAAAAATTGAATGTAAACACCCTTGTCCTACAACAGGCATTGGACAAGCAACTGGAGAGCTTTCCAAAAGTTTCCGGAGGCGACATTATGTTATCCAGAGAAGCTGGAAAAACACTTAATGAAGCGTCCATCATTGCAAAAAAAATGAAGGACGACTTTGTATCCATTGAACATTTAATCTTGGCTGTTTTTAAATCCAACAGCAAAATAGCCCAAATGCTCAAAGACCAAGGTGTAACTGAAAAAGCGCTAACAGCAGGCATCAACGAATTGCGAAAAGGCGACCGTGTAACTTCTCAAAGTCAAGAGGACACCTATAACGCGCTAAACAAATATTCTAAAAACCTAAATCAATTGGCCAAAGATGGAAAACTGGATCCTGTAATTGGTCGTGATGAAGAAATACGTAGAATTCTTCAAATTTTATCCAGACGCACCAAAAACAATCCAATTTTGGTTGGGGAACCTGGTACTGGTAAAACAGCCATTGCCGAAGGACTCGCACATCGTATTGTAGATGGTGACGTTCCTGAAAATTTGGTTGACAAACAGATTTTTGCCTTAGACATGGGTGCGCTTATTGCAGGTGCCAAATACAAAGGTGAATTTGAAGAACGCTTAAAAGCGGTTATTAAAGAAGTTACCGAAAGTGATGGTGATATCGTACTATTTATAGACGAAATACACACCCTTGTTGGCGCCGGAGGAGGTCAAGGTGCCATGGACGCCGCCAATATTTTGAAACCTGCTTTAGCTAGAGGTGAATTGCGCGCCATTGGAGCCACTACCCTAGACGAATACCAAAAGTATTTTGAAAAGGACAAGGCCCTTGAAAGACGTTTCCAAAAAGTAATGGTAGATGAGCCCGATACCGAAAGTGCCATTTCCATTTTAAGAGGAATCAAGGAAAAATACGAAACCCATCATAAGGTTCGCATTAAAGATGAAGCAATTATTGGTGCCGTAGAATTATCCGAACGTTACATCACCAACAGATTCCTTCCAGACAAGGCTATCGACTTAATGGACGAAGCTGCTTCCAAATTGCGCATGGAAATCAATTCAAAACCTGAAGAATTGGATGTTTTGGATAGAAAAATCATGCAATTGGAAATTGAGATTGAAGCCATTAAACGTGAAAAAGATGAGGCAAAATTAAATTCATTGCGCTCAGAGTTAGCCAATTTGAAGGAGGAGCGAAACGAAATCAACGCTAAGTGGAAAAGCGAAAAAGATGTTGTAGACAATATTCAAGCCACTAAACTTGAAATTGAAAATTACAAACTGGATGCAGAACGGGCAGAGCGTGATGGCGATTATGGTAAAGTTGCTGAAATTCGATATGGAAAAATAAAGGAAAGTCAGGAACGCCTTGAAAAACTTCAAAAGGAGCTTCATGAGAATCAAAATGAAAACTCCCTAATTAAAGAAGAGGTGACTTATGACGACATCGCAGAAGTCGTGGCCAAATGGACAGGAATTCCGGTTACCAAAATGCTTCAAAGTGAACGTGAAAAATTGTTAAAATTGGAAGACCAACTTCACAAACGTGTAGTTGGACAAGAAGAAGCCATTACGGCGGTAAGTGATGCCGTGCGAAGAAGCCGTGCAGGCTTACAGAACCCTAAAAAACCAATTGGGACCTTCCTATTCCTTGGAACCACAGGTGTAGGTAAAACCGAATTGGCAAAGGCCTTGGCCGAATACTTGTTTGATGATGAAAACGCCATGACTAGAATAGACATGAGCGAATATCAAGAGCGTCATGCCGTGAGCCGATTGGTAGGAGCACCTCCAGGATATGTGGGCTATGATGAAGGAGGACAATTGACAGAAGCTGTAAGACGCAAACCTTATTCCGTAGTGCTTTTGGATGAAATTGAAAAGGCGCACCCAGATACTTTCAATATCTTGTTACAAGTATTGGATGAAGGACACCTTACGGACAACAAAGGGCGTTTAGCAGATTTCAAAAACACAATCATCATTATGACCTCCAATATGGGAAGTCAGATCATACAAGAGCGTTTTGAAGCTACCAAGGATATTGATTCCGCTATGGAAGCTGCCAAAATTGACGTGTTGGCCTTACTAAAACAAACAGTAAGACCCGAATTTTTAAACAGAATAGACGAAACCATCATGTTTACGCCTTTATCCAAGGAAAATATTTTGGAAATTGTAGAGTTACAATTAAAAGGACTCACAAAAATAATAGGCCAACAAGGCATTACGTTTGATGCCACAAGAGAAGCCATTGAATACCTTGCAGATAAGGGATACAATCCAGAGTACGGTGCCAGACCAGTAAAAAGAGTCATTCAAAAAGAAGTACTCAATGAATTGAGTAAAGAGATTCTTTCCGGAAAAGTTACCACAGACAGTGTGATCCTTCTAGATGCATTTGATGACAGATTAGTCTTCAGAAACCAGGCCAATATGGTCACTGAAGAACTTTAACGAAAACTTCAGTGGTTAACCGCCATTGGAGTTTAAATGTCCGCTAGGACGTTTCATAATAATTTGGTTGATTGGTGTTAGGCAACGCGACCCTTTAATTAGGTTAGCGTTGCTTTTTTTATCAAAAACCAAAGCCCTTTAACTTTTAAAATTGAGCTTTATGGGAAGGTTCTATTATTACGATTTTCCAAGTGCCGAAATTTTGGTATTTGATGATTTCTTGATCATGCAAATCAGGGAAGGCGCCGACATTCACCCCAAACATAACGAAAGATTGAACGAGATTGTAGAAACCCATTATTCGGGAAAACAATTTGTGTATATATCTAATCGCGTCAACTCCTACTCCGTAGATCCATTAACTTATGTGGAAACAGAAAAAATCCCCAATCTTGCAGGTATTGCTATAGTGACAGATACCAGAATAATGCGCCAAAACGCGGAATATGAAAAGAATTTTTTCGACAAACCGTACAAGATTTTTAATACCTTGTCTGAGGCAATCCAATGGACTCACAAAATCCTGACAGATTTCCACCAAAAACAATAACCCCAATCTACTCTAATATTAAATGAAAATGTCATTAACATCTTTTTCCCGAACCATTCTAAACACTGCAATAGTTCTTATTTCAACAATCACAATTGCACAAGAAACCAACAACTCCTTACTTTGGAAAATATCCGGAAACGGGCTTGAAGCGCCATCATATATTTTCGGTACCATCCACATTACCTGTAATGCTTCATTGGACCAAACAGTGAAAACCGCCCTGGACAACACTTCTCTTTTGGTCCTAGAGATCGATATGGACCATCCAGAAATACAATCGAAAATGATGCAGGAGATGTATATGAAAGACGGAAAAACCATTAAGGATTATGTTTCGGAAGTAGATTACCAAGTCCTTTCAGATTTTATAAAAACCCAAACCGGAATGCCTCTAGATCTATTGGGAAACATTAAACCTTTCTTTTTAAGTGCCATGTTGTATCCAAAACTTCTGGGATGCCCTATTCAATCTTTTGAAAATGAATTAATGGCCGTTACCAAAGATCAAAAAGAGGACGTTGAAGGATTGGAAAGCATTGAACAGCAAATGCAATTGTTTGACGAAATTCCCTATGAAGACCAAATTCAGGAACTGCTAAAATCTGCTAAAGACAATATGGCAAGCGACAGAGCAAACATTACTGAAATGATGAGTCTTTATGAAAACAAGGACTTGGACGGCCTTTACAATCTTTTATTGGTAGACGACTCCACATTGACCGCTAAATACCAAAACAAAATGCTGGACGAACGCAATAAAACATGGATTGCAAAAATTGGCAGCTTTTCCAAAGAACAACCTACCTTTTTTGGAGTTGGCGCCGGACATTTATCCGGAGACAATGGAGTCATTTCATTATTGCGAAAAGCGGGATATACCGTGGAAGCCGTCCTACCATAATCGCATTCAACTAGATACTCATTTATCAAGTCCCAAAACTTGTTAATTTTTGTGGAATTTTTCGTTCAAAGGCAATAAAGTTTAAGTTTTCACTTTATCTAATTAAGATTAATTTCTTAATTTTGACCCGCTATTAATTCCCCAATTACATAGACACTATTGACCTGTAACTTCCTTTAAATGATTCATTTAAGAAAGCTTACATCAAATCAATATTAAACCTACTGAAACATGAAGATTAGTAAATACATAGACCACACGGTATTAAAACCCACCACTTCCGAAAGGGACATTATAGACTTATGTAACGACGCAAAAAAACATCATTTTTATTCTGTTTGCGTGAATGGTTGTTATGTTCCTCTTGCCCATCAACTTTTGGAAAAAACAGACGTAAAAGTATGCACGGTTGTTGGCTTTCCTTTAGGCGCCATGTCCACCGAAGCTAAAGTTTGTGAAGCTAAAGCTGCCGTAAACCAAGGAGCCAACGAAATAGATATGGTAATAAACATTGGCTTTTTAAAAAGTAAAAATTACGTTGCAGTTTATAAAGACATTAGTGATGTAAAACAAGCTATAGGACGCATTCCGCTTAAAGTAATTCTTGAAATTAGCGAATTGTCTAAAAACGAAATCATCAAAGCCTGCGAAATTTGTATGGATGCTAAAGCCGATTTCATCAAAACCTCAACAGGTTTCTCAAATAGCGGAGCAACTTTAACAGCAGTAAAAATCATTAAGAAAACGGTTCGTAATAATGCTAAGATTAAAGCCTCTGGTGGTATAAAAGATTATGAAACCGCTCAAAAATATATCGATATAGGTGTAGACAGAATTGGAACATCGGCCGGAGTTGCCATTGTTACAGATAAAGCTTTAAAGGTCGAAGACTAACAAGCAGCAAAACTTATTGAATTTCAAAACATTAGATTAGGGCTTCGGCCCTAATTTGTTTTATATTTGGATATAATCCATTAGTATCCAACATGAAACCCTTCTGTCTTTTGTTTCTTTTACTATTGTCTTTTCAAGGTTTTTCACAAGAATCGAGCAATAAAACTTCCACTTACTTTTTAATTCGGCATGCAGAAAAAGACAGAACGGATCATTCTAACCCCAACCCCCACCTTTCAGAAATTGGGTTAAAACGTGCCACCCAATGGGACAGCATATTTAGCCAAGTTCCTTTAGATCGTATTTTTTCTACAGACTACTATAGAACTTTGGAAACCGTAGGGCCAATTGCCAAAAGATTCAACATCGAAATTGAACTATATGACCCAAACAACCTAGATATAAACACCTTCCTAAACGACACAAAAGGGCAAACTGTACTTATTGTTGGCCACAGCAACACAACGCCTGCCACGACAAACGCCCTCATTTCCCAAGACAAATATCTCATGATGGAAGACAACAACAACAGCTTTCTATATATTGTTGTATTATCTAAAGAAACTGTCACCGACTACATACTTACCATAGACTGAGGACTTCTCTGAAACCGCAATAAAATTCTCAAAAGGTATTTAGCATAAATTATAAAAAACGTAGTTTTGTGCTATGCAAAAAACGGTCAACATAAAAAATAAAAGAGCCAAGTTTGAATTCGAAATTCTTGACACTTATACTGCTGGAATTGTTTTAACAGGTACCGAAATAAAATCCATCCGGGATAGTAAGGCCTCTATTGCCGAGAGTTTTTGCGAATTTAACGACCGTGGCGAACTGTTTGTCATCAACATGACCATTCAGGAGTATGTTTACGGCAACTACTACAACCATAAACCAAAAGCCGAACGCAAGCTGCTACTTAACAAAAGGGAGCTTAAAAAACTTCAAAAGGACGTAACTGTAAAAGGACTTACCATTGTACCGCTTCGTGTTTTTATTAACGAAAAAGGATACGCCAAAATGGACATTGCTTTGGCAAAAGGTAAAAAACTTTACGATAAAAGGGACACTATCAAAGACCGCGACAACAAGCGTAATTTGGATCGTATCAAGAAAATTTACAAGTAATTTTTTAAATGGTTATAACTGTACTTTTCCATATGTTTATAACCAAAAGTTCATGCACGGACATTTTAAAGAAAATTTCTTGCTCCATCAACCAACACCTATATGAAACAAAAACTAGTCTTACTTTTTAGTTTTTTGCAGACGTTTTACGCCTTGGCTCAAATTCAAGGCACTGTAAAAGACAGTAATAATACCCCTTTAGCCTTTGTTAATATTTATATTGAAAACACCTACACAGGCACTACCAGTAACGATAATGGCGTTTATGAGCTGAACGTCTCCGCTCCCAAAACTTATACAATTACCTTTAAATATCTTGGTTATAAAACCCTCAAAAAAACAGTAGCCATTGAAAACTTCCCATATCAATTGGACGTGATTTTGCAGGAAGAAGAAATATCCCTTCAGGAAGTCGTTGTAAAAACCAACGAAAATCCAGCCAACAAAATCATGAGGGCTACAATAGACAAACGAAAAGAGAACCTTGAGCTCATCAAAGCCTTCAATGCTCATTATTATTCCAGAGGATTACTGAAAATCAAAAATGCTCCAAAAGCCATTTTAGGTCAGGAGTTGGGAGATTTGGGAGGCGGTCTGGATTCTACCAGAAGTGGAATCATTTACCTTTCAGAAACTGTTTCAAAAATTGACTACCTCTACCCCAACAAACTCAAGGAAACTATTATTGCCTCAAAGGTTAGTGGCGATGACAATGGCTTTAGTTTTAATACGGCCTTGGATGCCAATTTCAACTTTTACAACAACACCATTGATTTAGAAAATCCTCTCATTTCCCCAATTGCAGAATACGCCTTTAATTATTACCGCTACTCTTTGGAAGGGATTTTCTATGACGATTTTGGAAACCTTATCAATAAAATAAAGGTCACCCCAAAACGTAAAAACGATCGCGTGTTTGAAGGACACTTATATATTGTGGAAGACCAATGGACCATTTACGCTCTTGAATTGACGACTACCGGTCAACAGGCGCAAATTCCCGGAGCCGACACCATCACTCTTAAGCAGAATTTCTCCTACTCCCAACAGGATAAGGTTTGGGCCTTGATGTCGCAAAACATCGATTTTTCCTTTGGAATGTTTGGCATTAATGGAGAAGGCCATTACACTTCTGTCTATAGTGATTACAATTTCAATCCAGAATTTTCAAAACGTAATTTTGGAAAAGAAATACTTTCTTTTAAAGAAGAAGCCAACAAAAAGGACTCTTTGTATTGGGAAATCAATAGACCTGTTCCCCTAACCGAGGAAGAAATTCTGGATTATTTGAAAAAAGACAGTATTCAAACAATCAAAAAGTCTAAAACCTATTTGGATTCCACAGACAGGGTATCCAACAAGTTCAAATTTTCCGATATCTTTTCTGGTTATACATTTTCCAATTCCTATGAAAAATGGAGTTTAGGTGTTTCCTCTCCCTTTTCAGCGCTTAATTTTAATACGGTTCAGGGTTTTAATAGTTCTGTTGGTATTCACTACACAAAAAACATCGATGAATTCAAACGCTATTTCTTCACACGAGCTACTATGAATTACGGCTTAGGAGACCAAAGATTGCGAGGCGTCTTTTCAGCTCATTACAAATTCAATAATATAAGCAGACCATATCTAATGGTGTCCGGAGGTGTAACCACGCAACAATTTAATGGAACAGAGCCAATTTCAAAATTAATAAACAGTATTAGTTCTCTGTTCTTTGAAGACAATTACATGAAACTTTACGATAAAAGTTTTGCAGAAATAAGCTTTTCAAAGGAACTTTTTAATGGCTTCAAATTGTACAGCAACATAAGCTACGAACACAGGAAACCACTTTTCAACACCACAGATTCTACCTTTATCAACGAAAGTGACGATACCTACACTAGTAATAACCCGCTGGATGAAACAGCCTATGGCATTGCACCGTTCAAAACGCACAACATTTTCAAATTTAGCCTAAGTGCCACCTTCAATTTTGGTCAGGAATACTTTAGTTATCCAGACAGCAAATACACGGTGATAGAAACCAAATACCCAACCTTGGCCATAGGATATGAAAAAGGATTTGGAGCCTCTATTGACGCTTACAATTTTGACCAACTTAAACTGCGCATTTTCCAAAATGTGGAGCTTGGTAACAAAGGGGATTTTGCATACAACCTTAGAGCCGGAACTTTTTTCAATGCCAAGGATATTGCATTTATGGATTACCAACATTTCAATGGCAACCAAACCCATGTTAGTTCCTCTGGAAGCTATACCAATGTGTTTAACAATTTGCCTTACTATTCCTTAAGCACGAACGACAATTATTTGGAATTACACGCCGAACACAACTTTAATGGATACATTTTGGGTAAAATTCCATTGCTGAATAAATTAAATTACAACTTGATTGTCGGTGCCCATGCTCTTTCCTCTGAAACCTATAAACCTTACCAAGAATATTCGGTTGGGATTGACAACATAGGTTGGGGTAAATTTAGGTTCTTAAGACTTGATTATGTGCGCTCTTACCAAAATGGATTTCAAAGTGACGCCTTTATTTTTGGGTTGAAACTCTTTAATTGATTAATTTTAGCAAATTTTTTTAGTGAACCGCATGAAAACTTTCGCCCTTACATCCTTACTTTTTTTAGCCACTATTTGTAACATTAATGCTCAGGAAGCCGAAGAAGCTCCTGTGAGCTACTTAGGAAAAACAATTACTTTAGACTCTACTATTACCTCACTTTACGGAGCCATTTCAGGAGAAAAAGGAGTTGAACGCGATTGGAAACTATTCAAATACCTTTTTAAAAACGAGGCAAAGTTGATCCCAGCCTATAAAGATGGTGTAAAAGGAATTTACGACACCAATTACCTTTCGGTGGAAGATTACATCAATACTACCAATGATTGGATTCTTGCAAACGGTTACATCAAAAAGGAAATTCACAGAGTCACCCAATCTTATGGAAATATAACCCACGCTTTTATCACATTTGAAGCTTTCAGAAGTGAGCAAGACGAAACCCCATTCCTTAGAGGAATAGACAGCATTGAATTGCTTTTTGACGGGCAACGTTGGTGGGTTGTAAATCTTTATTGGACTTTGGAAACGGAAGGAACTCCTATTCCTGAAGATTATTTACCAAAGCCTTAATTTTTATCTTCCAACAGCGGCACAAATCGGAATTCACCAAACTCGTGTTGTTCAAACTCTTTTGGCCCCTTTCTAATGAAGAGGGTCATAGTTTGTACATCCACTCCCACAGGGATTACCAAACGACCACCAATTTTTAATTGGCTCAACAAGGGTTTAGGCACAAACGGAGCACCTGCAGTTACAATGATACCATCAAAAGGCGCTTCTTCAGGCATCCCTTTATAGCCATCTCCAAAAATTAGCTTTTTAGGGCGAAAGCCCAATTTTGGCAAAAACTTACTGGTGATTCTGAACAATTCCTGTTGACGTTCAATACTGAATACTTTAGCACCCATCAAGCACAAAACAGCTGTTTGATAGCCACTTCCTGTACCAATTTCCAATATTTGGTCTCCCGGCTTGATATTTAAAAGTTCGGTTTGAAATGCCACGGTGTAAGGTTGGGAAATGGTTTGGTCTGCCGCAATTGGAAACGCCTTATCTTGATAGGCGTGATCCAAAAAACTAGAATCCATAAACAAATGCCTTGGGATGGTACCGATGGCTTTTAAAACCTTTTCATTGGTAATTCCTTTAGCTCTAACAACTTCTACAAGTTGCTGTCTCATTCCTTGATGTTTAAACGTGTCTTTCAATGTTGGTAAGCTTTTCAAGGCAAAATTACTTCAAACATTTTAAAGGCAAAAATTAAAATTCCCTGTTTTATCAACTCTCTTTACAAGGTCATTTTATTCCATTTTTAAGTCCCCAAATAATGAAAAATACTTAGTTTTGTTAAAAACTCAAAAACATGTTGAAAGCAGGAGTTCTTGGTGCTGGTCATCTTGGAAAAATTCACTTAAGATTACTCAATCAATCAGATAAATATGAGCTTGTTGGGTTCTATGATCCTAACGAAGCCAATGCCCAAAAAGTTGTAGAAGAATTTGGGTATACCTACTTTAAAGACATCGACGAACTTATAGATGCTGTGGATATGGTGGACATTGTAACGCCTACTCTATCGCATTATGAGTGTGCCAAAAAGGCCATTGCCAAGGGCAAACATATCTTTATAGAAAAACCTATTACAAATACCATCGAAGAAGCCGAGCACATCAGGGAACTTTTGGCTGAAAATGGACTTCGAGGACAAGTGGGACATGTAGAGCGTTTCAATCCTGCCTTTATTGCTGTTAAGGAAAGTGTACACAACCCAATGTTTATAGAAACCCACCGATTAGCGGAATTCAACCCTAGAGGAACTGATGTTCCTGTGGTTTTGGATTTGATGATCCATGACATTGACGTTATTCTAAGCGTGGTGAATTCAAAAATTAAAAACGTTTCGGCCAGTGGTGTTTCTGTTATTAGCGACACTCCAGACATTGCCAATGCTAGAATAGAGTTTGAAAATGGCTGTGTAGCCAACCTAACGGCTAGCAGAATTTCTTTGAAAAATATGCGTAAAACACGTTTCTTCCAACGTGATGCCTATATCTCTGTAGACTTTTTGGAGAAAAAATGCGAAGTGGTAAAAATGAAAGATGCCCCAGAACATCCTGGAGACTTTGATATGATTCTACAAAATGCCGAAGGCGTGAAGAAACAGATTTATTTTGACAATCCTGAAATCACGGCCAACAATGCCATTTTGGATGAGTTGGAATCATTTGCACATGCTATCAACACAGACACGGCTCCTGTTGTGACTTTACTTGATGGAACAGAAGCGCTTCGTGTGGCACATATGATTATTGATCAGTTTTAGACTGACATCACATTTCAACCAACCATTTATTGCTAGTACCCACTATTGCAATACCAAAATTAGCAAGAGTTTAATAATACCCCCTTTCCAAGAACAAAGGGACACAAATTTTAATATATATGAAAAATATAGCAGTTATTGGAGCTGGCACCATGGGAAATGGAATTGCACACACCTTTGCCCAAAAAGGCTTCAATGTTCACCTTATCGATATTAGTGAAGCGTCTCTTGAAAGAGGCTTGAATACCATTGCCCAGAATTTAGACAGAATGGTTGCCAAGGAAAAAATCACTGAAGCAGACAAACTGGAAACACTAAATAACATCAGCACCTTTACCTCTATTGCTGAAGGCGTAAAAGCTTCGGATTTGGTGGTTGAAGCTGCAACAGAAAACGTTGATCTTAAGCTAAAAATATTTGAGCAATTAGACGAAGCTTGTGATGAAAACACCATTCTGGCCACTAACACGTCTTCTATCTCCATTACTCAAATTGCCGCGGCTACCTCACGTCCTTCAAAAGTTATTGGAATGCACTTTATGAACCCTGTACCAATCATGAAATTGGTAGAGATCATTCGTGGGTACAACACTAGCGACGAAGTGACCAATACCATTATGGAATTGTCTAAAGCTTTAGATAAGGTTCCTGTTGAAGTGAACGATTACCCAGGTTTTGTAGCAAATCGCATATTAATGCCAATGCTTAACGAATCCATTGAAACACTTTACAACGGTGTTGCAGGAGTAGCCGAAATTGACACCGTGATGAAATTAGGAATGGCCCATCCAATGGGACCATTACAATTGGCTGACTTTATAGGCTTGGACGTTTGCCTGTCTATTCTAAATGTAATGTACGAAGGGTTTAAAAACCCAAAATATGCACCATGTCCATTATTGGTAAATATGGTACGAGCAGGAAAATTGGGAGTAAAATCTGGGGAAGGTTTTTACGATTACTCAAACAGCAAAAAAGCTGAAGTGGTCGCTTCTCAATTTTTAAAATAACAATACCATACCGATGTAATGGAAACGCTACATCGGTATTTGCTTTTTAGCTATTCCTCCTATTAGAGAAAAGCTAAACTTACAGTTATCAAGATTCCTTCAAACTTACTAAAGAAGGATTTGAAGCCAAGTTTCATTAAACACTTGTAAGAAATGGATATTCAACATAATCTTCAGCATATAAAATCTCAATTACCTGAACATGTCACCTTGGTTGCGGTTTCCAAAACCAAACCCGTTAGTGACATCTTGGAAGCCTACAATAGTGGCCAGCGTATTTTTGGTGAAAACAAAATACAGGAAATGGCTGAAAAATATGAAGAGCTCCCAAAAGACATTGAGTGGCATATGATTGGTCATGTACAGCGCAATAAGGTAAAGTACATGGCACATTTTGTTAGCCTTATTCATGGCGTTGACAACCTTAAATTATTACAGGAAATTGACAAGCAGGCGGAAAAACACAATAGAATTATCAAGTGTTTACTTCAAATTAAAATTGCCCAGGAAGATTCAAAATTTGGCATGAGTCCAGAGGAAGCTGTAAACTTATTGCAAGATGGCTCTATTTCCAATTTAAAACATATTGCCATTGATGGCGTTATGGGTATGGCGACATTTACCGATGATGAGGCCCAAATAAAAACAGAGTTTTCCAATTTAAAGACTACATTTGAGCAGCTTAATACTTTTCACCCAATGAAAATCATCTCTATGGGAATGAGTGGCGACTACCCCCTTGCCATTGAATGTGGCAGCACTATGATTAGGGTTGGAAGCAGTATTTTTGGCGAGCGCAACTATTTATAATTTTCACTGAAAGAGGCAACGTTATTTACGCAATACTTGACATAGAAACTACCGGAGGAAAGTACAACGAGGAAGGCATTACCGAAATAGCCATTTACAAATTTGATGGCCACAAAGTCGTAGACCAATTTGTAAGCCTAGTGAATCCCGAACGCGAAATTCAGCCTTTTGTGGTCAACCTTACGGGCATTAACAGTAACATGCTTCGAAATGCTCCTAAGTTTTACGAAGTGGCCAAACGTATAGTAGAAATTACGGAAGACTGCATTATCGTAGCCCACAATGCCCAATTTGACTACCGAATTCTGAAAACCGAATTCAAACGCTTGGGGTTTGGCTACAAACGAAAAACCCTTTGTACCGTTGAATTGTCGAAAAAGCTGATTCCAGGACAGGACTCCTATAGTTTAGGAAAATTAGCCAGATCTTTAGGAATTCCTGTAAGCGATAGACATCGTGCTGCTGGGGATGCCATGGCTACGGTGAAGCTTTTCAAAATGATACTGAACAAGGATTTGGAAAAATACATCATTCAGGATGCTTTAAAGTCTGACCAGAAGCAAATCAACCCCAATTTAAAACGTATTATTGACGAATTGCCCAATGTTACCGGCGTCTATTATTTACATAATGAAGATGGCGAAATCATTTACATTGGAAAAAGCAACAACATCAAAAATAGGGTGAGTCAACATTTTTCGGCCACTACAACCAAATCGAAAAAATTACAACTACAAACTGCTGCAGTTACCTATGAAGAAACGGGTAGCGAACTTGTTGCACTTTTAAAGGAAAGTGCAGAGATTAAACGTAACAAACCTCTTTTCAATAGAGCATTACGACGTAACAACTTTACCTTTGCTCTTTACTCATATAAAGATGAAGCAGGTTATATCAACCTAAAAATTGACAAAACCGACGGACGTAAACACCCCATTACCACATTTACAACCAAACAAAGCGCCAAACAATTTCTTTTTAAAACTGTAGAAGAATTTCAATTGTGTCAAAAATTGGCAGGACTCTACCCTACTTCCCGTAATTGTTTCAATTATACCATCAAGGAGTGCCTTGGAGCTTGCGTAAACGAAGAGCCCCACGAGAACTATAACTCAAGGGTAATGGAATTTATTGACAAAAACAGCTATCGAGACAAGGACATGCTCATTATTGACAAAGGACGGGAATTGGATGAACGTTCTGTTGTAAGCATTAAAAATGGTGCTTTTGTTGGTTTAGGATATTACAATTTGAACCATCAAATTACCAAACCTGAAATTTTGGATGCCATCATCACACCCATGGAAAATAACAGAGATTGCCAACACATAATTCAAAGTTATTTGAGGAAACATAAAAAATTAAAACTAATTACTTTAACCCAACAATAAATTAGTTTCTATTCAATATTATGGATATTCAATACGCCCTCTGATTGTATTGGAGAAAAAATCCTAAATCTTTTAGTACTTTTGGATAAATGAGCAACCAAAAATCAAATAAAAACTGGAAAACTCAGCTTCATGAAATCATTTATGAAGCTGATACTCCTGCTGGAAAGTTATTTGATATTATTTTGTTCTTTGCCATACTTGCCAGTATTATTTTGGTGATGTTGGAAAGCGTAAAGAGAATTGACAATCGCTATCATGACTTTTTAAACATCTCAGAATGGATCATTACCATTCTATTCACCATTGAATACATTGCCAGAATTATTTCAGTAAAAAAACCCATTAGGTATATTACCAGCTTTTATGGAATAATAGATTTACTTTCTACCATACCAAAATACTTGTCACTTATTTTTGCAGGAACCCATGCCTTGATTGCTTTACGAGCCTTGAGACTTTTGCGGGTATTTAGAGTATTGAAGTTGGCCAGATTTTTAGGCGCCTCCAATAATCTAGTCAACGCCCTTAAAGCCAGTAGAGCAAAAATTGCTGTGTTTTTATTCGCGGTGCTTATTATTTCCATTATTTTGGGAACCATAATGTATCTAGTAGAAGGTGAAGAAAATGGGTTTTCAAATATTCCCAAAAGTGTGTATTGGTGTATCGTAACCTTAACCACTGTAGGGTTTGGAGACATTGCTCCACAAACACCATTAGGGCAATTTATAGCGTCTTTAGTTATGATTTTGGGTTACGGAATCATCGCGGTGCCTACAGGAATTGTCTCTGCAGAATACACCAACCAAAGCAAGTCTTCAAATAAAATAACAAAAGACGATACCGTACATGTGAATACGCAAAGTTGCTCCAATTGTTTAGCGGATAAACATCAAGATGAAGCAAAGTATTGTTATAACTGCGGAAGCGAATTACACCATGACTAAATATCTTATTTCTATAGTTGGACCAACAGCCATAGGAAAAACAGCCTTAAGCATACAACTGGCCCAACATTTTAACACCGAAATAATTTCTGCAGATTCCAGACAATTTTTCAAGGAAATGCAAATAGGCACCGCTGCCCCTTCTCCAGAAGAATTGGCTGCTGCTCCCCATCATTTCATTCACCATAAATCAATTGAAACCGATTATAATGTTGGAGCCTTTGAAAGAGATGCCATAGAGTGTCTAGATGCATTGTTTAAAACCCATGATGTGGTGATTATGGTAGGTGGTTCTGGACTATATGTAGATGCCGTGACCAAAGGACTGGATGATTTCCCAAACCTTGACCCTAAAATTAGAGAAGGACTAAATAAAACTTTAGAAACCGAGGGACTTGGCGTTTTGCAAAACCAATTAAAGGAACTCGATCCAGAATCCTACAATCGTATCGCGATTGATAACCCGCATAGAGTGATACGCGCTTTGGAAGTTTCTATTGGAACAGGAAAACCGTATGCTTCTTTTTTAAACCAAAAGGAAAGCAAGCGTCCATTCAAAACTATTACTGTTGGTTTGACTGCCGATCGTGAAATCGTTTATGAAAGAATCAACAAACGAGTAGATATCATGATGGAAAGTGGTCTTCTTGAAGAAGCCAAAGCTCTTTTGCCAAAACAGCATTTAAATGCTCTCAACACCGTAGGATACAAAGAATTGTTTGAATATTTCAATGACAACTGGACCTTGGATTTTGCGGTGTCGGAAATCAAAAAGAACTCTAGACGCTTTGCCAAACGTCAATTTACATGGTTCAAAAAGAATGAAAACATCTTTTGGTTTGACTACACAACACCTTTGGAAACCATAGTAAATGACATTACAAAACTAATTGAAAAACAATAAATTAAAATAAACTTAAGATTATAGCTGTAATCAGTTTATTAGCCCTACCTTTGGCCCTTTATTAATTTAATTTATATTATGAGTAAAGGTACAGTAAAATTCTTCAATGACTCTAAAGGATTTGGATTTATCGTTGAAGAAGGAAACAACAAAGAACATTTTGTACACATTTCTGGTTTAGAAGATGAGATTCGCGAAGGAGATGAAGTGGAATTTGATCTAACCGAAGGAAAAAAAGGATTGAACGCAGTAAACGTAAGAGTTATCTAATATTCACCCCTATTTTAAGTAAAGAAGCCTATCAAAATATTGATAGGCTTTTTTATTATTGAGAGGAAGAATTAAGCGCTTTGGTTCACTACCAATCTAAACCCTTCTCCATGTATATTTAAAATCTCAACGTTTTCATCTGGTTTTAAATATTTACGAAGCTTGGCAATATAAACATCCATACTACGAGAGGTAAAATAGTTATCGTCTCTCCAAATTTTTGTCAAAGCCAATTCCCTAGGCATCAAATCGTTTTCATGAAGCGCCAACATACGTAACAATTCATTTTCTTTTGGTGACAATTTGATAGGTTCCCCGCCGTCAAATCGCAAGAATCTCAATTTGGAGTTTAAATCGAATCTACCAATTTTGAACTCAAACTGTTTGCTATCCGTAACTGTTTCGGTAGCCTTACGTTGCATGATGGCCTTAATTTTCATGAGCAATACCTCACTGTCGAAAGGTTTGTTCAAATAATCATCGGCTCCTACTTTATACCCTTTCAAAACATCTTCCTTCATAGCTTTCGCGGTTAGGAAAATGATTGGAACTTCTGTGTTTTTCTCTCTAATTTCTTTGGCCAAGGTAAACCCATCCTTGTAAGGCATCATGACATCTAGGATACACAAATCAAAATCGTCCTTCTTGAATTTTTCAAAACCTTCCATCCCATTTTTAGCATGAACAACATCGTAATCGTTCATGGTTAAATAGTCCTTTAATACCGTTCCAAAATTTGGGTCATCCTCAACAAGGAGAATTTTTTTATTTTGTTCTTCCATAATTTATGATATTAACGGTAGTTTAATTGTAAATACACTACCTTTTCCTTTTTCGCTTTCTACTGATATATGACCGTGATGGTCTTCTACTATTCGTTTTACATAGGCCAAACCTAAACCATGGCCTTTAACATTATGTACGTTTCCTGTGTGTTCTCTATAGAATTTTTCAAATATTTTTCGCTGAACCTGTTTGGACATTCCGTTACCTTGATCGGCAATTTTCAATAAAATATTGTTCCCTACATTCTCTGTATATACATCAATTTTTGGTTCGTCGTCTGAATATTTTATGGCATTGTCCAAAATGTTAACGATAACATTTGTAAAATGACTTTCATTGGCTAATATTGAAGATTTCGTGGCGTCCAAATGTGTTTTCACGTAGCCTTTTCTATCTTCTACAATTAGCTCTACATGGGTAATAGCATCTTCAATTAAGTCGTGTAGTTTCACTCGGTCCTTACTAATGTTCAATTCGTTCTTTTCAAGCTTAGAAATCCGCAGTACATTTTCTACCTGTGCATGCATCCGCTTGTTTTCATCCTTGATCATTTTTAAGTAACGCTTTACCTTCTCTTTGTCCTCAATAACCTTTGGATTTTTAATGGCATCCAAAGCCAGATTAATAGTTGCAATGGGCGTTTTGAACTCATGCGTCATGTTATTGATAAAATCTGTCTTGATTTGCGAAATCTTGCGCTGTTTTATCAATTGGTAAATGGCATTTGAGTACGCAATAATGATAATCAATGTAAACACTACCGACAGCACAATGGCCTTAATAATGGTAGAAAACAAAAACTTTCTACGATCTGGAAAGTTAACATACAACCTATAATCATTTTGATTGTCATTTCCCGAATACACCGAAATCCCATAAGTGGAAGCCTTGTCCAGCTCAAAATTTTCTGATTGCACCTTTGTGGCCAGATCCTTATCGTAAATGGCAAACTCAAAATCGATGCCAATACCATCTTCCTTTAATTGATAATTCAAAAGCTTTGCTACTTCTTCCGAAGACACCCTTTTATAGATTGGGAAATTTTTATAAATCTCCTTATAGGCATCTGTAAACATTTTCTTTTGAATTTCTGGCAATTCTGAAAATTCACGATACGTTCGCTCTGGGCTAACTTTTAAATCTCCCTCGTTGTTCAATGCCGTGTTACTATATATCTTAGTTTCACGTTCACTAAACAAACGACTGATGCTGACACTATCTACTCCTAAATCAAAGAACACTGAGGGCACCTTAAAACTTTCCTCCAACACGGTGTTTCTGTAAATTATGGTTTCATCTCTTTGGTTATCCAGAGTTTTTACCAAAATTTCTCTTACAACACCACTATCGGCCTTCGCTCCACTCTTTGCCAATTGGCTTAGTGTTTTTCTCGCGTAATCATCAAGCTCTTTGTCTTCGAGAGCCTTTGAGACCATACTCAACGAATGTTTTACATTGAGTTCAAATCGATTTTCTTCGTTCTGCAAGGAATTTTTGATAAAATATGCCTGCACTAAAATTATACCAATGAGTGACACACTCATTAAAATCACCAATAAGACGAATAGCTTTCTGCCCATCGTTCAAATTTAACATTTTAACATTTATTAGATATCCGCTTTAACCTTACATTAACAAAAATGTTAAAATCAGGGTTCTTTTCCTACAGAAAGCAGGGTTTCATGAAGTTTTATCACCTGATTATGAGTAGCTTCTAACTTATCATTAACAATAATGTAGTCTGCCAATTTGAGTTTTTCGTCATCACTAAATTGGTTGTCCATGATGGCTTGTATTTTTTCTCGGGAAGTGTCTTCTCGCTTTAAAAGGCGCTCTATTCGCTGATTGGTACCTGCAATCACCAAAATAACCGCATCGTACTCCTTTTCCATATGCTGCTCAAAAATAATCGCCGCTTCCTTAATTACATAAGGAGAAGATTGCTCTGCCAACCATTCTTTAAAATGTTTGGCCACTTCTGGATGCACAATGGCATTCATAGCTTCCAGTAAGGCTTTGTTGTTGAAAATCGCATCTGCTATAAAGGGTCTGTTAAGTTCTCCGTTCACATAGGCCTGTTCTCCAAAAAGTACTTTTAATTTACGCTGAAGCTCAGGCGAAGTTGCCATAATCCTTTTGGCCTCCATGTCTGCCGTATATACCGGAATCCCCAAACTTCTAAACATATTTGCCACAGTACTTTTACCGCTTCCTATGCCACCCGTAACTCCTATAACCTTCATACAACCGTTGATTAGCTAATTAATTGATATTCAGAATATAAATTTATCATTTTACAACGATAAACTCAACTTTATTTTGCTTGATTCTTGTACTTTTTGCCGCTTCAGGTACCAAAGTTAGTTTTGGAGTCAAAGTATTTTTCTCTGTTTCCGCCATTTCCTTGTAATCGCAAACCACTTTAAAATCAGAAGCTTTTATTTCATTGAACCTGTTCAAAGGCACATAATACAGTACCGTTACGGCTTTGGGGAAATAGTTTAGCGTTAAACTTTTGGGAACATTGATCATTGTAACGGGCACTTCTATAGCACCTTCCGTAAATTTCACAACTTCAGAAGAAACAGTCACCTTAGGTGTTGATAGTTTCAACTCCCCATCTATTTTCGGAATTTTGATTGAAATTGGCATTGTAAAACTTGCATTCACATCCTTTAAAGCCAGAGGTTCTGTTGATAGTTCCATAATTCCATTCACAATGTTTTCTGGCCCTATAACGGTTACTGAATCTGGCTCAACCACCAACTTCTCCAACACATCATAGCCCACTGTATAGGAAATATTGGCATCCAACTTAATTGGGACTTTTTTGGTATCCAAAGTCTCAAAATAAAAATTCAAGGTATCAGGCTTCACAGAAAGCATCTCCACCTTTTGTCCTAACATAGATTTAATCTTATGCGAAGATTTGCTTGCAATCCATGAATAATGGTCTTCGTTATAATACAAATCTGATTCAAAATCTATTTTAACAGGACGATTGAAGAAGATTAAAGGTAAAAGATTGAACCCGTTGGAAGATATCACAGCATTAATTTTTTGCTTTTTCTTCTCAAGCAATACTTTATTTTCAGGCACCTTTTCAAAAGACACATTAAAAGCAACTGTTTCAGTATACTTTCCTGAAAGCTTGCCAACAATCAAAAACAAAAACGACAACAGAAGAAAAAAGCCAAAGACATTGAGCTTTTTGTTTCTTATTGATTCTAACAGTTTTGATCTTAATTTATTCAGCATGTTTAAAAAATAAATGAGGAAAAGCCACTTCTGGCGTTTTTCCAAGTACCCTCAATGCAATGGTAGATTTTAGAAATCCATAACCATATCCAAAAAACTGAACCGCTACAGCATACATGGATTTTAGAGCTACTTCCAAACTCTTCGTTTCGAAAAGGGCTAAAAGAAATGCTATGAAAAAATACGCCAGATAAGCCAAAATTCCAAAACTATAGCCAAAAAGCCACAAAATAACAGCTCCAACAAATCCTAACATAAACAAAGTAGGGAACCAATAAGTAAGCTTTGATGTTTTTGGATGCCATGAATTTAAAATCGGTCTTACTAAACCAAACTTATGAACTTGAGTATAAAACTTAGACCAAGAGATTCGTCGTTTATGATATACAAAAGCATCCTCTATTAATGCGGTTTGAAACCCTAAATTTGTCAATCTAATTGAAAGATCTGGATCTTCACCAGGATGAATAACTCCAAATCCACCAGAAGCCTCAAATGCTTCTTTGGAAATTCCCATATTGAAACTTCTAGGCTGGAACTTTCCAACCTGTTTCTTCCCTCCTCTAATACCTCCAGTGGATATAAAAGATGTCATCGCAAAATTGATTGCCTTTTGGAGTGGCGTAAAGGACAAATGTGCCGTATCTGGCCCGCCAAAACAATCCACGTAATTCTTTTGCAAATAAGAAAATACCTCTTTTAAATATTGGGAAGGTAAGACACAATCGGAATCTAAAATGATAAAATAATTGCCCTTAGCCCGTTTCATTCCATAATTACGGGAATCGCCTGGTCCCGAATTAGGCTTCAAAAAATATGTTATATCTAAAGAATTGGCATAACGCTCAACCTCCGCTTTACAATCGATAGAGGAGCCATCTTCTACAATCACAATCTCAAAAGGATCATGGTATTCTAACTCGGAAAAACTCTCCAATAATTCAGCAACCTCATCAGGCCTGTTGTATACAGGTACAACAAATGAAAAAGACAGTGTATTCATACGATACAAATGTAACCAAAGAAAATATAATACATCCCTCAAGGGAGATTTTAAAACAATTTAGCCCCTGCCTTTCTTATCCTATTCCAGTCTAAAATCCTCAATTCATAACAAAAGATTACTTGACTTATTTGTAAACGAAACACCCTATTTAAATAAAAATCCTTAGTCAACAATTGACTAAGGATTTTAACAAACTATTACTAATAACTAACTAAACTTACTGTTTTAGAATTCTGAAGGTTTTAGTTCTGTCCAAAATAGACGCTTGAACTAAATAAGCTCCAGACTGTAATGTTGATAAATCAACTTGGCTACTCATTTCATTTGGAGACAACTTCATTACTTGTTGCCCTAACGAATTAAATACTTCAATAGTATTTATTTTTGATGGAGATTTTAAGTTAAGAACATCCTTCACTGGATTAGGGAAATAAGTTAATTCTTCAATTGGATCTTTTACATCTTCTACATCCAATGTAAACTGCCCTACGGAAACGTTGTCCACATACCATGAATCTCCATTATTCTGAATTCTTACAAAAGCAATATAAATAGACTGCCCATCAAAATCACTCAAATCAATAATCTTTTCTTCATACACCGTTCCCACATCATTTAATTCATCTTCATCCCATGTCTCCAAAGTAGTGAAATCTGCTGGTGCTGTTTGAGACCCCGTAGAAACTCTAATTTGATATACTGTCCCCCAATCTTCATCAAATTCTTGACGTGTAAAAAATCTCAACTCCGCATTTGTAGCGTTGGTTAAATCTATTTGACTAGTAACCATCCAATCTTCTGTGTCAAATTCTGCAGCTTCGAACATTATGTGAGCCGAATTGCTTCCCTCATAGGGATTGCTTTGGTTCACAACCCAATCTTGAACTCCCGATCCACCAATATCAAATACAGCCCAATCAGCAGGAGGAAAACCATCTTCAAATCCTTCAAAAAAACCCTCAAAAGTTTGAGCATTAGAATGAAAAGTAAATGAGAGGGAAAGAATTGCAATCCATAAAAAAGTAGTTTTTTTCATATCATTAAATTTAATCGATTAAAGCCTTTTAAAGTTATACATAAAATACTTAATATCAATTAGTTAGATTTTCAATTCGATAAAAGACTAATTTTCCCGACCAAACACTTACCCCAAGATCAACCTAAAAATCTCAAAAACAAGATCTTTCGACCTACAGAATCCAAACATAAAAATTACACGAGTCACCTTTTGAAAAGAAAAAAGAGGCTTAACAAGCCTCTTTTTTACAACTATTAATTATTTATAACTACTGCTTAACAAGCCTAACGGTCTGAATAACATTATCGACTTCCACCTGAACAAAATAGGCACCGGATGGCATCGTAGCCATATCAATAGTACTTTCCATTGAAGCTGGATTTACTTTAAGTACTTCTTGGCCTACTACATTGAAAATAGTAACGTTTTGAATATTCGAACCCGCCTGAAGAATTAACACATTTTTTACAGGGTTAGGGTAATATTTAAACAATGGCTCGTTCTCTTTTTCATTTAAAGCCAAGGTAGATGAAGACCAAACTTTCAAATTAAACGTTGGCACAGTTTCAACCACATCAGAATAGCTATAAACTCTCACATAATAAGTATTCCCCGGAATTAAATCAAATTCCATTATTTCCGGATTTTGACCTATATCCTTGCAACTAATATGTTCCAATGCTCCACAAGTGCCTCCTAGCAACTCTACAATACCGTTGAAATTGTCTTCCAAAGTAATGTTAACTTCTGAAGTTTCAGCCACAAACGAATACCAAACATCATCATTGGCTGTTCCTTGCAAGCTATCACACTCAGGAGCTTCAACTCCTGAATCTGTCGCGCCTTGTACCGTACCACTGGTCGCCGAAGCACTAGAAGCACTTGCAATGTTTAGTTGATGAGCTACCATAATAGCCGACTCACAGTCATCATTACTTGGTGGACAGTAAAAATTAAGTGTTCCTAAATTGGTGTTACATGAAGCGTCTTCTCCATGTCTTAATATCAAGGTTTTGCTATCTCCATTGGCAAAAGGCCCTATTTGAGTAGTTCCTACTCCTGAAATAATCCAAGTTAAGGTCCCATCCGTGATATTTGGATTGCCATTCCCTAAATCAGTTATATCAATAGCTATGAAAAACTGATTATTACTACAATCTGGCACTACTGTAGCAGAACCTTGAGGAGGCACACAACTGCCCTCTACAATGTTAACCGTAACATCTACTGTGACACTTTTTGAGTTATTATTACAAGGATTGGCAGCATTCTCTTCGCTATAGGCAGAAACAATACGCATTCTATGTTCTCCCAATGAAGCATCTTCAGGCATCATAAAAGAAGCGTCCACAATACTTACTGGTTCAAAATTAGAAGATCCCGTAAAAAACAACTCAGAAGCATCAAACTCTAAATCATCGTTAAGGTCTATCCATAAATTCACATTGTATGCCCATGTTGTAAAAAATTCAATTTCAATGTCTGCCATTGTATCTTGACTTAACTCCGCAGCTATATTGGTAAAGTCTTCGTAACTATTGGCACCTGTACTTTCATACAACATCTCCCCTACACTCAAACTCCCGATACCATCATTGTCAACACTTACGGGATTGGATTCACAATAACATAATGATGTATTGGTTGTAAATACACTTTCCGTACAACCTGTAGACTGTCCAACAGAGTTATAAGCTATAACCGATACATAATAAGATGTGTTTGTTTCTACCGACGATACGGTATAAGAAGTTGACAAACCAATGTCTTCAGTATTTGCCAAATCGTTTCCTCCAGAAGTGGTCCCTAAGGTTACATAATACCCTTCAGCACCGGCAACATTCTCCCAAGTAACCTCAAAGTCATAATTACCGCAATCATCCAAATCGGCCGTAAGCTCAGGACAGGCCGGCAAGGAAGCCGTTGTAAATGAAGCCTCTGAACATCCTGTAGCATTTCCATTGGCATTATACGGTGTAATGCTTACGTAATAGGTCGTTCCTTCCTGTAAATCCAAATCATAGGACAATACATTACCCACATCATAATTATCTAAGATTTCGGTACCACCCGAGGTTGCACCAACAGATAACAAATAACCTTCTGGGTCCCCTGAGGCTTCAGTCCAAGCAAGATTTGAAAGAAGTGATACCCCTGAATCTCCATCTACAGGAGAAGTTAACGCAGCATCACAGATTGGAGGCAAACTCATCTCAAGCCCTCCTAAAATTACATTGGTATAGCCCGCAACTAAAGTACCTGATCCGTTAAAAGTTGATGGATCTGGATTTGTACCATCCGTCTCATAATACAAACTTCTAAATGAAGTTGCGTTAGTCATTCTACAAGAATTACCACAATCGTAATCCAATTCGTTTTCATCCACGGCAATTAACAAATTATCTGCATTGTTATAATTAAAAGGCGTATCCAATACAATTTCCATCCAATTGCCATTGCTTGGGTAAGAAACGGTTCCTGAAAATACTTGGGTTAAATTGTCAATGAGCTCCCAATCTGTAGTAGACGAAAACGCCGATTTAGCTGTATGCCCCAAATAAATAGTCCAGTCTGAACTATTACTATTCTCTCCACCCGACGTATTAAAGTAAAAAGACAAAGAAGTAATTTCCCCAACAGAATTAATTTCTGTTTGATAGATTATTTGTTGACTATAGCTATAGTTGTAACAACTTGAAACGGGTAATTGTGAAGTGGTTCCAACACCATCTCCTATTGAAATTTGTGCAGTTGCAAAAAATGTTAAAAGGAAACAATACACGGTCCACAGAAATGTAATTTTTTTCATGTAGCGTTAGAATATTAGTTTAGTTAAAAGGGTTTATTCAACGATAGTCTTGCATTCAGACACCTCAAGAGTTATCAAATACAGCTCCATCGTTTAAAACCCAAATATACCGATAAAATACGTTTTTTCCTATATTTTCCTATAGCTTCCTACATAATTCGCAGTACCAAAATTTCGTCCTTAAGCATAAAAAAGAGAGGCATCAACACCTCTCTTTTTCAAAAACCTAATATACAATCGGTTACCTTTTAACAATTCTGATAATTTCAGTTTTGTTATCAACAGTAACTTTTACAAAATAAGCTCCAGATTGCAGCTGAGACATCTCAACATCACTTGATACTGAATTTGGAGCAACCTTCATTACTTCTTGTCCTAACATGTTCACTACTGTGATCATTTCAATATTGTATTGAGAATGAATTGATAATTTATCATTTACAGGGTTAGGGAAATAACTTAAAACGGACTCAGAGTTGTGTTCATTAATTCCTAACACCTGATTGGTTGATACCTCTAAACAAAATGTTCCTACTCTAGATGAATTATATCCAGATACCCGAACAAAATAAGTTTCTCCCACATTGACTTCAAAATCCTCTATAAAAGAATTCCAACTGGAACCATTACTTAAAATTTCAGTCCCACTATCATTATCACAGTCCTCCTCTACCAAAGCACCACAATTACCAGAATACACCGCTATTTCAGTGTCCACATTTGTTCCTCCTGTAAAATCTGTTGAAATATTAACTGAACTAGTTCCTTCCGGTACAGTAAAAGAAAACCAGACATCATTTTCCCCATAATCAAAACATTCTGCTTCACCAAGACCTGAGTCCGTCGCGCCCGTATTATCTCCGTTATTATTAATTCCGTCGCAATACCCGGCATCTACATTTATTACAACTGCTCCTTCACATTCATCATTAACAGGAGGGCATGAATAATTAAAGTTATCTAATTCAAAATTACAGTCTGTGTTAGAATGAACAGCTGAAATAGTAACCTCGGTGCCATTTGGATAAGGTCCAAAGTTGTAAAATGGCTGAGACTCAGATATTGTTTGTTCCTGACTCCCGTCAGATAATGAGGTCAAATCTCCAAATTCCGTCACTGCAACATCTATATAAAATTGATTATTATCACAATCAGGAACAATTGCCGCTACAAGATTGGCCGGAGTACAGGTAATATAATAACCGCAAAGATTAAAAGTTCCTTCTTCATCATTACCATAATCATATACTTTAAGATAATAGATTTCCCCTACTGTTAAACCCGAAATTTCCCATGGCCAACCACTAGAAAACTCAGTACAATCCAACTCGGTAAAATTACCTGGTGTTCCCGAATAAATTGCACCAGCAACGGACGTTAGACCAGAAACATTAGAAACATTTAATGTAATCAATGCTGCAGGCGCCTCAATGGTATACCATAAATCTCCTCCGTCGTAGTCCCCACAACTTGGAGTACCCTCACCTGAATCTGTAGCTGACACATTAGATATCCCGGTAATAGTATTGTCCCCACAAGCAGTTCCAATGTCTAATGTTAAAGCTATTGCTGTTGATGGCAAATCATTATCTGGAGGACATGTAAAGTCATAACTTCCCACTTCAAAATCACAATATTCATCGGTATGAATGGCATCGATGTCAATCTCGGCACCACTTATATAAGGACCAAAAGTGTAAGTTCCAATAGCAGTAACATCAATCGTAGTTGTACCATCTGACAACTGCAAAATATCCCCTTGATTAGTTACTTCAACCTCAATTGAAAACTCTCCATTATCGCAATCTGCTACAATTGTCCCAGAAGCATTTCCTTCCAAACAAGGCAACGTTCCTACACAAATGTCAAAGTTATTATATTGAATAGTGCCATACCATCCATAAACTCTCACGTAATAGGTTGTTCCTACGTCTAGACCTTCCAAAATTAAATTATTAGGGTCGCTATCATCAACAAATACTAGAGCCTCGCATCCTGCTGTAGCATCATACACGGCCATTCCCATATCAACGCTGGTACTAGTCCCGCCTCCTTGATTCTCTACATTACTAATTTCAATTTCATGAGCCGGATAGGTCGCTACAAATGAAAACCAAACATCGGTATTAGGAGTTCCTGTAACATCATCTTCCTGTGCAGATTCAGTAGCTCCTAATGTAGTCCCGCTTGTTACTATGGTACATTCCAAATCTTCATTGACAGTCAAGGCAATCGCACCGGAACAATCATCATTTTCAGGAGCTGTAGGAAGCGTGGAAAAAGTATAAGGACCCGCCCAACTACTAGTACCATCAGACTCACAATCGGCCTGTACATAGAAATCATATTCGGTAAACGGTGTTAAATCGCTTTTGGCAAATCCGCTGGTAACACCTATATCAGTTGGTGTTCCTGTTGCTGTTTCTCCTTCCAAAACCACTTCTACATTATACAAAGAAGCTGTTCCATTTTCGATCCAAGATAACACAGCACTAGACGTAGTAATATTTGAAGTTGCTAAGCCTGAAGGCACTAAACAGCTAGGAGCATCTGGTACCGTAATCATTAAAGAAACTTCCAATTCAAGTTCGGGAGTATCTGGTTCCCAGCCGGAACTCACATCGTTATTGGAACCATCATCTGGACTATTTCCACCATTATCATTAAGTACTTCACCATACGCTGTAATTGATATTAAAGTACCGTCCCAACTATCTGCAAACTTATCATAGCAGTTTACATAGTATACTCCAGGGGAAAGCTCAATATCCTCATTTATCAATCCCGCTCCGTTGGAATAAGTTCCATCTCCTTGGCCCCAAACCTGGGTGCCACCTCCATTTATTTCAGTGGTAACATTTACCCATTTCTCCGAGGAATAATCACCTCCTGATGTTGTAATATTGATAATACTTTGGGCATTAGCAAAAGAAAAAAAAGTTAAAAATACTGTTAAAAAAAGGAATGTAGTTTTCTTCATAAAAATTTGTTTTTTAGGTTATTGCTATGTTAATTTTTTGCAAATTATTGCTTTAATAATTTACCTACAACCACTAAAACACTTAATCGCTTAAACACCGATTACTTGGATAAAGTGTAAAATAAATTACACAATAAAACCAAGCGTTATATATTTAACAATATTAACAGTCTTTGAAACTTCTCTTAAGAGGATTAAACCACAAAAAAGAGCCCGTTTGGGCTCCTTTCTTTTGAAGTACATTTATAAAATTACTCCTTTATAATTCTTATAATTTCCGTTTTGCCATCAATACTTACTTTCACAAAATAAGCACCAGATTGCAGTTGAGACATCTCAATTTCAGTAAATACTGAGTTTGGAACTACAGTCATTACTTCTTGACCTAATATGTTAACTACTGCAATCGTTTCAATGTTACTTTGTGAACGAATTGATAACTTATCATTTACTGGGTTTGGAAAATACTTAAAACTAGATTCTTCCAAATGATCAACAATAGATAATGTTGGGCTAAGGGTTGCTGTATCAGGACTGCTTACATCGATGGTAAATGGTCCTTCAGAATTATCACCAGTCCCAGAGTAATGTCCTATATTCACATAATACTGAACGCCTGCGTCTCCCGTAAAAGAAACGGACTCCCCATCTCCAGAATATCCTGAATCACTACTAGTAACACATGTAAACTCTCCACAAGTACCAGAGTACACAGCCAATTCTAAATCCCAACCGGTTACTTCTGAAATATCAACTTCAATAGTTCCACTCTCATCAACCATAAAAGTGTACCAAACACCGTCATTCATTCCGCTACCACAACTTCCAACAAAACCATCATTATTGGTTGCACCAACCGCATCTTGGCTAAAACTATAAGGTAAGCTAGATACCAGAAAGGCTGAGGAGCAAGCATCATTTTCTGGAGGACAGTTAAAAATATAAGTTCCAACTTCAAAGTCGCAAGCTTCATCTGAATGTACTGCTGAAATAGTAACTTCTTCACCGCTAGTATATGGTCCAAAATTATACAATGGTTGTGATTCAGAAACCGATTGAGACTGAATACCATCTGTTAACGTTGCCAAATCTCCAAAATTAGTAACCAAAACATCTACATAAAACTGGTCACTATTACAATCTGGCACAGCTGTTCCTAAAACCTCGGCAGCAATACATGTTAGTTCCATAATTTCAACTGTGTAGTCATGAACTTCTCCCCAGCCGGATGTATTACAAGGCAGGGGTTGAGAAGAAAACCTATCGGCAACTCTCATTCTATAAACACCCGGTGTCACTGACTCTGGAATGGTAAGTGTTCCATTGGTTGCTGAATCAACATCATACCCCATACTTGAACCAACAGCAACCAACTCTAAAGACCCGTCGGAATCGTCAAACTCTAAATCCTCATTAAAATCAATCCATATCCTTACATTTTGACTATCATAAGCATGTCCAACAACATAATCATAGGTTGAGTTGTTATAAAGGGTAATGGTCATATCTGTAAAATCACCATACGAACCTTCAGAACATCCAGTTCCTAAATGGCTGAACTCCACTGCCGGAATTTCAAAATTGTTTATTTGATCCCCATCGCCACAACCATTAGGAAAAATAGGCTCACAGTAACATTGCGTTTCACTGGTTGTTAACATAGTTTCTAAGCAGCCTACCGACTCTCCTACGGAGTTATATGCAGTAACTGTTACATAATAAGCAGTACTTATTGTAGGCTCTGAAATAACATAGGATGTGTTTGTACCGTTATCAACAGAATCTGCAATATCTGCGCTTCCTGAAGAAGTCCCCACTGTGACATAGTACCCGTCTGCATTACCAATTTCAGACCAAGTGATATCAAAATTATAGTTTCCACAATCATCCATAACGGTTGTGTCTACAGGACATTCTGGTAAAATTGTAGTCGAAAAGCTCTCCTCGGCGCAATCAATAGCATTTCCTATGGCATTATAAGGAGTAATGGTAACATAATAAGTAGTTCCTGCTTCCATAGTAACATCATAAGTCAATACTTCTCCAACATCTACACTATCCAAAACATCTGTACCTCCTGAACTCGTTCCCATGCTAATTAAATACCCTTCAGGCAAACCTGTAGCAGCACTCCAACTAATACCATTCAAAATATTAGCATCCGTCTCCCCGCTTATAGGACTGGTCAAAACGGAATCACAATTGGGCGGCGATGTCAATGTAAACGAAACGCCTAGTGTAAGACTAAACTCTAAGAAATCCCCTTGAAACCATCCATCTGTATCCACAAAAGTTAAAGTTATGGATGTAAAGCTCGTAACATCTAAATTTAAAAAACTATCTGAGCATACTTCTACGAGGGAAGTTCCATCAGCAGTACCACCTACAACCTCTAGGTTAAAGGCATACCACCCAGGGCAATTGCCACCTGTTACAGCATCGGTAATAGATATAGCTTCAATCTCAGCACTTCCGTTTACTGTAATATCTTCTGGTAAAATTGTAAGTTGAGGTTCATCTAAATCTACCCCTGAACCAGAAAAGGTTTGATCAACTGTTACTTGTTGTGCTACACCTATCCAAGAAAAGGCAAATCCACAGAATAACATTAATGTAATTTTTTTCATAAATCGATTAGTTTTTTAGGTTAAAAAATTGAAATACAGATAAATGTATCAATATATTTCCTCCTAAACTAACCTCACAAAAACATAATCGACATACAATCAACTAGTTACGATAAAGCGCAATAAATTAACATTTTTATTACATATTTAACAATTTTTAATAAGTAAAAACCAATGGTACACATAAAAAACTCACACAACAAAATCCTTATAATCAACGAATTACTAAACTTTTCTGAAACAAAAAAAGGCGCTAAATAGCGCCCTTTCATTAATATATATTTTTCTTTCTCTATTGCTCCTTTACAAAAGCTTCCATCACTTCAGCACTCACACCCATGTTACTAAAGCCTCCATCGTTGTATAAGTTTTGTAAGGTCACACGACGTGTTAAATCACTAAACATAGCCACAGTATAGTTGGCACAATCTAGAGCCGTTGCATTTCCTAGTGGCGACATTTTATCGGCATAGGCAATAAATCCGTCAAATCCTTTTACTCCTTGTCCTGCAGTAGTAGGTGTTGGAGATTGTGAAATAGTGTTTACTCTAACCTTTTTGTCTTTTCCGAAGAAATACCCAAAACTTCTAGCAATACTTTCCAAATACGCTTTGTTGTCGGCCATATCATTATAATCTGGGAACACACGCTGTGCTGCCATATAAGAAAGGGCTACAATACTTCCCCACTCACTCATGGCATCGTTTTTATAAAGTACTTGCATCACTTTATGAAAAGATACTGCAGATACATCCCATCCTTTATGTGTGAAATCGTAGTTTTGGTTTGTATAGTGGTTGCCTTTACGTACGTTTACCGACATACCAATCGAGTGCAATACGAAATCAATTTTACCTCCCAAGATTTCCATTGACTTGGCTACCAGATTTTCTAAATCCTCTAAATTGGTGGCATCGGCAGGAATAATTTCAGAACCTGTTTTTTCAGCCAACTCTTTAATTTGTCCCATGCGCATTGCAATAGGTGCATTGGTCAACACAAAGGTTCCTCCTTCTTCGTGAACACGCTCTGCGGTTTTCCAAGCAATTGAATTCTCATCCAATGCTCCAAAAATAATCCCTCGTTTTCCTTTTAATAAATTATATGACATGGTATTTATTATTTAGTCAATTGTTGTTTTTGGTTTTGTGGGGCAAAGATACTATTAAAATGAGAATTTCCTCTAATTCAATAATTGTTTTGCATGTTCCAATGCCGAATTGGATACATCTATGCCTCCTAACATTTGTGCGATCTCCACAATACGTTCATCATGGGTCAATCGTTTTAATTGTGTTTGGGTGACCTCATCAATATCGGTTTTAAACACTTTATAATGTGCATCTCCCTTTGCAGCTACTTGAGGTAAATGTGTAATGGTAAACACCTGCATGGTTTTACTCATTTCTTGCATAAGTACTCCCATTTTATCTGATATTTCTCCAGAAACCCCTGTATCGATCTCATCAAACATAATGGTTGGCAATTGCTGATATTTACTCAATATAGACTTAATCGCCAACATAATTCGAGAAAGCTCTCCTCCCGAAGCCGCCTTTTTTAGTTCGTTAAATTGTCCTCCCTTGTTTGCCGAGAACAAAAACTCCAAATCATCCTTACCATTACTATAAAACTGTTTGGACAATTCAAGTCCTATTTGGAATCTAGCATTTGGCATTCCTAAAACAGACAATAGCTTTTCCAACTGTTTCTGAAGTTCGGGAATAGCAGTATTTCTGCTATTGTGCATTTTAAGAGCAAGTTCATTTAAATCCTTTTCGATAGCTTTCTGTTCTTGCTCCTTTTTAGAAATGACATCGTCCAAATTTTGGGTGATATTAACCTTTTCCTTTAAATCATCCCTTATAGCAATCAACTCCCCTACATTTTCAGCAACATGCTTTTGCATCAAATTATGGATCAACTGCAACTTGGTATTCACCACGCCCAATCTTTCTGGATCTGCCTCCAACTGATCTTGTAAGCGCTCTATTTCAACAAAAACATCATCAAGTTCAATTACCGTGCTATTGACTCTTTCAAACAACGATTCATAGCTTTTAGAGTAAGAAGACAACCTAGACAATTGATTTTTAATTTCTGTCAAACTTGGAATTACCCCAACAGTTTCATCAATCAACAAACCATGCGAACTTCCTAAACGCTCACTGATTTCCTCAATATTGTTAAGGGTTTCGTATTCTTCTTCCAAAGCCTCCATTTCACCATCAATCAAATTGGCCTTTTCCAATTCTTCCAACAAAAATAAATTGTAGTCCAACTCTTTGGCAGCCTCAATTTTTTGTTGGTTAAAATCATTCAACTCACGTTGAACACCTTTATAGGCTTTCAGCTTCTTGCAATACTCAAGAATCACCTCTTGATTTTTGGCCAAAGCATCTATGACCTGAAATTGAAATGAATCATCCGTTAACTGAAGCGTTTGGTGCTGCGAATGGATATCCAATAGATACACTCCCAAAGTCTGAAGGTTCCCAAGAGTTACTGGGGTATCATTGATAAATGCCCTAGATTTCCCAGAAGGCAAAATTTCCCTTCTAATTATAGTTTGAGGTTCGTAATCTAAATCCTCCGATTTAAAAAGGGCCTTCAAATTATAATTGGTGATATCGAAAGTAGCCTCGATGACACATTTTTTGGATTCATCTTTAATGCTGCCCAAATCGGCTCTTTTTCCCAAAATCAACGAAAGCCCCCCTAAAAGGATGGACTTTCCCGCACCGGTTTCACCGGTAATTATAGATAAGCCGTTATTGAATGTCACATTCAGTTCATCAATCAGGGCATAGTTCTTTATTGAAAGATTTGTAAGCAAACGGAAATGTTTAAAATTAAACTATCAACTGAAATCGGGTATGACCACAAAGGATCAATAACTTATGTTACGCCATTTTGAGGCGTAGGTTGGTGCAATTCTATTAAGAGAAGATACCACGTTGGTGATATTCACATTTGGTCCATCACTAAAGATTTCTTCAATCTCATCAGACTTGGCATCGAAAAACACACGCATCAAAAAGGAATTGGGTCTTTTGTTATGTAGCTTTTCCAAAGTCCCAATAGCCGTAGCAATCTCCTGCTTTCCTTTTTTAGGGTTTTCATGCATCACGTCCAAGCCATTTCTGTGGTAATTGTACATTACTTCCCTGAATTGTTCAAAAGTTGGAGACATTAGGTTATCGATCAACACAAAACGGGATTGCGTACCATCTTCAAGTTTCCATCCTTTAAAGTTTTCCTGTTGTGAATAATTTAAAATGGTTTGTACCTGTTTAAAATACTCATCACCTCCATTAAGTTCAAACGTATCGGCATCCATCCCCAAAATCATGTAGATATGATAGGTCAAAACCGAAACCAAGTTGGATTCATATTGATTTGGATTGAATACCAAATTTTGGAATTCCAAATACTGAAACGTAAAGTTTCTATCATTAAAATTATAAACCGGCGTACTATACGTTGAATTGAATACAGGTCTTGAAGATTGTACTTGTATGGAAGCCTGAAACACATCGGTATCATAATCTGCAATGGTGATGATCATGCTACAGTTAATGCGTTCCTGAGGTTTAAAGTCCTTGTTGGTCCAAGTAGTATTGTTGACAAACTCTGTTAATTGTCGCTCCAAAGTTCTAAACACCTGAACGTTTTCGTTTCCCGTTTTTTGTGCATTAACCACCAAATTACAGTTAAGTTCCTGGGCATAGCCAGACACAAAAAAGGCAACAAAAGTAATTACAAAAAAGACTCTATGCATTGAGTTGTTTAATTATTAGGTTCATTAAATCGCCTGCCACTTCGGCCTTCGATTTCAAGTCTTGACTCAAGACTTTGTTTGTATTGGTAATAAAAGTAACTTTATTTGTGGAAACCCCAAAACCTGCACCTTCATCATTCAGGGAATTTAGTACTATGACATCTAAATTCTTGGATTCCAACTTGCCCTTGGCGTGTTCCAATTCGTTATGGGTTTCCAAAGCAAAACCAACCAAGAATTGATTCTTTTTGATTTTCCCCAAGGATGCCAAAATATCTTGAGTACGTTCCAACTCTATACTAAACGTATCGGCTTTCTTTTTTATTTTTTTATCGGCTACATATTTTGGACGATAATCGGCCACTGCAGCAGATAAAATTGCAATATCAACATCTTTAAAATAGTTGTGGACTTCAGTGTACATCTCAGCCGCACTGAAAATTTTGATAAGTTTTATAAATTGATGGTTGACCGTTTCGTGTGTTGGTCCTGAAATTAAAATCACCTCAGCGCCCAAATTGGCCGCAGATTTTGCAATTTCAAAGCCCATTTTTCCACTGGAATGGTTCCCAATGAATCTTACAGGATCAATAGCTTCATAAGTAGGTCCTGCTGTAATAAGCATCTTTTTCCCTTTCAATGGTAAACCTTCCAAAATATCCCTTTCAATGAAATCTACAATATCTTCTGGTTCTGCCATACGCCCCTCTCCTACCAAACCACTGGCCAGCTCTCCGCTAGTAGCAGGAATCATAATATTCCCAAAACTATTCAACAAATCGAAAGAGCGTCGTGTAGTAGGATGTTTGTACATGTCCAAATCCATTGCTGGCGCAAAATACACAGGACACTTGGCTGACAGATAAGTTGCCATAAGCAAATTGTCGCAGACACCATTGGCCATTTTAGCCATGGTATTGGCCGTAGCTGGGGCAATAATCAAGAAATCTGCCCACAGCCCTAATTCTACGTGATTATTCCAAACAGCATCATCTTCATCATGGGTAAATGATGAATACACAGGATTTTTGGATAAAGTTGAAAGGGTTAAAGGTGTAATGAAGTCTTTAGAAGCAGGCGTCATGACGACCTTTACGTCTGCGCCTGCTTTTATAAATAACCTAACAAGGTTTGCCGTTTTATAAGCGGCAATACCAGCAGTAATGCCTAGAAGTACCTTTTTGCCACTTAATACCGACATTATTTTGTTTATGCCTGAGTTTCGTCCTCAGTGTTTCTGAAGTAGATTTTATCGTCAAGCCATTCTTGAACTGACAAAGCGTGAGGCTTAGGCAATTTCTCATAGAATTTAGAAACCTCTATCTGCTCTTTGTTTTCAAAGATTTCCTCCAAGCTATCATTATAGGTAGCAAACTCATCAAGTTTGTCAACTAGTTCTCTACGGATATCAGTGTTAATTTGTTCCGCTCTCTTTGCAATAACAGAAATAGCCTCATAGATATTTCCTGTTGGCTCATCTATTTCATTTCTGTCGTAAGTAACTGTACTTACCGGAGCATTGGTTTTCTTTAAATCCATCGTATTTATAAATTAACTTTTTGTTTCAAATTTATTTAATTCAGCCGTCAATTCGTCGTTCATTTTATTGGCTTGTTCGGCAAATTTAGAATCCGAATAATACTTGATAAACGAATTGTAATAACCTTGCGCCGTCAATAATCGGGCTTCTTTTTTATACTGCATACTGTTTACAGCCAAACGGTGAGCCGAGTCCAAACGATAGAACATGGCCTCTTCCCTAAACGTACTTCCTGGATATTCCAATAAGAAATTATCAAACGACTTGATGGCCGCCTCATAATCTGAAGCATCGTAATAGGCTATTTGGTTATATTGTTTCGCAATTTCAAAGGCCTTTCTTTCTAATTTATAATCCAATTCTTTTACCATTGTGTTTACTTCTGGCAAATATTCTGAATCTGGATATTTACTTAAAAAGATTTGAAGCTTGTCCAAAGCCTGAACAGTTTCCTTTTGTTCTTTACTGTAAACAGGAGACAACATGTAGTAGCTTCTTGCAGAAAGAAACGATGCCTCTTCTGCCTTTTCACTTCTAGGATATGCTGTTTCAAACCGTTCAAATTGATAGCCAGAAAGGTGATAATCTCCCATTTCATAGTATGTTTTAGCATACATGTAGGTAAGTTTTTCTGCCTGTGGCTTTCCTCGATACTGAGGCATGATCTGTGCAAATAAACGGTTTGCCTTACCGTACTTTCCTTGCTCATAAAGCTCAGTTCCTACGCGAAACTTTTCAGCAATATCTTCCGACTTCAGTGCTTTTTGAAATTCACTACAAGAGGTTAGCGAAAGTACCAGTAAAAATGTATAAAAAATGTTCTTCATAAAATGTAAACAGAATGCAAAAGTAATTATTTATAACTTATTATAAAAACAAAAGTTACACACGAAAATAACGGTTGCAAACTCTTTTACTAAGTCTTTAAGTTAACTTTAACGTTTGGCTGCTTAGTCCAAATTTGCGATAAAATCCTTAATTTTTTGCTTCAACTCTTCAGTTGCAGGCACCAACGGCAAACGTACGGCGTCATTTGCAAGACCTAAAGCTTCAAATACAGCCTTGATTCCAGCCGGATTATTTTCAGCAAAGATGTAACCAACAATATCCATAAGTTTAAAGTGAATATCATAAGCCTCTTTAGCTTTACCTTCCAAACCAAGTTTGATCATTTTAGCAAATTGCTTTGGCAATCCTTGACCAATCACAGAGATAACTCCTGCTCCACCAGCCAATACAACCCCTAAAGCTAAATCATCATCTCCTGAAATAATCAAGAAATCTTCTGGCTTATCTTTTAACAATTTTAAATATTGTCCCATGTTGTTACCAGCTTCTTTAACGGCCACAATATTTTTAAAATCATTTGCCAAACGTAAAGTTGTTTCCGGCAACATGTTTGAAGCAGTTCTTCCTGGTACGTTATACAAAATAATGTCTACAGGACAAGCCTCTGAAATAGCCTTAAAGTGTTGGTAAATTCCCTCTTGGGTAGGCTTGCTATAATATGGAGACACCGAAAGAACGGCATCTATTTGAGACAAATCAGTTGCTTTGATTTCTTCAATAACGTTGGCAGTGTTGTTTCCTCCAATTCCTAAAACCAAAGGCAATCTTCCGTTGTTCGCCTCTACGATGGTAGCTATGATAGCCTTCTTCTCTTCTTTAGTAATAGTCACGCTTTCACCAGTTGTACCGCTTATTACCAAATAATCGGTTCCATTCTCTACATTGTAGTTTACAATGTTTTTCAACGCTTCGTGATCTACGGACAAATCTTCATTAAATGGCGTAATCAATGCCACTCCTGTCCCATAAAATTTAGTCATTATATTTTATTTAGTACTGTTAGATATTTATGTAATTCTCTTTTAAACAGTGAAAACTCTTTTGGGTGCACATCAAGAATCAAGTCGTACAACCTATCATCTATTCCCGAGAGTCCCACTTTAAAACGTGCCTTGGATTGCGCTGTGATAATATTGAGTTCCATACGGTCCTCTTTGTAATAACTTATCAAGGCATCAAAATCTGTATCAAGAAACGCTTTCAGGTCGCCATTTTTTATGGCTCCTTTCCATCCAAAGTCCTTGGGTGTTACGTTAACCCCCCAAAGGGTCTCTGGCGCCAACTTCTCATCGGCTACAAAGGCAATGATTTTCAATCGGTTCTGTTTCACTCCCAGATCATCAAAAAATCTTTGGAAGTTCTCAAAATCAGTAAATTCATTTAAATTCAAAATCACCCCAACCGACTCAATCTTTTTATTGCCAGCCTCTATACTCCTAGAATTTAACAATTTATTGATGTAATTTTGGTATGATTTTTCCTTAAATGCCTTTAAAATCATTTATCTTTATAATTTTTGCAAATGTAGTAAAAGTCACTACATGTTTTGTTAACTTTTCTTAAGAATCTAAATGAATCCAAAACATCTTTTTTTTGTTTTAACAGTTCTCGTTTTCTTCTCTTGCAATCAAACAAAGCACCTCTATAAAATTGAAGGGAAACAAATTTCAATTACAGATAGCTTACCCTCTAATTCAGAAATAGATAGCTTTATCAAACCTTACCATGACCACCTCAACCAAAGTCTGGACAGTGTGTTATCATATTCGGCAGGTACTTACACAAAAGAAGACTCTCAATTCAATACGGCAATAGGTAATTTTATGGCCGATGCTATTTACGAACAGTCCAACCCCATTTTTAAAAAACGTACAGGAAAAGACATTGACTTTGTAATGTTGAACCATGGGAGCATTCGCTCAATTTTATCCAAAGGAAATATTACCATTAGAACTGCCTATGAACTGATGCCTTTCGAAAATACCGTTGTTGTAGCAGCTATCAAGGGAGACCAAATCAAAGAACTTTTAAAATACCTAACCGCAAGTAGTAAGGCCCACCCCATTTCAAAATTGAAAGTGACGGTGGATAAGGATTTCAATATTGTTTCCGCCGCTGTCCAGAGACAACCTATTGACTACCACAAAACGTATTATGTTCTCACCAATAACTACCTATACAATGGTGGCGACCACATGACATTCTTCCAACCAAACGACACTGTTTACTCTCTGGATTACAAAGTTAGAAATGCCCTATTGGATTATTTCATAAAAACAGACACTATAAGAGCCACTAGAGACGATCGTTACATGCAAATAGAATAAACACTCCATTTTTCCGTTTAAAAATTAACATAGAGAATCATGAAACGAAGAGATTTTTTACAACAAACAGCGGTAGCAACTTCATTGGTTGGCCTAGGTGGTTTGGGTTTGCAGTCCTTTAAAGAACCTACAAAAAAAATCACCATTCTTCATACCAACGATGTCCATAGCCATATTGATCCATTTAGTCCTCAGGATGGCATGCACCCCAACAAAGGAGGCGTTGCAAGAAGAGCTAGTTTGATAGAAGCCATTAAAAAAGAAAATCCGAACACACTACTATTTGATGCCGGTGATATTTTTCAAGGAACCCCTTACTTCAATTATTACGGTGGTGAATTGGAATTCAAATTGATGAGCATGTTACAATACGATGCTGCCACGCTTGGAAATCACGATTTCGACAATGGTATCGAAGGGCTTTACGCTCAATTACCTCATGCCAAATTCGATTTTTTGTCTGCCAATTATGATTTCAAGAACACCATTATGGATACACACACCAAACCTTATAAAGTGTTTGTAAAAGATGGTATTAAGATTGGAGTATTTGGTTTAGGTATAGAACTTCATGGTCTTGTTGAAAAAAACCTTTATAAAGAAACAGTGTATTTGGATCCTGTGGAAACCACTCAAGATATGACAAGAATTTTGAAAGAAAAGGAGAAATGCGACCTTATCATTTGCCTCTCCCACCTAGGTTATCATTACGGAAAAAGTTCAAAAATTAGTGACCTTGAATTAGCAAAATCCACAAAAAACATCGATTTAATTATCGGAGGACACACCCACACCTTCTTGAAGAAACCAACCGTAACCAAAAATATTGAAGGCAAAAATATGTTGGTGAACCAAGTAGGCTGTTACGGCATCAATTTAGGCCGAATAGACTTCTATTTTGACAGTTTCAACAACAAATCTGCTGATGGTACTTCTATAATAGTATAACCTATACAGTAGCGTGTTCAGAAGAAGTAGAAGATAGGGATTCTTTATTCACAGAATACCTAACTGCTTTTCTATGATGATTACTCACATAGGCCAGTAAAAATGCCAAGGCAGCCAGGTGCAATGCCATTGCAAATACTTCAAACACCCAAAAATACACGTATAATTCGCATATGTATTTTAATACATCCCCAAAAGCAAAACATGCCACAGTAACTAATAAGATAATAGATTGCTTGCTTTCTCTACTCAAATAAAGGGCAAAAGCCAAAAAGACCAAAAGCACAATAGCTAGTCCTCTACCCGCATACAGCCACAAGCTTATATCGTCTACAAAACTATTTTTTACAGCCCCATAGAGGATATACAACAAATAGGCATTGAACATAAAAATAAGCCCTAAATAAACCGAAACAACTCCCTCAAACCGAACTTTTCGAAATTGACTTATCAGAACACCCAACAACAAGATATAACTTCCCACATAGGCCATTTCAGATAATTGATGCGTGAGTTCATTTTTGTGAAATACAGTGAATACGTCTCCTAAAAAGGAACAAAGAAATACGGTAAGGAAAATGTTGGCCATATATTTCATTCTAGTAAAATACAAAGTCAACAAAACCGGAATCACTACAATTTTTGCTATCCTATCCAACATTAAATCATCCTGAATTACCGCAAGCACCTGTAGGGCAAACAAAGTACTAAATACAATAACCAAGGACTTATTGGACATCATTTTATGCCAAAATTCCATAACTAGATTTTATAAGTAGGTCTTACAAATATATGTATTTTGTCAGTATTTATTTGCACTTCATCGATTTTAAGAAATTTTCAATAAAAAATCAAGATGTATGCAAAATCAACAACACACCACCCCATGACACTTACAAACCAATGAACGCAAAAGTAAATTTCAAGGTTTCCCAGATCAGAAAAAACTATTTTAAAAAGAAATCTAGTGAGGATTAAGAATTGGCTATCTGCATTCTTTCCGAATATAACAATCTCGACTGAAGATAAAGAAACGCAAAGGCCATTACCAAGAACACCGAAGAAATCACATTTAAAATATTGGTTTCGGAAATATAGAAGTATGCCAATTGGATTACCTCATAAAAAACAATGCAAATAGAGCCTATTAAAAAATTCATGGATTTTTTATCATCCTTATGGATATAATTCAGTAACGCCAGAGTCAACAACAACATGATTACGGCATTATAAATAAACTCCAAAACATAAGGATAGACACCTAACTCGCTTTTAGTAGTGTTAGTTACAATTACCACACAAAAGCAATCTAAAATAAACAATATAAGAACGTGGAAAGGTAATTTTGCCGCAACTTCACGAATTTTAATAGATTGAAGCAATTTGGCCACCAAAAATAAATAAGACAGAATATACAGTCCGTTTCCTAGATAGTAGTAAACATCAAAATCCCCTTCTTTCAAGTTATAATCCCAAGTAAAAAAATTAAAGATATCAGAAAGCGTATAAGCCAATAAAAACAAAAAGAAGAAATTACGCTTGGTTTTAACGCTAACTACATACAAAAAGCTTAACAAGATTAACATTAGAGCCCTCACTCCCATTGCATAATATTCATACTGAAGCAATTGAAGGCCAATAAATCCTAAACTAAAAACCGTTAATATTGCGATTAAAATATTCCTTTTCAGCATAAACTTGCTCGATTGGTCTTTGCCAAATGTAATACAATAAACACAATTCAACGTTAAAAAATGTATTTAATCGATAAAAGAATACATTTTGTAGGATTTTACATAACCATTTGCAAAAATTCAGTTTCCGAAATAATCGCTAAATTCAATTGCTCTGCTTTAGTACGTTTACTTGGCCCCATTTTATCGCCTGCAACAAGATAACTTGTTTTGGAAGATATTGAAGATGAAACCTTTCCACCGTTATCCTCTATAAGTTTTTTAAGTTCATCCCTGGAGACGGTTTCAAAAACTCCAGACACCACAAAAGTGAGATTTTTCAATTTATCGGTCTGCTCAGCCAATTTTTCAGCAGAAATCTCCAATTGGACACCAAATTGCTTTAACCGGTCAACGATGTTTATATTAGCCTCGTCCTCAAAAAAGGCTAGAACACTTTCTGCTATTTTCACCCCAATTTCATCCACATTCACCAAATCTTCCAGTGAAGCAGCTTTTAAATTATCTATAGACTTGTAATGTTTTGCCAATTTTTTAGCTACGGTTTCTCCAACATATCTAATTCCCAAAGCATACAAAACTCTTTCAAAAGGAATCTGTTTGGAAGCCTCAATACCGCTCAACAAATTATCAGCACTTTTATCAGCCATTCTTTCCAAAGGAAGAATTTGCTCTTTTGTAAGCTCATACAAATCGGAATAATTATCTATCAAACCACCATTTACTAACAAGGCAACCGTTTCGCCTCCCATACCTTCAATATCCATGGCCTTTCTGGAAATATAATGCTGAATACGTCCAATAATCTGTGGTTTACAGCCGTTGTAATTAGGACAGTAATGTTGCGCTTCGCCTTCTTGTCTCACCAATTCGGTGTCACATTCTGGGCAATGGGTAATATATTGGGTGGGTTGAGAATCGATTGGTCGTTTACTTAAATCAACCGCAATAATTTTTGGAATGATTTCCCCTCCCTTTTCTACAAATACTTCATCTCCTACTCTAATATCCAATTTTTCAATTTGATCGGCATTATGCAAGGAAGCCCTTTTCACAATAGTTCCAGCCAACTCCACAGGATCCAAATTGGCAACAGGCGTAATAGCCCCCGTACGGCCAACTTGATAGGTTATACTGTTCAATCTAGTTGAAACTTGTTCGGCCTTAAACTTATATGCTATGGCCCACCTAGGTGCTTTAGCTGTGTAGCCCAGTTCCTCTTGGTGGTACAAATCATTGACCTTAATTACAACTCCATCTGTTTCATAAGGCAACTCAAATCTTTTCGTATCCCAATAGGCAATAAACTCCAATACCTCATCTATAGAATTGGCTAAATGAGCCGTATTCGGCACTTTAAAGCCCCAAGATCTGGCCTTGTCTAAACATTCATATTGAGTTGCAATATCCAAGTTAGCCCCTATCACAGTATACAAAAGACATTCCAAAGGTCGCTTTGCAACCTCCGCACTGTCCTGCAATTTCAAACTCCCTGAGGCTGTGTTTCTAGGGTTTCTGTAAGGCTCTTCACCAATTTCAACACGTTCTTCATTCATTTTGTTGAAACCCTCAAACGGCAATACAATCTCTCCTCTAATATCAAATTTTGGAGGATAATCACCATTCAATTGCAAAGGAACCGATTTAATGGTTTTAATATTTGTGGTTACATCATCCCCTTGAAATCCATCGCCCCTAGTAACCGCTTTCAACAATTTACCATCTTCGTAAGTCAAACTTATAGACGCGCCATCATATTTGAGCTCACAGGTATAGGAAATATGGCCATCCACCAACTTTTTGATTCGCGCTTCCCAATCGAGCAAATCTTCTTTGGAATAGGAATTATCCAAAGAGTACATTCTGTATTGATGTGCAACGGTTTCAAAATTCTTGGTTATGGCTCCTCCTACCCTCAAGCTTGGCGAACTAGGATCATAATACTCGGGGTGTTTAGCTTCCAACTCCTGCAATTCCTTCAACTTCATATCAAAATCATAATCACTTATGGTTGGATTATCCAATACGTAGTAATTATAATTATGCTTTCTAAGCTCTTCTCTCAAGGCAGTAATGTGTTGTTGAATATCCATTTAAAAACTTATGAAGGTGTATGAATTTTTGTTTAATTTCAGGGTTCCAAGATACTAAAATGCCCCTGAAGGCATGTTTGTTTTTTGAGTTTTATATTAACAGAAGAATTGGAAAAAGTCCCTATTAAAACCCAAAGAGTTATTATAAAAAATAGAAAATTTTGAATGAAAGTCCTTTGTCTACTTTAGGTTCTATCTGCCTTTAACCATTGCGGCACATCTTGAGGCTTGAACCCTCTCATTTTATCAAGCAGTCTATTGACGTCATCTTCCACAATCAGCAAATCTAAATTTGAAATTTTAAGAAGTCCTTTAGCCACCATGGTCTCGAACATTTTGATAAGGTCATCGTAGAATCCATTAGAATTCAATAAGCCAATTGGCTTTTGATGCAAACCAAGTTGCGCCCAAGTGATAATTTCAAAAAGTTCCTCGAAAGTGCCAAATCCTCCTGGCAAAGCTATAAATCCATCGGAAAGCTCATGCATCTTCAACTTTCGTTCATGCATGGTTTCTGTTGTAATCAACTCATGTAATCCTAAATGCACCACTTCCTTTAATTTTAAAAATTCTGGAATAACCCCAATTGCCTTGCCATTATGCTCTAAAACAGCTTCAGCCACTTTACCCATGATTCCAATCTTCGCAGCTCCGTACACCAAGGCAATATCTTCCTTTGCCATCACCTTTCCCAAATACTGGGCATCACTTATTACCTTGAGATCATTTCCTTCGCTGCTTCCACAAAATACAGCTATCGATTTTAGTGTTTTCATAACTTTATTCCTTTTAGCATCCTGTTATTTCCAAAAATATCCTGACGCAATTCTATATCTGTAAAATTATTATCAATAAGCAACTGCCGCATTTCCTCTCCAAGATATTGATTGATCTCAAAAAACAACATCCCGTTGTTTTTCAAACTCTTACTAGCAAATTTAGTGATTACTTTATAAAAACGTAAAGGATCATCGTCAGGAACAAACAATGCCAAATCCGGCTCAAAGTCCAAAACATTGCTTTTCATCTCACTTTTCTCTAATTCACGTACATATGGTGGATTGGAGACGATTACATCAAACTTGAACTGTAAAAACTCAGGCCCTAAATTCTCAAACTGAAGAATATCCCCTTCCATAAAGTTCACATCCACCTTATTTATTCCTGCATTCTCTTTAGCCACTTCAATGGCTTGAGCACTAACATCTAGCGTATAAATTTCAGCGTTGGGCAAGTAATGTCCCAAACTAATGGGAATACAGCCTGTCCCCGTACCTATATCCAAAATCCGTATTGGCTCAGACCTATTTTTACTGGTTTCTATTATCCAATTCACCAATTCTTCCGTTTCTGGTCTTGGAATTAAAGTTGCCGGAGATACTTTAAATGGTAATCCAAAAAACTCCGTCTCCCCTAAAATGTATTGAATAGGCTCTTGGTTTTTCAACCTCCTTAAAACCTCGTTCATTTTGGAAGCACCTTCAGGCGTCACTTCATATTTTGGCTCTAAAACCAAGGTAATTGGTTTAATCTTGAAATAATGATCTAATAGAAGACCGAAAAAACTATCTACTTCCTCAACCCCATAGATTGCATCAAGCGATTGATGAAACTGAGTTTTTATATCCTTTAAAATCATAATTCTTTTATCATCCAAACATTGCACGAATAGTGCCCTGTATTTCCCATTGGCGCTTCCAAAGTTTCAAACCCCACCTTTCCATACAACTTCGTGGCTGCCTTCATATATGGCAACGTTTCCAAATAACATTTTTTGAATCCCAGTTCTTTGGCCTTTTCCAAGCATTTTGTCATCATTGCATTTCCTAACCCTGTGCCTCTAGCTTCAGGAAGAAAATACATTTTCTGCAATTCACAAACATCGGCCTCTCCCTCCAAAGGAGCAATTCCCGCGCCTCCAATAACCTTACCATTGTCATCCAAAACATAGTATACCATTTTAGGGGTACTATACGTTTTGGTCATACAATCCAAAGCTACATCCTCATAGGCAGTCCCAACTTTTGGAACGCCAAATTCAATCAGGACATCTCGAATTACAGCCGCTACTTGAGCATCGTCTTCAGCCTTAATTTCTCTAATGACAATATTATTTTTGCTCACTTTTAATTGGTATTTTTGCCACATCAAATTTGGGATGAAGATACACGAAAAATACATAAAACGCTGTATAGATATTGCCAAAAATGGCTTGGGACATACAAGACCCAACCCCATGGTAGGCTGCGTTATTGTTCATGAGAACAATATCATTGGCGAAGGTTTTACAAATCCATACGGCGGAAATCATGCAGAGGTAAATGCCATACATTCTGTTCAGGACCCAAAACTTTTGGAAGAAGCCACACTTTACGTGACGCTCGAACCTTGCAGCCATTTCGGAAAAACGCCTCCTTGCAGTGATTTGATTATCAAATCCCAAATTCCAAATGTGGTTATTGGAGCCATTGACACCCATAGCAAAGTTGCAGGAAAAGGCATTGAAAAATTAAAAGCTGCCGGATGCAATGTGACGGTTGGAGTTTTAGAAAATGAGTGTCAAGAACACCATAAACGCTTCTTTACGTTTCACAACAAACAAAGACCATACATCATCCTAAAATGGGCACAGACCCTAGATGGCTATTTGGCACCTGAAACACAAAACAAACAGGAACCTGTTTGGATTACCAATACATTTTCGAGACAAATCGTTCATAAATGGCGAACCGAAGAACATGCGATTTTAGTGGGCACTAACACCGTTATTAAGGACAACCCTAAATTGACGGTTAGAGATTGGAAAGGCCAAAACCCAATAAGAATTGTACTCGACAGAACAGGTAAACTCCCAAAAAACCTTGGAGTTTTCAATAATGAATCCCAAACCATTGTAATTTCATCTTCAGAAAATACAAACGTTTTAAATTCTGAATTTACTCAGACAGAATTTATAGCTTGGGAAGACAAAACACATATTGCCAAACAAATTTGTGAGCTTCTCCATAAACAAGACATTCAATCTGTAATTATTGAAGGAGGTGCGCAAACACTACATACTTTTATAAATGAAGGCCTTTGGGATGAAGCAAGGGTGTTTACCGGCAATGTTCTTTTTGAAAAGGGCATTGAAGCTCCAAAAATTCATGGAACGTTAGTTTCACAACAACACATTTTACAAGACAGTTTAAAAATATACCGCAATGATTAAAACCATTATATTCGACTTTGGAGACGTTTTTATCAACCTAGATAAGGAAGGCGCCATAGAGACTACCAAAGCCACTTTGAACCTTCAGGAATTTCCAGAAGAAATGCTATCGGTGAACTGTCTTTACGAACAGGGACTTATTTCCACAGAAGAATTCAAGGATTTTTACTTCCAAAATTTCAAGAACATCTCCGAGGAGACTTTAAAAGATGCCTGGAATTACATTTTAAAAGACTTTCCAGAGCATAAACTGGATTTTTTGAAACAGTTGGCAAAAGATGGCAATTACCAACTTATTCTTTTAAGCAACACCAACGAACTTCATATTGATTGGGTAAAAGAAAACATTTCTGTGTTTGAAGATTTCAAAAAGCAATTTGACAAATTCTACCTATCCCATGAAATTCAACTAAGAAAACCTGACACAGAAATCTACGAATTTGTGCTGAGGGAAAACAATCTAAAACCGGAGGAATGTCTTTTTGTCGATGATTTAAAAGAAAACACAGATGCCGCAAAATCATTAGGGATCCACGTATGGAATATCGATCCCAAAACCGAAGATGTTTGCACTTTGTTTTCCACATACAAACACTTATTCTAAAACTACACACACATTCCCTATCCAACACACTGATGACTAAAGACACTTACAAAACCATTACCAAAGCATCTGAAGAAGTCTTGTTTAAGGATAAAAACAGTAAGTTTTTCGGCTATGCCATCCCCATTAAATCTGAAGAAGAGGCAAAAACCCATATTGAAACCCTCAAAAAACAGCACCACTCGGCACGTCATTGGTGCTACGCCTACCAAATAGGCACAAAAGAACCCAATATCATTTTTAGAGCCAATGATGACGGAGAACCAAGCAATACTGCTGGGATGCCAATTTACGGACAGATCCAATCTTTTGAAGTGACCAACATATTAGTAGTTGTGGTTCGCTATTTCGGAGGCATCAAACTTGGTGTTGGCGGGTTGATAAATGCCTACAAAACTGCCGCCCAAATGGCACTTGAGGTTTCCAAAATAGTCACCAAAACCATCAACGCGGAATTTCTGATCCATTTCGATTATGTGAACATGAACAAAGTCATGCGAATCATCAAAGAAAAGGACCTAAAAATCGTCAATCAGAAGTTGGAAATGGACTGTGACATCACCATTTCTGTTCGCCTAAAAAATGCCGATGAAATTTTCCAAATTTTCGATGCTTTATATGAAATCGACATCAAAAATTTAAACGATTAATTTTGCAGTTGGTCTAAAATATATTTTGGACATCTGGTTGGCCGATTACGTTCCATATCGATAAATGCCAAAACAGTTTTCCCAGTTGTTAACAATTCATTTTCCGCATTAAAAATTTCATAATCAAACTCAATTGAAGCCGAAGGAATTTTTGCCAAGGTTGTCACCACACGAACCTGATCATCATAACGAGCTGACTTCTTGAAATTTACACTCAAAGACACCACCGGAAGCATGATTCCTTCCTCCTCCATTTGCCGATAACTTACCCCAAATTTTCGTAACCATTCGGTTCGTCCCATTTCGAAGTACTGCGCGTAGTTTCCGTGGTATACAACGCCCATTTGATCTGTTTCTCCATATCGGATTCTAAATTGTATTTCATCTGATTTTAAAGCGTTACCCATTCTTTTCTAATTTTTTTTTCGTACTTTCAAGGAAATTTAAACATGGTAAAAAAATTCTAAAAATTCAACCCCTATTCAGTTTTTTTTTTAAGAATTTTGTTCACATATTTGTCATGTAAAAATTTGATCCAAGAGAAACTCTATTTTCTCTTTTTTTTACTAAAACTAAACTAACTAAACAACAAATAATCTTAGAGAATGGATGTAACTGCGCAATCAGTTTGGAATAATTGCCTGTCTTTTATTAAGGATAACATACAACCCCAAGCTTATAAAACTTGGTTTGAACCCATACAAGCAGTCAAACTTTCAGACAAAGCGTTAAGCATTCAAGTTCCCAGTAAATTTTTCTACGAATGGCTTGAGGAGCACTACGTAAAAATCCTTAAAGTTGCCCTTACCAAAGAGCTTGGTGACAGTGCCAAATTGGTATATGTTATCAAGATGGAAAACACCTATGGCAACAAGCAGCCGTTCACTGAAAAAATACCGAGTTCCAACCGTACTGCGGTAAAATCCCAAGATGTTGACATTCCATTCAACAACAAAAATCCAGAACTTAAAAATCCATTTGTAATTCCTGGTATCAGAAATATCAAGATTGAATCTCAACTGAATCCTAATTACAATTTTGAGAACTTTTTGGAGGGAGACTCTAACCGATTGGCAAGAAATGCAGGTTTGGCTGTAGCTAGCAAACCCGGAGGAACTTCTTTTAATCCACTTTTGATTTTTGGTGGTGTTGGTTTAGGAAAAACCCACTTGGCACACGCCATTGGTATTGATATTAAAGACAAGTATCCAGAGAAAACTGTTCTATATATTTCCGCTGAAAAATTCACTCAGCAGTACATTGATTCCGTTAAAAAGAACAACAGAAATGACTTCATTCATTTCTACCAAATCATTGACGTTCTTATTATTGATGATGTTCAGTTTTTGTCTGGAAAATCAGGAACGCAGGACGTGTTTTTCCACATTTTCAACCACTTGCACCAAAACGGCAAACAGGTAATCCTTACCAGTGATAAGGCTCCTGTAGACATGCAAGACATTGAGCAACGCTTGTTGTCCCGTTTTAAATGGGGACTTTCTGCAGAATTGCAAACCCCAGATTTTGAAACCCGAGTTTCTATCTTAAGAAACAAATTGTACCGTGACGGTGTAGAAATCTCAGACGATATTATTGAATACATTGCCAAGCATATCAAAACCAATGTAAGGGAATTGGAAGGCGCTATCATCTCTTTGATCGCCCAGTCTTCTTTCAACAAAAAGGAAGTCACCCTTAACCTTGCAAAAGATATTGTTGAGAAATTTGTAAAGAATACCAAACGCGAAGTTTCTATCGATTATATCCAAAAAGTCGTTTCGGATTATTTCCAAATGGATGTAAGCACCTTGCAGTCTAAAACTAGAAAAAGACACATTGTGCAAGCTAGACAATTGGCTATGTTCTTTGCTAAAAAGTATACCAAAGCCTCTTTGGCAAGTATTGGATCTCAAATTGGAAAACGCGATCACGCTACGGTATTACATGCATGCAAAACAGTTGATAACTTGACTGCTACAGACAAGCAATTTAGAAAATACGTAGACGATCTTTCTAAAAAATTCTCCGTTTAACAAATGGCTATCACTAGAATTTTAATGGTGTGTCTCGGAAATATCTGCAGGTCACCATTGGCGCATGGAATTTTGGAATCCAAACTTCCTGACGATTTATTCTATGTGGATTCTGCAGGCACTTCCAATTATCATATTGGCCAACAGCCAGACATAAGGTCTATAGCTGTTGCTAGATTACACGGCATTGATATTTCCCATCAAGCCGGGCGGCAGTTTAGCAAAAATGATTTTGATGCTTTTGATATCATTTATGCCATGGACCAAGACAATTATAATGATATTGTTAGATTGGCGCGTACCGAGGATGATATTGCCAAAGTCCGAAAGATTTTGGATGCAGACACCAATATTTCAAGCAAAAATGTTCCCGATCCTTATTATGGCGACATGAGTGATTTTGAACATGTTTTTGCCCTTTTGGATACCGTTTGTCAAGAAATTGCAGACCAACTTAATTCCTAACTATCAAATTATTCAATCTCATTTTTGTATTTTGTTGTATCTAAGCATTCTAATACATCAAAATGAAACTTCCCTTCACCCTTCTATTAGTCCTTTTTGTTCAGATTAGCTTTTCCCAAGACATTGAAATTACATCTTTTTCTACTGGGTTGGTAGATCCGGTGAACATTAAACATGCTGGTGATGAAAGACTGTTTGTTGCAGAACAAGCCGGCACCATTCAAATTATAAGTTCTGAAGGAACTTTAAACGCAGCTCCTTTTTTGGACATTACTTCCATTGTATATGACGGTGCTAGCGAACAAGGTTTGTTGGGCTTGGCCTTCCACCCCAACTATGAAACCAATGGCTATTTTTATGTAAACTATATCAACAATAGCCAAAATACAGTCATTTCCAGATTTGAAAGAACCGATACCAACACAGCCGATCCCAACTCTGAATTGATTTTATTAACCATCACCCAACCCTACAACAACCATAACGGCGGAGATCTTGCCTTTGGTCCAGATGGCTATTTATACATTGGTACAGGTGATGGCGGAAGCTCCGGTGATCCACAAAATAGAGCTCAAGACCTTACCTCTCTTTTAGGAAAATTGTTGAGAATTGATGTGGATAATCCTTCTGCCGGAAACAACTATGGGATTCCTAGTGATAATCCTTTTGTATCCAATCCCAATGCTCTAGATGAAATATGGGCCTACGGACTGAGAAACCCTTGGAAATTTTCCTTTGATCGTGACACCAATGATTTATGGATTGCCGATGTTGGTCAAAATTTATATGAAGAAATCAATATGGTTACTCCTTCAACTTCCCTAAACGGATTAAACTACGGGTGGCGATGCTATGAAGGAAATATAGCATACAATTCAACAAATTGTCCAGACGACAGCACTCTAACTTTTCCCGTTGATGTTTATAGTCACAGTGGCAATGGAGGCCCCACGAAATGCTCTATTACAGGGGGCTATAGATATCGAGGTTCGGAACAAGCCGGCTTCAATGGTCTCTATTTTTTCGCTGACTTTTGCAGCAATGAAATTGGCACCCTTCAAGCCAATGGCAGTGATTGGACCATGACTTTCACCCCTCCTTATTTAAACAATGAATGGAGCTGTTTTGGAGAAGATGTGAGTGGTGAATTATATATTGCAGGTTTAACCTCAGGAGCTATCTACAAAATCACCGGGAACAGTTTAGGAATCGAAGATGAACACATGGCAGAAATAAAAATATATACAAGTTCCCGAAATCAAACTATAACTGTTGACCTCAACAACAACACTTCCATAAACCAATTAAATCTTTACGATATTCAAGGGAAATTCTTAAAATCTATCACTAATTTTGAGAGCTCCATAATTACCATCTCTTCTGAAAACTTTTCAGCAGGGGTCTACCTTATGGAACTCAAAAAAATAAATGGCTCAAGGGTTATAAAAAAACTAATCGTTGATTAAGAATGGAAAAGACCACCGGTAAATTATACCTCATCCCAACTCTTTTAGGAGACAATCCCTCATTGGAAGTACTTCCTATTTCGGTAAAAAGTGTCATAGAACATATAGATTCTTTTATTGTAGAAAACGAAAAATCGGCAAGGCACTTTATAAAACATGTCTGTCCTCAAAAATCACAACCAAAATTGCATCTACAAGTACTTAACAAATACACGGAGAGTATGGAGATGACAACCTTTTTGGATCCATGTAAAGAAGGCATCGACATGGGACTTCTTTCCGAAGCTGGCTGTCCTGGAGTTGCAGATCCTGGTGCTGAAATTGTGAAGTTGGCTCATCAAAACAACATTCAGGTTGTACCTCTAGTAGGACCATCTTCCATAATTCTAGCAATGATGAGCTCTGGAATGAATGGGCAGAGTTTTGCTTTCAACGGTTATTTACCTATCGACAAACAGGAACGCAAAAACACATTAAAAAAATTGGAGAGACGTTCTCAAGAAGAAAATCAAAGTCAGATTTTTATTGAAACCCCTTACAGGAACAATAAGCTTTTAGAAGATTTATGTCAAGTTTTACAGCCTCAAACCAAAATTTGTGTGGCTTGCGACATTACATTGCCTACCGAATACATTAAAACCTTAACGGCCAAGCAATGGAAAATGACAAAGATTGACTTACATAAACGTCCGTCAATCTTCATCATACATAAGGAATAATCAATACAACTATAAAATAGCTTTTGCTGTCTTATTTGGAACAATATGGGAAGTATCGTACCCTGAAAATCGTTTCATATAGTACTTTACAGATGTTCCATAGGCATCCTTGAAATTGTCAACGCCCGAACTTCTTAGGAATTTCTTTACGCTTCCGGGTCCCGCCAAGTGGGCTGCAGCCAAAATACCGGATTCCGTAACGCTTATACCGTTAATGGTAGTTCCTACAAAACGCTTGATATCTTTACGCAAAATCCACTTATTGCGTTCTGCATTGGCCAAAAAGGCTTTTTCTTGAAGTTCCGGATTGTACAAAAACTGGTTAGGATTATAAATTCCTATTAATTTCAAGGTTTCTGCACCAAATTGGTACTTTCCAAGATAGCCTAACGTATTCACCGTAAAATAATTTCCTCTGGATTCCTTAAAAGCAATCGCTTCCTTGAATCCTATATAGGTTTTTCCTATATTTGGGAAATAGACCTCCTCGGAGAAAGGAGTTGTGGGCTCTTCAGTTTCATTAGCCAAAAAAGCCATATCTTCTGAAACTGTAAAATCAAGTTCTAACCCTTCTGTTGAATAGTCACCCATATCAACGGCTTCTTGGTTAGAAGAAAGCGCCAAATAAATCAGCGCACAAATTGTAAGAGGGATTACGAAAAAATTAGTTTTCTTTTTTATCATAATAGCTAATTTATAAAGCCGTTATCTCCCCAAAAACGGGCTTTAAATTTCAGCGGGCAAAGGTATAACTTTTTTTTAAACCCTGAAAATTAATCGCTTAAGTACTTCAAAAATAGATTCCGTGGAACTTTATGCAATTTTTATCGGTGAACTCCACTGTAGGAAAAGGTATCTTAATAAGGTTAAAAACTTCAAAAACAGTTCTTAAAAAATGGGAGTTTGTGTTAATTTTGGTTAAATCTACATCGAGGCTAAAAAAATATTGTCGGCGCCTATTTTTTTCAATAATTTCCTCAATATTTTCATTTTCCATTCCAAAAAGCATTCCCTCGGCTCCATAGCCAAAAGCCATGTTCAACCACTTGGGAATTTTACTTTCCTTAAAAAAGGAATGCAGGTTAATACTTAACCAATAAGTTTGCCCATTGTAATCTTTTAGGATTTCTTCCAAAAATCCATCTCCAAGGGTATCGGGCCGCAGCTGTGCATAATGGGTTTGATGAAACGAATATTTTAAAGTCATTCGCTGTTCTTTCCAAAGCAACTCTTGACCAATATACAATCCCGTGCCCGAAGCATTGGCAATAACATCTCCCCAAGAAAAACCCCATTCCTCTGAAAACCCATCAAAAACCTCCACTGCCGTTAAAAAGGCAAAGCCTAAAGTACCGCCGTACAACAATTGGTCTCTTTCGCTTACCCCACTCCATTGCAATGTGTTTGCTCCCAATCTCCCCATTTGGTAAGAGGTGTAAACATGTCCCAGCTTATCCATTTGCAACCATTCTTGGTTGTCATTTAGGGTATGGAATTTTGAACGAGGATAATCGGCGTACCAAAGTTGATCCAAACCAATCAAGGCCATGGTTGCCAGTGATGCTTCGGAAATAACCACAGCATTTCTCCTTTTTATATTGAGAGTGTCACTTGGCTTAAGAAACTTATTTATTCCTGTTTGGGCATAGCCAGCAGAAACCGCAAAACAAAACAATATTATTTGACTGAAGCCACGCTTCACCCCTATCGTCTTATTCCTTGAGAAGACAAATAACTTTGGTATTCCCTAGCATTAATGTTATGCTGCGTCAAAGTTTTGGCAAATTTATGGAATCCCAAACGCTTGGCATCGGCAGCAAAATACAAGTAATTATGTTTCTCATAGTTCAAAACCGCATCTATGGCCGAAATATCCGGCATGGATATAAGCCCAGGAGGCAAGCCAGCATATTTATAGGTGTTGTATGGCGATTCAATTTCCTTATGGACATTCAAAACACGTTTAATAACCGTACCCTGATATTCTGGTAATTGGTAGGCCGCATATTTCAAGGTTGGATCGGCCTGTAAAGGCATACCAATCTTGATTCTGTTCATATACACCCCTGCAATCCTAGGTTGCTCACTTGCTTGTTTGGATTCTTCATGCACAATGGAAGCCAAAGTCATAACTTCATTTTGGCTCAAACCAATTTCTTTGGCTTTAGCCTTTCTACTGTCATTCCAAAACCTACTGTATTCGGTTGCCATACGCTCGCAGAATTGCTCAGAAGAGGTATTCCAAAAGAATTGGTAACTGTTAGGAATATACATTCCCAGAGCTGTTTTCTCAGAAAATCCATTGGCATCCAAAAATGCCTTGGAAGTCATTTCGTTCAACAATGACAAACTATCGGCTTCTATCTGAACGGCAATCCTTCCCGCTAATTTTGCTAAACTTTCCTGATTGTTAAAAGACAGTTTGATAGGAATATTATTGCTTCTTATGGAATTAATAATGTCATTATTGCTCATGCCTTTTTTAATGACATACTTTCCTGCTTTGATATTGGTTGAGTATTGCTTTCTATTGGCAAGGGCATCAAATTTATCGATATCCAACAACAAAGGTTCCAATTGGTCCCTAACATCCTGGTAGGTAGCTCCCGACGGAATATACACATAAGCCTGCTCATTATTAAAGCTTGTATTTGGCTTAAACATGGCTCCATAAATATAATATGCAATAAAAGCAGCAATAGCCAAACCTAAAAGGGCAATAGCCAACAGTATTTTTTTAAAGTACATTTAACTAGATATACGTTGAAATAAATATTCGTTTTTGAAGGAACCATCTACAAAGTTCCAATCCTTCTTCAGCCCTACTTTTTGAAAGCCGTTGCCCTCAAACAATTTGATACTGGCTTCATTTTCTTCAGAAATATTGCAATACAGTTGATGTAGATTTAAATACTTATCGCAATACCCTATGAGCAGCTTTAGAGCGTCATTACCATGCCCCATACCACGATTCACCTTATCTTTTATCAAAATTCCGATACCGGCTTTTCTGTTTTTGAAATCGAAATCAAAAAGGTCAATCAAGCCAATCACTGTATCACTATTGTTACAAATGGCCAACCGCAACTGTTTAACTTCAAAAATGTCTCTGTGGGCATTTTCTAGATACAGCTTGATGGCATATCTGGAATATGGGGTTATGGTGTTGCTAATTTCCCAAACGGACTCATCATTTTCAATGGCATGGACAAATTCCAAGTCTTCTGGCTCCAACGCCCTTAAATAGATATGTTCCCCTTTGAGTGTTAGCATTCAATTTCACCTTTAAATACAAATGTTACAGGCCCAATAAGCCAAACATTTTTGTAATGGCCATTTGCAACTTCAAAAGACACCTTTAATTGTCCTCCTTGAACTTGCAAAGCAATTGTTTCCTTATCGGTTTGCCCGGTTTTGTGCATAGCAATAGCTACAGCAGTAACGCCTGTTCCACAAGATAAGGTTTCATCTTCCACACCTCTTTCATAAGTTCTCACAGCGAAAAAGCCGTCTTCAATTTTACTTACAAAATTGATATTACTTCCTGCTTTTCCATACAATTCACTATAACGGATTTTAGCGCCTTCGGTTTTAACATCCATGCTATCCAAATTACTATTGAATTCCACATGGTGAGGAGATCCCGTATTTAAAAACACATGCGATTCGTGTTGTTCAACCAAATCCACATCTTGCATCTGTAGGTGTACAATATTGTTGTCTACCGTGGCATGGTGAAGTCCGTCCACAGCCTCAAACGTAGCCTTGTCTTCAATTACTCCCAAATGTTTTGCAAATGCCACCAAGCATCTACCTCCATTACCGCACATAGAGCTTTCATTTCCATCGGCGTTGTAATACACCATTTTGAAGTCATATTCTGGGTGGTTTTCCAACAAGATTAAACCATCGGCTCCAATGCCAAAACGTCTGTCGCACAAAAAAGCTACTTGTTTGGTATCATTTTTGTCGAAAGTTTGTTGACGATTATCAATCATCACAAAATCGTTCCCTGTTCCTTGATATTTGTAAAAAGTAAGTTTCATATTGGGGACAAATATAGGAATAATCGACGGTAAATCCCGTTGTTAAATAGGCGTTAAAACCAACGTTAAAAAGCGTTAAATAGAAATTACCCATTCAATAAAAAAGTAATTTTAAACGTTAAATTATTCAATATATAAACCATAAAATCCTAATAAACTATGAAAAAATTACTGTCTTTAGTTTTAGTTTCCGTATTAGGTGGAGTCATTACACTGTCTGCCTATAAAATGTATTTCGATCAAAATACTGCTTTCCAATCCCCTACGACGGTTAGCGAATCTACATATTTTCCAACCGTCCAGAACGTTTCCAATATTGCCAATGCCGTGAATGCACCCAATTTTGTTTCGGCTGCGGAAAAAACGGTCCACTCTGTAGTGCACGTTAAGAACACGGCCATCATTACAGGACAAAACAGTTTTGAAGATTTCTTCTTTGGAAGGCAATCCCAAAGAGCCCAGGTTGGAACCGGAAGCGGCGTCATTATATCTCCGGATGGCTATATCATTACCAATAACCATGTGATTAATGGTGCCAGAGAAATTTCAATTACACTGAATGACAACAAAATTTACGATGCCCAACTTATTGGTACGGATGAAAAAACCGATATCGCCCTGTTAAAAATTGATGCGGATGAAGATTTGCCATACATTTCCTTTGGTGATTCGGACCAAGCAAAAATTGGTGAATGGGTATTGGCTGTAGGGAATCCATTCAATCTAACCTCAACCGTAACTGCAGGTATCATTAGTGCCAAGGCCAGGGATTTGTCTGGCAGCAACACACAGTCCTTTATTCAAACAGATGCAGCCGTGAACCCAGGAAACTCTGGTGGTGCCTTGGTAAATGCCAATGGAGATCTTATAGGAATCAACACCGCTATTTCTTCCCAAACAGGCTCATATATAGGATATTCCTTTGCAGTGCCAAGTAATATTGCCAGAAAAGTAGTAGAAGACATTATGGAATTTGGCGATGTGCAAACTGGTATTTTGGGTGTTACAGGAATTTCCCTTAACAGTGAATCAGCTGAACATTTTGGTGTGGAAACTTCGGAAGGATTTTATGTAAACGGCATTGAAGAAGACACCGGAGCAGATTTGGCAGGTATTAAAGAAGGAGATGTCATTACAAAATTGGATCACATTAAAATTTCGAAGTTTGCCGACCTGAAAGGTTATCTTACTACAAAACGTCCGGATGACGTAGTCAATGTGACATTACTAAGAAATGGAGATATAAAGGTACTTCCTGTAACCTTGATGAAGAATTCTACTTTAACGCTTCCTATTGTTGGACAAGTGAAAAATGCTAAAGCTTCCGATTTGCAAAAATACCGTACCAATAATGGTATTAAAATAGCGGCTTTGGACAACACTTATGCTAGATATTGGAAAAAGAACGGCATTGAAGAAGGTAATATCATCACAGCTATAAACGATGTTAAAGTTCGTGACGTTGATGAAGCTAAAAAAATTATTACCGAAAACACAAACGGAGAACCATTGAAGTTCGAGATTATCAACAAAAATGGTCAAAAAGAAAATTTTTATTGGAGATAAGTTAAATTCCTTAAAAACATGTCAATCCCCTTACGCTATTTTGGGTAGTGTAAGGGGATTTTTATTTGTTAAAAATGGTTACGAAAACGTTTGAAATAATGTACTTTTGACAAAAATTTAATTTTAACAACACACTAAACATTAAAAAATGAGTCTTAACGGTACTTATGAAAAGGAATTAGCTTTTCAGGCAGACAGACGTCGCGCCACTGTAGAATTTATTAAAATTGTCAGTGACCTTTGGTACGATAAATCTATAGAACTTGTTTTATTCAGAAACCAACTTATCGACAAAAACGTAAGTGAAATCTTGAACTTACACGAATACGCCGGAGAGTTTGTTCAAAAGCCAATTTCAATTTTTGATTCGGTAGAAATTGCCCAAGCCATTAAAAACTTAGACTTGCCACCAGCCAAATTAGACATTGGAAAGCTAACCTATGAATTTCATATAGAAGACCAAAAGTATAGCGCTGCAGATTTTGTAGCCAATAAATTGAAAGATGCCTACAACAACGAATCCATCAAACCGAAAGACGTCGTGCTTTATGGATTTGGAAGAATTGGACGTTTGGTTGCCAGAGAATTGATGTCTAAAACAGGAAAGGGAAGCCAATTGCGCTTAAGAGCTATTGTAACTCGTGGTGCCGTTGACGAAACTGTATTGGAAAAAAGAGCCTCTCTGTTACGCAACGATTCTGTACATGGGGATTTCTCAGGCACCGTTTCAACCGATCCAAAAAACAATGCCCTAATTATCAACGGAACAACCGTAAGCATCATTTCGGCAAATAGTCCAGAGGAGATTGATTACACTGCATATGGTATAAAAAATGCTTTGGTTATAGACAACACAGGTGCTTTTAGGGACAAAGAAGCGTTGAGCAGACTTTTAAAATCGAAAGGAGCCGATAAGGTATTGTTGACTGCGCCTGGTAAGGGGATCCCAAACATTGTATACGGAGTAAACCATTTGGATAACAACCCTGACAAAATAAAAATTTTCTCAGCTGCTTCTTGTACAACCAATGCCATCACACCTGTTTTAAAGGCTGTAGAAGATACTTATGGCGTTGTAAGCGGACATTTGGAAACCATCCATGCCTATACCAATGACCAAAATCTAGTGGACAACTTCCACAAAAAATACCGTCGTGGACGTGCTGCAGGATTGAACATGGTAATTACCGAAACTGGTGCTGGAAGTGCCGTTGCAAAAGCATTACCTGCTCTAGAAGGCAAATTGACTTCTAATGCCATTCGTGTACCTGTTCCAAACGGGTCTTTGGCAATTTTAAATTTAAATTTAGAAAAAGAGACCTCTGTAGAAAGCATGAATACCATTATGAAAAAATATGCTTTGGAAGGGGAATTAGTAGAGCAAATAAAATATGAAATGAGTGACGAATTGGTTTCAAGCGATATCATTGGAAGCTCTGCACCTTCTATATATGACAGTAAAGCTACCATTGTAAGACCAGATGGCAAGAACGTGGTTTTATACATTTGGTATGATAACGAATATGGCTATAGCCACCAAGTTATCAGATTGGCTAAATACATAGCTAAAGTAAGACGCTACACTTACTATTAGTAGATTTTCAACTAAAAACTGAAAGAGCGGATTCAAATTGAATCCGCTCTTTTTATTTTGAATTTACTCTTTTTGCTTAAAGAGGAAAATTAAATTGATTTCTTCGTCTCTCTTTTGTCGACCAATACACGAAATAATCTAGGGACCACAAACACAAACACTGCAGTGTAAATTGAAGTCAGTAGTTCTATATTCAGATAGAAATATAGAATCAAAAAAAGTGCAACAGCGCTTAATAAGTATGATAATGTTATGTTATACTTTGTCATCAATGATTTTTTTTGGAAATGAAAGCAAAAACGAGAAAATTTTACAATAGTTAATATTTTTCTGTAAAGATAAAGCAACCTTTTAACTTAAAACGCATCTATTTACAAAACAACCAATCCATTAAAAATATGAAAACAAAAAATTTACTCTTAATTTCTTTATTAGCCGTATCAATGTTGGGATGCTGGCCTCCTAAAGATTCCGAAGAAGAAATTATTTCCGAACCTTGGCCCTCCTCCTATTACACCCCCATAATCATGGAGCGAAGTGAATTTGAAGCCTCGACTATCTTTGAGTCTCCCAAAAGCATTGTCAATTCCGGCAAAATTTACCTCAAGGACAACTTCCTATTTATTAACGAAAAGAACGAAGGCTTTCATGTATTTGACAATTCTAACCCTGAAAACCCAATTAACCTTGGGTTTATTAAAGTTTTAGGCTCTTCAGACCTCGCCATAAAAGGCGACATTTTGTACGTGAATAATGCAACGGACCTTATTGCCATACAACCCAATTTAGAAACTTCAACAGTAACAATTACAAAACGTATTTCCAACACGTTTCCCCAATTGTTCTCCCCTGATGGTTTTGAATATTACAATTTAGAAGAAGATGAAATTATTATAAACTGGGTTTTAAACGAAGACTAACATGAAAACATATATCTCACTTTTGGTTGCTTGCCTATTACTAACTGCTTGTAATAGCGACAGCATTGTTTCCTCTCAGGATTCTGGATATGTAGAATCAGGACAAGGTGGTTCCCTAGCCAGATTTATTGTAAAGGGCGATTACCTTTACTCGGTAGACCTTTACGGTTTACATGTTTTTAATATTGCCGATCTTTCCAATCCCGTTGAAGTGAATTCGGTGCCAATAGGGTTCAATATTGAAACCTTATTTGCCTACAAGGAATATTTATATATAGGTTCAAGAAATGGGATGTACATTTATAGTGTGCAAAATCCTGAACTTCCAGAATACCTTTCCGATGTGCAGCATTTTACGTCATGCGATCCCGTTGTGGCCAATGACACCTACGCTTTTGTAACACTTCATGCCGACATTGGCTGTGGTAATACAATTAATGTATTGGAAACATATGACGTAACAGATATTGTGAATCCTGTGCTCATTTCTTCTAGAAATTTAACCCAACCAATCGGTTTGGGGCTTTATGGTGATTATTTATTTGTATGTGATGATGAAGTTAAGATTTTTGATATGTCTGACCCTGCGAGTTCAACCTTGGTAAATTCCATCAACCGAAATGGTTTTGATGTGATTATTCACCAAGACCTTTTAATTTTAATAGGAGAAAATGGCTTGTATCAATTCAGTTTAAACCCTAATGACATTCAGGACATCACAGAATTGAGTTCTCTAAACATCTAAAACCTTATTTCCTTCGTATATACCAATAGCTCCACCAAAACTGGGGCTATTGGCATAAAATAGGCCTTTACATCAATAGAAATTATTATATTGCCCCCCGATTAACTATAAGTAATTTAATCTAGCTGAAATGAATATTTTAAAAACTGTATTATTTTCCTCAATTTTCCTTTTAAGTTTTTCTACCACCCAAGCCCAAGAATCTACCGACGAAGACGACCAACTTTCATTAAACTCTGGTTCTATTGACAACCAATTTGAATATGTTATTCAAAAATCAAACAATTATCAAGATTACAAGGTTATTAAAAGAGCGTGGTTGTACACATTAAAGTCACACACCTTGGATTCTTTGAAAGCTGTACATAAAGAATTGGCAGACACTCAAGTTGTAGTAGATTCACAAGCTGTAGAAATAGCTAGCTTAAAAAGCAATTTAAACAACACTCAAGAAACTTTGGATGCTACCAATCTTGAAAAAGACAGTATGTCACTGTTTGGAATCCAAATGAGTAAAGGAAATTACAGTACGCTTTTATGGAGCATTATTGGAGGTCTTTTGGCCTTCTTGTTGTTCTTCATTTATAAATTCAACAATAGTAATACAGTGACCAAGCAGGCTAAACAAGCATTGGCGGAAACTGAAGAAGAATTTGAAGAACACCGACGTAATGCCTTAGAGCGTGAGCAAAAAGTAAGACGTCAATTACAGGACGAAATCAACAAACAAAAGAACGGCTAATTACTGCTGCCTCTTACAATATTCAAAGCCTCTGCATTCTTTTGCTGAGGCTTTTCTTTTTCTACACAATGGGTATATGCTAAAAAAGTGCAAAGCCTTATGACCAAATGCGTACTTTTTCACATCTTTGCAGTTCATAATTTTGATCATGCGTATAGATATCATCACTGTATTACCAGAATTGCTCAAAAGTCCATTTGAAGCTTCCATCCTAAAACGTGCTATTGAAGCCAATTTGGTTGAAGTACATTTTCATAATTTGAGAGATTACACCACCGATAATTACAAAACAGTAGATGATTACCAATTTGGTGGCGGCGCTGGCATGGTAATGCTGATTGAACCAATCGATAAGTGCATTACCAAACTACAAGCGGAACGCGACTACGACGAGATTATCTATATGACGCCAGATGGTGAACGCCTAAAACAAGGCATTGCCAACCAATTGTCCCTAAAGGAGAACATCATCATTTTATGTGGACATTATAAAGGAGTAGACCAACGGGTTCGTGATAAATTCATCACCAAGGAAATTTCTATTGGGGATTATGTGCTTTCTGGAGGCGAATTGGGAGCTGCCGTGCTTTGCGATGCGGTGATTCGGTTGATTCCTGGCGTGCTTGGAAACGAGACCTCTGCCCTAACCGATTCTTTCCAGGATAATCTGTTGGCCCCACCTATCTATACAAGGCCTAGAAGTTACCAAGGCATGGATGTTCCCGAAATATTGTTCAGTGGTAATTTCCCTGAAATCGAAAAATGGCGTGAAGAGCAAGCGTATCTTAGAACCAAGGAACGTCGCCCAGATTTGCTAGACGACTAGTTTTCATGTAAAAAAAGGTTTCTTTTCGTTGTAAATAATTAATTATTCACTATTTTTGCAGCCAATTTCAGGTTAACCTCTGGCGATATCCGTGAATGTTAGTTTGGATTTAACCATTTAAATTTAAAAGAAATGAATTCTTTAGTAAAATTTGTACAAGACGAATTTGTAGCAAAAAAAGATTTCCCAGAGTTTGGAGCTGGTGACACTATTACTGTTTACTACGAAATTAGAGAAGGTGAAAAAGTAAGAACACAGTTCTTTAAAGGTGTTGTATTGCAACGCAAAGGTTCTGGAAGCTCTGAGACTTTCACTATCAGAAAAATGTCTGGAACAGTTGGTGTAGAGCGTATTTTCCCAATCAACTTGCCTGCACTTCAAAAAATTGAAGTTAACAAAAGAGGTAAAGTTAGACGTGCAAGAATCTTCTACTTTAGAGGTCTTACAGGTAAAAAAGCTAGAATTAAAGAGGTTAGAAAATAATCTTCTAATTTCCTTACAATACAAAGCCTTGAATTTTTCAAGGCTTTTTTTATGAACTAATGTTTACAAGTCAAGTTCATAAAAAGTTAATAATTAAGCACATAATCTCTTTTAAATCAGGCTTTTTTGTCGTAATTTAGCATAACGTTCTAATAACAACATCATGTTGGTTTCAAATGGTTTATAATTTGGATTTATATTAAACGTATAAAGACAACGTTCTTTATAAATTGTTTTTCGAGGTTTTTACAAACCATGATATTTTAAAAAGTATTGAATGTGCAAACAGTCAATAACTAGTAAAATTGAAAGTTCCCAAAGGAAGCATAAGCGAAAGTGATTGTTTAGGTAGGAAACAATGTATAATTGTTTATATATTATACATCAAGAAAAACAATTGAAACATTTATTAACACGGCAATACATTTTGAAAGTTAGTAAGTGTTTCATTGAAACAGTGAAACTTGAATTGAAAAGGACGATGGAGCATGAGTTCTACTCGGCTGATTTGACGGTAAGTTAATTAGGTCACGAAGTAACTGTTTCAGAAAGCCATGTCAAGGTAGTTTATCTACAATGATATGGCTTTTGTTTTTATTCATTTTGGTAATCCAACCTAGTTAAATAGTTATACATGATTTCTCCTCTCTTTACAGTAAGCAAAATCCTGTAATCATTGTAATCTTTAGGTATGTATATATCTACTTTCTGAGAGTTCCCTACTCTGTTAATGGTTAAAAAATCGCCTTTAGAATTTGTTTTCACCAAAGACCATTCGTAACCTGATATATTTTCACTCTCTGTTGGGATATGCCATCCTATGCTATCATCATACTCCATAGCACTATAGGTGAAAGCGTAGCCCGGAGTTAAATGTTTATAGGGCTTTAAAACTTTAACAGTTGGAGAGTTTTGAACATTTGCATTCAAGTTGGTATAACTAACATAATCATAATATTCCTTCTTAAATCGTCCTTCCCTATCTACCAAACCATCAAAAGTAAGTCTGTTCACTTCAAAACGGTCTTGCCATTCAGACAAACAAAATGTCGTTTCCTTAGGCTTTAGTTTTATTAAATTTTTAACCTCAATATCAGATATCAAAAAATCTAGAGATTTACTATTCAAATAATTTGCCATCGGGGCATAATAGTCTTTATTTACAACATGTAAACCAATTACGAAGTCTCTTTTAAGTTTCTCCTGTATTTTTTGAAGACTTACAAGTCCGTCGCGATTAACAGTAGTAGTCAAGGAAACTGGTCTGTTTGGATCTATAGTATTTATCTCCAAAATCAAATCATCCAACCATTTTAAATAAGCCTTCCCTTGAAAAAATTGTTCCTCCACACCATAAACTCTTTTTTGGTGCTTCAGAATATCATTTTCAATGGCCCAAGAAACAATATGGTTTTCATTCTTTCGCTCTTGAATTTTCTCAATGATATGATTTTTTAAAGTAATTGGTGAAATTGAATCTTTTAGGAAATCTATTGTTTCGGGAACAAAAAAACTATAAACTACCTTCAGTCCATATTCATTGGAAATACTTAGCAAATTGTAATCATAAGTATCGTTTTCCATAAACTTGATGGTATTAATACCCAAGTCCTTCATTTCAGCAAAATCTTGCCCTAACCTTTCCCGTGTTAAAACATGGTAATCTGTTTTCCAGTTTTGCCCTTTTTTCATGTTCACTCCTTGAAATTTGTGAAGCAAAAAATCTAGGTTGTCATTCATTTTAAGTGAAGTCTCTAAAGCCCTTTTATTTTTCTGCTCAACCTCCTTATTCTTATTATTAGTATCCCATGGCTTGAAATAATGATAGGCAACCCTATTTCCTTGAATGCTCCAATCAAAGGTTTCGTTAGCCTCATAACCATCAGGATGATTATTATCTCGGTTTGAATTGAAAAACACTATAGATTGGACTTCAGGAAACTCTCCATATAAAACCTTAAAAGCGTCGTTAATCCATTTTCGCTTGTTCTGTTCATTTCCCAAGGAACCAAATTCCGAAATCATCACTGGTTTGTCACAAACGTATTCTAACATGATGTGAAACGGATCATACATTAATTTGAACGTTTTCATTTCTTCAGGAATGGAATCTATGTCATAACTTAGAACATTCACACCTACCCAATCCACATAATGATCGCCAGGATAAAAGTCCTCGATGTTTTCTGCTTTCCAAGGATTCCACACCCAAATTACATTATCGGCATACACCTCCATAAACTTTACGTACACATATCTCCAAGCTTCCTTAAACTCCTTGCTCGCATTCTCCTCATTACTATACCATGGATAAAAAGGATTGTCAAACTCATGGGCGAACCTTAAAAAGACAGGATTTTTAAGCTCTCGTAATTTTACCGCGAATTCAGAAATATAGGAATCGAACACTCCTTTATTAATTAATTGAAATACATTTTTCTCCTGAATTGAATCACTTTCAAACGTATGAATCCAAGGTTCCCAAGTAATCATTGGGATGGCATTATTGGCATAAATAGAATCTAAATAAGAAAGTGGAATATCATTTTCTTCTTTGTTCCAAGCTAGATAAAAAGAGGCAATGTCCAGAGAAGTTCCTAATTCTCTTGAAAACTTGTCAGCTTCCTTCAATGAAGTCATACCATCATCTTTACCAGGCACAAAAGCCCCCAACATTTTATAAGGCTCTTTATCAGCTTTTATTTCGGTAGCAAAACCTCTTATTTTTATACGTTCACTTTGAAAGAGCAAAAATCCGCTAGCCAAAACCAAAAAACATACTGCCGGAACAGCCACTTTCTGCCAAATATTGAAAGCGTAAGAATTAAATTTAGAAATAAAACTTTCCTCCTTTTGAGCTTTACTCTTTGCCTCCCCTCCATAGGCAAAGGCTAAGGTATAAAACATGTCGAATGCATTGAAAAGAGCATAAAAGGACATAAAAATTGAGAAAGGCGTAAAATCTCTTTTGAGTCCATACACAATCGCAATAATTGACATTGCACCCAAAATAAGATTTGGTAAAACAAGAGTGAATTTTGTGTTTTCAGTATTTGTCTTAGGAGTTGCGATGTAAGGGACCTTTTTTCTGATAAGGGTATAAATTGTTCCTAAAATATAGATCCACCAGGCAGAATGCATCAACAATCCTGCCGTAAAGTGTACACCTCTTTCTTTAGGTTTGACAAGCCATTTCTGCACATACATTCTAATGCCCACGAGGCAGGATAAAACAGGAAACGTAATGAAACCAAAATTATAAATGTTTCCTTTCCAAGGTGATGTACTAAGAAACAGTGACAAAATCGGGATGAGCATACAAAACAGATAAATAAACCCTGTTAAATAATGAAGCGGCAAAATGCCAAAGTGTAGCTTTTGACGCCAAGTAAATTTTGAAAATAGTCTAGGGTATGTACTCACCAACAATTCGAAGGTACCTCTTGCCCATTTTAACTGTTGCTTATAATAAGCTCCAAGACTACTTGGTACTAATCCTTTGGTTAACATTTTAGGCAAGTAAACCGACTTCCATCCTTTAGCATAAAGCTGCATACTGGTATGCATATCTTCAGAAAGTCCAGAAGCATGTCCTCCTATAGAATCCAATGCCTTTCTTCTAAACGCACAATTGGCTCCAATGGCATTCACGGTTCCGTAAGAGTTCATGGTCATCATCAACGGCCCATAAAAAAGATAGGTTTGTTCTGCGGCTCCCTTTGCTACTAAGGACTCATCTTGGTTGTAATAACCTTGAACAGTTTGCACAAAGCCAATCTCATCATTTTCAAAATAAGGGATTACCTCTAAAATGAAATTGGGCTCAGGAACATGGTCTGGGTCCAAAATGATGCAAATATCTCCAGTAGCCTGTTTTAAGGCATTATTGATATTTCCCGCTTTTGCATCTATTCTATTATCCCTTGTTACATGAATGATGCCACGGATTTCGCAAAACTCTTTTAACCGTGCATTGCCTTCCTCGTCGCATAGATAGGTTTTGTGGGGTACCTCCATATCAGAAATGGCCAATAATGTTTTCTCAACCATTTCAATGGGCTCTCCTTGGCAATAGGTGGTAAAAACATCAATACTAAAAGCTTTCTTCAATTTTGGTTTATCCGGGATAGACAAATCCCAATAATGGTACCAGATGTAAATGATCCTAAAAACATCAAATATTATGACACAGGTAAGCAAAACAAATAATAATCTGCTTTCAACCAAATCTGGTTTGAAAAACCAATACAAAAAATTAAGTATACTAATGCAACCTAGAACAATCAAAATTCTGAGGTTACGTTTTTCTTTTTTATTTGGAGCCTGAATTTGCATATCAATCCTTCTTTAAGACAAAAAATGGAATATTGGCCGTTGCAAAGTTTTGATGATCATCGTATACATAAGCCATAAGCCTGTATGCACCTTCTTCCTTTGGGGCTTGAAACTGAACGCGAGACATTTTGCTTATTGAAATATTGTCCTTGTCCAATACATTGATCTCTTGTTTAGACGAAGTTCCAAAACCTATACCTTCCTTTAGAACTTCCCATTTAAAGGTATATTTTGAGGTGGTGTCTTCAAACAATAAAACAGCCTCTAATATATCATTAGGACTATAGAGCTGTAAATCAGAATCCACTTTTTGGTTTAAAAGGATTTGAGAAATATGTGGTGCATCTTCGAATGGTTTTACACCGCTCCAAACCTCTTTTAAAGCATAATACACATTAGATTTACATCCTTCCTCATCAAAAATGTTAAACCATGTTGGAGTCCCCTCATGTTTGTCTCCCCAATAAAAGGCAATACTTCCTATCCCTTTGCTATCTGCATCGATATAGGAAAGGTATTGTTCCTTATAAAGTTTAGCCTTTTCCACGCTAGTTGGTTCGTATATTTTATTCCAAAGAGAATTTTTTTTGTACTCCCAAGGCCCATGTATCCCCCACTCACTTATGTAATAAGGCAAAGGATTAGTCACTAGATTGAGCTGTGTTTGATTTCGATGTAAATCCTGTAAATTCCCAAACATGTTATAGCTAACAATGTCAAGAGAAGTGTTAAAATGAATTGACAACACTTGTCTTCTTGAAGCTCCAGCTACTGTAGTTCCTACTGGGTGATTGGGATCAATCTTATGGATTTGATCCACCATGGCATTGAATGCATCTATAAAATCATTATTTCCAAAATTAAATGGGAACATGAGCTCATTTCCCAAATTCCACATCAACAACGCAGGATGGTCCTTATGCTCCAAAACATAGTCCCTAATCCTAGTCTTCATCAATTCAATATTAGAGTCATCTTCATACGCCCATCCATATCGATTATAATCTGGTAAAGGGATATCCAAAATAATAGCAATGTCGTATTTTAAAGCCTCATTTAATATTGCTGTGGTATTTGTGGTATCATACAATCGTAAAGTATTGCCCCCTGCATCCGAAAGTTCTTTTAAATAAGGCTCCCCTCCCGCACCTTTTATATAAAATGGCTTATTATTTCTACGAATTTCAAAGCCATTTTCGGTCTCAATAATTCTCACTGTCGCATTATCGTTCATAATATGTCTATTAGGTTGGTGGACATATAAAAACGTCGACAACATAAGGATTACCAACACAATGGAAACTGAAAGGCGCTTCATACAAGAAACTATTTTAGACATTGAAAATCAACAATATAAAACAATTTTAAAATGAAAATTAAATGTATCAAATCTTAAAGAGCCCTTTTCAATATATCTGATAAACGTCAAATAAAACAGATTAAAGGATTATCCCTTAACTTTACCTACTTTCGCAATAAAGAACTTTTATGAGCCTAAGCATAGTTGACCAAATATTCAAAAGCGAAGATTTCGTGAACACTCCCCTTCAAAAGGGAGAATACGATTGTTGTATTTTTGACAATTGCAATTTTGCTGAAGGCGATATTTCCAATAGTTCCTTCATGGAATGTGAGTTTATCAACTGTAATTTAAGCAATGTCAATATGGCCCATGCCTCTTTAAAGGAAATTACCTTTAGAGAATGCAAGCTCACCGGTGCCCAATTTCATAAGTGTGATCCATTTTTGCTAAGTTTTAAACTCAACAACTGTCAATTAAACTTTGCATCCTTTTATAATTTGAATTTAAGAGGTATTCACTTTACCGATTGCAACCTTCAAAATTGCGATTTCACTCAAACCGATCTTTCCAAAGCAGTGTTTCATAATTGCGATCTCAAAAACACTCAGTTTGACCAAACCAACTTAAAAGACACCGATTTTAGAACCTCCTTCAATTACACTTTCAATCCAGAACACAATCAACTAAAAGGTGCGAAATTTTCAAAAGATCAGGTGTTAGGATTGCTTTCCCATTTACGAATTAATATAGACTAGAAAAGGCTTCCAAAACCCAATAGATTTTTACTACAATTTCTCAATAAAAATTCCTTTTAAGCCAAGAAAATTCGACAATATTTTCAAATTGTCAACCTATTGTCAGTCTACCGTAAATAACTTGTTGATTTTTGTATATTTGCAAGGCTTTGAAAAAAGCGCGTTTTTATTAATTAAATTACAAACCTTAAATGTCAAACAATCCTACAATATTTTATACAAAAACTGACGAAGCTCCTGCATTAGCTACACAGTCATTTTTACCAATAGTTAAGGCGTTTACAAAATCGTCAGGAATTACTATAGAAACCAAGGACATCTCATTGGCCGGCAGAATTTTAGCTACTTTTCCAGAAGCTTTGACCGAAGACCAAAAAGTTGAAGATGCTTTGGCAAAATTAGGAGAGCTTGTAAAGTTACCTGAAACCAATATCATTAAACTTCCAAACATCAGTGCTTCCATTCCACAGTTGAAAGGAGCCATTTCAGAATTGCAAAGTCAAGGATTCAACATTCCAAGTTATCCAGACGAACCAAAATCTGATGAAGAAAAAATGATCAAATCTAAATATGATAAGATCAAAGGAAGTGCTGTAAACCCGGTATTGCGTGAAGGAAACTCTGATAGACGCGCACCAAAAGCAGTTAAAAACTACGCTAAAAAGAACCCGCACTCTATGGGTGCTTGGTCGGCAGACTCTAAGTCGCATGTAGCAACTATGGACCATGGTGATTTTGCACATAATGAAAAATCGGTAACCTTAGATCATGCTACTTCTGTAAAAATCGTTCATACAGATGCTAATGGGAATGAAACCATTTTAAAAGAAAGTTTCCCTATTTTGGAAGGTGAAATCATCGACGCTTCTGTAATGAGTAAAAAAGCCCTTTTGGAGTTTTTGGAAGCTCAAATTGCAGATGCCAAAGATCAAAACATTCTTTTCTCTTTACATATGAAAGCAACCATGATGAAGGTGTCAGACCCTATCATCTTTGGTCATGCTGTAAAAGTATACTTCAAGGAAGTATTCAGCAAACATGCTGAAACATTTAAATCTATTGGAGTTGATGCCAACAACGGACTTGGAAACCTATTGGCTAAATTGGAAGAACTTCCTGAAGACAAGCAAAAGGAAATTGAAGCCGATATCAATGCTGTAATTTCAAACAGTGCTGATTTGGCTATGGTAAATAGTGATAAAGGTATTACCAACCTTCACGTACCAAGTGACATCATCATCGATGCCTCTATGCCTGCCATGATCCGTACTTCTGGACAAATGTGGAATGCTAAAGGTGAGCAACAGGATACCAAAGCAGTAATTCCAGACAGCAGTTATGCAGGTGTCTACACAGCAACTATCGATTTCTGTAAAGAGCACGGAGCTTTCGATCCAACTACTATGGGAACTGTTCCTAACGTAGGTTTAATGGCTCAAAAAGCAGAAGAATATGGATCTCACGACAAAACATTCGAAATCACTGCAAACGGAACTGTAAGTGTTATTGATGCCGAAGGAAATACCTTAATTCAACACAACGTTGAAGCTGGAGATATCTGGAGAATGTGTCAAGTTAAGGACGCGCCTATCCAAGACTGGGTAAAATTGGCCGTGACGAGAGCTAGAGCATCCCAAACACCTGCCGTATTCTGGTTGGATGAAAACAGAGCACACGATGCCGAATTGATCAAAAAGGTAAATGCTTACTTGCCAAACCACGATACCGAAGGATTGGATTTAAGAATCCTTTCTCCTATCGAAGCAACTAAATTTACGTTGGAGCGCATGAAAAATGGTGAAGACACCATTTCGGTTTCAGGAAACGTTTTGCGTGATTACCTAACAGACCTTTTCCCTATTTTGGAATTGGGGACCAGTGCCAAAATGTTATCTATCGTACCATTGATGAATGGCGGTGGATTGTTCGAAACTGGAGCTGGTGGATCGGCACCTAAGCACGTAGAGCAGTTATTGGAAGAAAACCACTTGCGCTGGGATTCTCTTGGAGAATTCTTGGCCTTGGCAGTTTCTTTTGAGCATATGGCCGTAACCCAAAACCATCCTAAAGCGCAAGTTTTGGCGGACACTTTGGATAACGCTACTGAAAAGTTATTAGAGAACAAAAAAGGACCTTCTAGAAAAGTTAACGAACTTGACAATAGAGGAAGCCATTTTTACTTGGCAATGTACTGGGCACAAGCTTTGGCAGCTCAAACTACGGATGCCGATTTGCAAGCAGTATTCGCACCTATAGCGCAAGCCTTAACAGACAACGAAACGAATATTGTTTCCGAGCTTAACGAAGTTCAAGGGCATGCAGTATCAATTGGAGGTTATTACGAACCAAGTTTCGAATTGGCAAGCAAGGTGATGCGTCCTAGCGAAACCTTCAACAATATTATCAATTCATTGTAATTGTTATCATACACACAAAAAAGGCTTCTTAATAGAGGCCTTTTTTTATGCCCTTTCTTTTCTATTTGGGCGTTCCCTTTTTTAACAAAAAGGGCGTGCTGTCCACTATATCTTTTGCAAAAGTCTTTGCAAAAGGATGCCGCTGCCATCACTAACGCAATTAAAATTACGTATTTTTGAACCATGGAATTTATCAAGACAACAGAACAAGATTCAAATTATAACAACCTAGAGGCCATGAGTCTTTCGGACCTATTGGTTAACATCAATGCCGAAGACAAAACCGTTCCTTTAGCAGTTGAAGAAGCCTTACCACAAATTGAGGCTTTGGTCTCACAAATTGTTGCCAAACTTAAAGAAGGAGGCCGCCTTTTCTATATTGGAGCTGGAACTAGTGGCAGACTAGGAATTTTAGATGCTTCGGAATGCCCTCCTACTTTTGGAGTCCCACATGATTTGGTCATCGGACTTATTGCCGGAGGTGATTCCGCCATCAGAAAAGCTGTTGAATTTGCCGAAGATTCTACAACCCAGGCTTGGGAAGATTTATCCCAATATGATATTTCTTCAAAAGACGTGGTCGTTGGTATTGCTGCATCCGGAACCACACCTTATGTCATTTCGGGATTGGAGCAATGCAATCAACATAATATCATTACAGGCTGCATTACTTGTAACCATCAAAGTCCCCTATCCAAAACTGCCCAATTTCCTATTGAAGTTATTGTAGGCCCCGAATTTGTAACGGGTAGTTCAAGAATGAAAGCAGGCACTGCACAAAAATTGATTCTTAATATGATTACCACGAGTACTATGATTCAATTAGGTCGTGTAAAGGGAAATAAAATGGTCGACATGCAATTGAGTAACGATAAGTTAGTCAATAGAGGAACCAGAATGCTAATGGAAGAACTCCAAATTCCTGAAGACAAAGCCCAGGAATTATTGAACAAATATAAAAATGTCCGTACCGCGATAGAAAATTACAACCATGGAAACTGAAACTAAACGCACCAATAAAACGATTCTCTTAAAAGGCATTAAAACAATGGCTCTATCCCTTGTTTGTATGTTCGCGGGGCCTACCTTGTTATATATCGCCTTTAGCAATACCGAAAAACCTTTATACATCCCCATTTTATTGGCTGCACTTTTTGTATGTGGTTTGGCAATTTACTTTGCTTTTAAAGGTCTTAAAACTATTATGGATAGCATGTTTCAAAAGTAAAATTGAGACTCCTATTTCTAAACACAAAAAATCCAGAACTGAATAGTTCTGGATTTTTTGTTTAGTATTTATTTCGTTTGAAAATTCTAACGCTTCAAGGTAAAGTGGGCCTTGAACTCCTTGCTCTGCCCCGTAGATGGTTCGGTGTACTCCACAACAAAC
>NZ_JCAPEU010000007.1:0-271510 GCF_059735265.1 Mangrovimonas sp. sgz306409
CACGCCCGTTTCTGCCGTACACCCACTGGCATCTGTTACCTGGAACTGGTAGGTCCCGGATGTTGCCGTAGTATAGGTGAAAGTCGCTCCCGTAGCGCCCAATGCACTGTAGGCAGCTCCGCCAATCGATACCGCATAGGTATATGGTGGGGTCCCTCCGCCTATGGTCCCTTCGATGATGGCATCCGGAGATATAGTACAGTCAAGGTCCTTTACAAGGACAGCTCCCATGGTAAGCGCCGGAAGCGGATCGATGGTATAGGTTTCCGTATAGGTACAGTCGTTGGCATCCTTCACCTGGAAGGTATAGGTGCCCGGCTCAAGTCCGGCAAATTCGTTCGAGGCCTGGTAAGCCGTTGCTGCGGAGGCCGGTGCGATGATCTGGTACTCCAGGGCTCCAGTGCCCCCCGTTACCGTAGCAACTGTAATTGTAGCCGTGTTCGACGGACAGGTCACAGGCGTGCTGGTAAACTCTACATCTGTTGGAGGATCCAAAGGTTCTATAACGATTGGAGCTGTGATATAGGTACATCCTGTGGAATCTTGAATGGTCACCGTGTAGGTGCCAGCGGTCAGTCCCGTAAAGGTACTGCCCGATTGGAAGGTCACTCCGTCAAGGCTATAGCTGTATGGGGCTACGCCACCGGAAACGTTATTTACCGTGATAGTCCCGGTACTGGTACAGGTATAGGGTGCCGTCAACTCGGCTACGCCCACGATTGGGTCGTTGGCCGTGATGGTCACCGTCTGTGGTTCCGTCAGACACACCGAACTTCCCAGGGTATATTGAAGAACAACTTCGTAGTCCCCTTCTGAAAGACCCGTGAATACTGGTGAGCTTACAAAAGTCAATCCACCATCGATGCTGAACTGTAATGCATTTCCATTGGCATCTACAACTTCAATAGTTATGGTTCCCGTATCTCCAGAACTTATACAAGTAATATTCGTCTGAGAAATAATATATTCCGGTGCTGGGATAGCTTCCACATTTATAGTCGTGGTTGCCGTACAGTTATTGGCATCCATCACCGTAATTTCATATAATCCAGGTGTGGATACTACAATTTCTGGAGATGATTGGAAATCCGTATCACTATCCGCAAAATAATAATATGGAGGCGTTCCTCCAGAAGCATAAACTGTAATCACCCCATCCGTACAGGTAAGCGGTGTTGTTAAGGCTGCAGACACCTCAATCATTGGCGGATCTACAATTTCAATTTCTTCTGTATGCAAACATCCATCATCAGTACTTACATTAACCGTATATACTCCTGGGTTTAATGAGGCAAATTCATAATCGCTCGCCATGATAGGTCCAACGCCATCTACAAAAGTTCCTCCTTGGTAAAGGCTATAGTAATATTGCGGTAAGGCTTCATTAACTGCTAAATGCACACTTCCGAAGTCACCATAACATTCTGGTTGGGTAATGTTACTAACCACAGAAAACTCTCTTTCCATCACATGTACACTCGGTGTCTCGAAAATACAAGGGTTGGTATCTACTCCTGTTTGTTGGATGTAAATGGTATAATATCCTGGGGAATTCACCGTAAAGACATTACTAGATTGGTAATTCACACCATCAATACTGTATTCATACCCCGAAGGTACACCTCCTACGGTAATTTGACCAGGTGTTTCACAAATGATGTCCTGAGCTGTTGCTGTAGGATTCAATAAATTTTGATATACATTGAAGTAAAAAATACTGTAACACCCCCCTGGATAGTTGATTACCAACCTGAATTGTCCTGAGGTGTTAGCCATAAAATCTGGACCTGTTCCTACTTGGTTCCAAGTACAGGCATCATTTTCGTTGGCACAATCTGGCGTTGCCACTGCCTCACAGCTAGACTCATCCAATTTCTCCCAGATTATAGAAGCAGCATCACTAATTCCAGTTAAAATATCACGTGAATCGTTAGCCCCACATAAAAAGATATTCGGCAGTTCTTTTCCATCGTTTGGACAGATGACTACTTCATCTGCATAAGGAATCACTGGATTTGTTTGGGTTGATCCGTACAACACCACTGTTACCTCTTCTTCTATTGACAAACAAGTTGCCGGAGCAGTATTGTTTACATAGTAGGTTCCTGTTTCGGTTACCGTAATGGTCTGTGTTGTTCCTATAACCGGTGAACCAGTTGGGCTGGTTGACCAAGAGTAGGATTCATAACCATCGGCTGCAGTTAATTCAACACTTCCGCCACACAGCACTTCTTCTCTTTCATAATCACAATTAGAAATATCCACCAAAAAGTTGGTTGGTTGTGGAAAGCTATTACATTCTACAGATACGTAACTTGGTTGGTCTTCCACAGTAATGGAGCTAATTGCTCCAGTATAAGTTGCAAACGCCTGATTTACGATTTCATTGGAACAAGCCTGACTTAAATCGTAACAATTTGGAACTACCTGTACCGCTAAACGAATCACAAACACAGGATCTCCAAACTCTACAGATTCATCAGGAATGTCAAACACAATAGTACGTGTTACAGGATCGTAAGACAACAATGTTGCACCTCCTGAGTTGGTCAAATCAATATCTGTAGCTGGATCAAAAACAATATTTTCAGGAAGGATATCGGTTAACGTAAAATTGGTAATATCTTCGTTTCCTATGTTTTGATAGCTTATTTCGTAGAACAGGTTTTGACCTAAAATAACATCGTCTCCATTTATTTCATTCCCAAATTCATCTTCTACAATTTTCACTAACTCTATTTCTGGCGAAATAATATCTACTGCAAAGGCACTGAAAAACGAAAACAAAGGATCTGCCTGTCCTTGGGCCACCTGTAATGTAAAGGAGGCCGACGTTTCGCTATAACCAATAAATTCCGGTTCTGAATTAATAATTTCCAAGAACCCAGTATCATATCCCAAGGTATTTGTCCCGGAAGGATTTCTTGGGTACGAAACCCCATTGGTATTTTCAATAACCGACCCAAAGAACTTATTGGCAGGTCTTAACGGTGTGGTTACCTCTTTATTGTTGATTTCAAGTTTGGTTGCTCTTTTATTTTTATCACCATCCAAAACGGCATAGGCGAACTGTAAATCGATATGCCCTGCCGGAGGGGTTGTAAAACCATCTACTGGAATTTCTTCGTAATGGTCATCATAAATATGACTGAAACCGTCAAAGGTTGTGAAGGATTTCATGTGTAGGCTAGGATCCTCATAAATCACAAAAAGGGTCCATCCTGCAGACAGTCCCGTCGAAAAATTGAATCCTTCACTTGAAGTCACATTGGCAACAGTGTAAGTTCCTTCAATGTCTGTTAAATCGTTTAAAATATCCGTTACCTCGGCATAACAGGCATATGGTGTATTTCCTGGCTCGTCATCTTCTGAAATAATCGGCTCGACAATGGCGTCGTAAATGAGCTCTCCGGTAATATCTACATATGAAGTGCCTTCCGGAGTTTTGAATTTAATTTGGTTGATTTCGGATCTATCACCACTTTGAAGCATGGCTCCCCAGTACAATGCGGCATATGCCACCGAATAACAAGTAGTTTCACTTCCATCTTCTTGAGGTGGCAATACTATATCGGCACTACTGGAGCTAAAAGTGGAAGCATCGGAATCGATATCGATATACTGCATGTCCACATCTTGGTTATCTACGGAATTGTCATTTCCTGGCAAATTATCTTCTCCAAGAATGTTGTTCCCTATAACCAACATACTACCTTTTACTTCCAGATTCTCTCGAATGGTAAATGGCTCATAGGTTTGGGCCATTGTACCAAAGCTCATCAGTAACAGAAATAAACCTAAAAGGTAAGGTCTATAATAAGTAGGCGTTTTCATGGTGTTTCTGTTTTTAAATCCTATTTCCTCCAAGGGGCATTGCAGAAAACGGGCTTGCCATTACTACTATTAATTCAATTTTCTAATTTTTAAATACTTAATTCTCTATTTTAATTATTGACAGCTTCTGATTATATGGTCTATTACCTTTTGATTTCATCGCTTCATTAGCCTGTTCGATAGCATCAAATTTTTGGTAATAGATGTAATATTTACTGGTATTTACGTCAAAGAAGAAATCCACATCGGTTCTTCCAGACGACACCACTTTTGTTAAGAAATCATCTCTTTTGGCAACATCATTGTGTACCGCCAAAATCATGTAATAACCACTTTCTACATTCTTAACATTTTTCACAATTTGGATATTTCCTCCAAGGTCTTCTCCAAAATTGAATTCTTCCGTTTTTAATGGCGCCGATCTCAATGGCGTACTTTGCTTGATATTTTTCAATGCCAACCTATCGCGCATGTATCGGTCATCTTCATTGTCATAGGCTGCACGTTTGATTCTACGTTTTCTTTCTATTTCGGTAGCTCTGTTGATGCCTTCCAAAGTCGTGGTTAAACTTGCTTTGGTATCCATGGCTTTCAATTGTTCAGACTTTAATCGCTTAATAGTTTTCTTGTAATACAGCATTACAGGATCATTTTCTATTGGCGCAAACTGAAGTCTTTGTTCATATAGCTCTTCCAATTCTTCAATACGCTGGGTGCGGGTATCGATGATTTGATCGATATCTGCCTTCAAGGCTTCGATGGCTCTGTTTTCGGCAGAGATACTCTTAAATGGTTTTGGAGCTACTACAATTCCTTGATCACCCAAATCATTTTCCTCTTTCAAATCCTTAAGATCCTGATTCTTTATCGCGATGGCTTCCTTATATCTCGTGATTAAGTCTACTTGTGCCGTACTATCCGTTTCGGTCAACTTCGTAATTTCATTCATAGACTTGGCCAAATCGTCTGTGGCCTCCATAGCCTTTTGCTTGTCGGATACCACTTCCTTAGCTTTAGCTTCCTCCGCCAATCTTGCAGCTTCTGCTTCAGCAGCCAATCTGGCCTCTTCTTCAGCTTTTGCTTTAGCTTCAGCCTCTGCAGCCAATCGTGCCTCCTCTTCGGCTTGAGCTTTGGCCAATGCTTCTGCTTCCAATCTTGCTTGCTCTTCTGCCTCAGCCTTAGCTTTTGCTTCAGCGGCCAATCGAGCTTCCTCTGCTGCTTTTTCTTTTACTGCAGCTTCAGCAGCTCCCCTTGCTTCTTCCTCGGCTTGAGCCTTAGCTTTTGCTTCAGATTCCAATCTTGCTTGTTCCTCAGCTTGTGCTTTAGCTCTTGCTTCGGCAGCCAACCTAGCTTCCTCATTAGCTTTTGCTATTGCTGCAGCCTCAGCAGCCAAGCGAGCTTCTTCTGCTGCTTTTGCTTTCTTCTCCGCTGCAATTTTTGCCTTAGCTTCCGCAACGGCCTTAGCACGTTCTTCCTCTTCCAATCGTTGAGCTTCAGCTTCTGCAGCCAATCTTGCATTCTCCTCAGCCTTTTCTTTAGCTGCCGCTTCCTCTGCTAATCTAGCTTGCTCTTCAGCCAATGCCCTGTTTTCGGCTTCTTTTGCCAAACGTGTCTCTTCAGCCTCCGCTGCCAATTTTGCTGCTTCGGCATCTGCCAATGCTTTAGCTTCTGCTGCTAATTTAGCATCCTCCTCAGCCTTAGCCTTTGCTTCTTCTCTACGAGCAATAGCCGCTTTTCTATTGGCTTCTGCCTGTTGTTTAGACTTTTTGGAAGCAGGTTTTCTTCTCTTTTCAGGGAAGACAATGGCACTCACCTTGTCTTCTCTACTATAATAAAAACGTTCTGTATTATTAAATCTGTAGGCAAGAGTAATTTCATGTGAAGGACCAAAATCGGTGAACTCACCAACAGCCTTTTCAAAATTATATTCAATGGCAATTTGCGAGGTGATGTTCAATCCCACTCCTGCAGACGCTCCATATAAGGTATTGTATCCCACTTGTCCCCAAATACCTTTAGGCACCATTAACATAGCCAAACCTGATACAATGGTTTCATCTGATCTGAACTCCGATCTTACCAAAGCTTGGAATCTACTTTGATCGAAGAAACCTCGGCTGTCCATATAACCTGTATACATAACATGTCCTTGTATTCCCTGATCTGGAATGTCCTTGATAAGCTGAGAAGCATTGACATTATAAAGCACCAAATTGGTCAACGCTAGTCCAAAATCGAAAAAGCCTGTACCATAATTGATTCCAGGGTTTATGGTCAGTAAAAAATTGGAAGGAATGTTGTTCAATGAAGGATCGTCATAATTAGTCACAACATTTCCATTATTCACACCACTTTTATAAGCGCCAACATTCAATCCGAACGTAAGATTGTTTTCACGATTTAACTGTGCGTTGTAAGCGAAGTTCAAAAGTCCGCCAAAAGTAGTCAGGACTCCATAATTTTGTTGGAACAGTCCAATTCCCATTCCAATGTTTTCCTTAAACCTACCGGAAAAACTTCCTAAATAGGTTTGTGGGGCATCTTCAAACTGCACCCATTCCCTTTTATTATTGAAACTAAGATATTTGTGTTGTTCCCTTACAAAACTGAAAGTTGGATTTAACACATATCTATTGAAACGCAAAGAATTACGTACCGGTATAGCAAACGATACTACCCCATCCTCTTCTTGAGAATAGGTCATCTGTACGGAACAGATTAGTAGTACTATGGCCAAAAGGTACGCTTTCATGTTACTTTACAACGGTTATAGAACCTTTTTTAGAGTCTTGTCCAGGACTAGTTATGATATAATAAAATACTTGATTTACACTGCTAACTCCCAATTGGTTTTCAGGCCAATTGTTCATATAATTATTAGTTTGATGCACTACTTTACCACGGCTATCCATAATCACAATTTCGGTATTGGAACCACTCACATATTGCTGTGGAATTACCCAAGTATCATTGATACCGTCGCCGTTAGGGCTGATAAGATTAGGGATGTTCCCTACTTCCGGGAAGGGATCGATAGGTTCTCCAATTACAAAGGTGAATTCTTGTGAAGTCTCACATCCTGTGGTTTCTGTAATCACAACTTTATAGGAACCGTAGTCATATGCTTCATAACTAGCTTCTGTAGCCTCAGGAATCAAACTGCCATTAAAATACCATTCATAAATAGGGTTGTTAGCCGTTGTAGTTACTTCTACCCATAAATAGTCTCCCTCTTCCAATTGATTTTCCGCAGGAACATTAATTTCGCTTTCAAAACTCTCACTGATTAAATCAATAGAACCGGAGGTTTCACAACTTCCCAAATCAACTTCTACTGAATAAAATCCAGATTCATTAGTTTGATAGGTTTGCTCTGTTGCTCCAGAAATGGCAGCACCATCCTTATACCATTGGTAGCTTACACCACCTATGGTTGCCAAAGTGGTCATTCCTTGATCTGGACAAAACGGATTTCCCAAACTTGAAGCAATGGTAGCATCGGCCTCACCTGCGGACACTTCACTAATAGTTACTCTATTTGAGAACGAGTTGGAAGTACAGGTTCCATAATTGGTTTCAGCAAAATAGGTTCCTTCCTGATTAACCGACAAGGTTGTTCCCTGTGAAATGAAAACCGCCGTAGTAGGTCCTGTTTCCTTAAACCAATTAAAGGTTAGGGATGGATAATTTAAAGGAGAATCATTTTCTCCCGTTCCAGGATTATCAATAGTTAACAAATAGCTTCCACCAGAACAAAATGCGCCAGTGGACACCAAGTTATTAATTGAAAAAGGGCTATCCTGAATTTTATAATAGGCCGCAAAGGCTGTAGATTTTGCACTTGTAGCAACAGGAGCTGTACTTTTTATTCTCAGCTTATACCCTTCTCCAGCTGTAGTGGTCGGCAATGAAAAACTTAAAGTTGCCGGTGACACAGTAACAGCTCCTGGCTGTGAAGTGAATATTGTTGTAGGAGTTGAAAAATCCCCTTCGGGATCAGACATTTCGATGATGAATTGGTTGGAAGCTTCCAATATAGCTTCTGGAGAAAACACGAATGTTACATTATATGTATTGAACGACTCACTGGCACAAGCCTGACTAAATCCTAAGTTAGGCGTACCAATGACCAACTGGGCATTTGTTTGTTGCACGAACAACCAAATACAGAAACCAGATAGCAAAGTAAGTCTGTTTAAGATAGTAGTTTTTTGCATTCAATTACATTTAGCAATTATTCATTCTCAAATTCTTAGACCTTAAAGGTCAAGAATGTCATATCGTGATTTCAGTTTTATCAATCCGATTTAGGGTCTAAAAGGGTTTGCTTATATCTCCTGTAGTTTTGAAATATTAGCACACCCTATTGTATCTCCTATAAAATCATCTTAGGAAATCTTCCAATGCCTAGTCGGCATTGGAAGCATAAATTTTGTTGATACGCAATCTAAAGTCAGGACGTTTTGAATTGGCTAAATCGATAAACGTTTCAGAGTCACTTCCTTTAGAGTATACGTTAAAAAACGCGCGGTTTCCGTACCAGTTTTCCAAATCTTCATTATTGGAATTGTGTTCGGTGAAAATATTTCCGTTGCAGTTGTTGAAATACATTTCACTGAACTTGATACGGTCTAAGTTCTTATTATTGATAGTAATGTGGTCGTCAAGAATTACCGCTGGATTAAAACCAGAGATGACACTCTTGCTCATTTCCAACGATGCATGTTGTGCAATGTACAGGGCCTCTTTAACCAAACCTACTTCGATATCGGAAGCTAAATTGTCGCTAACATTTACCAAAGTTAAGTTTTCAGCTTTTACTACCGTTCCTTTTTTGGTAAGGTCTACTTCATTCTTATCTTCATAAGAAGCAACATACATACATCTAGAGCCGTCGGCTCCAGATACATATGGCGAACGGATAGCCAATGAATTGGTAATATGACATTGTGCACCGTAGTTAAATTTGTAGTCATCGCTGCTACTTCTGAAAGACACCATCTGTGTCATATTGAATTCTCCTCCAATCACGCTGAATGAATTTCCTTCACAATAGCTAACCATTACATTTTCAACAACGGTTTTATTTCCAACACCCGCAAGTGTCAATCCGTTGAAGAAACCAAATTCCTTGGTACGTCTTCCCGCAAATTCAATTCTTACATATCTAAAAATTCCAGAATCGGATTCTATATTCTCTCCTCCATAGTTGATATACTCAAAAGAAGTAGGGCGTAATCCGTAATTCACAGAAGATCCGTTTCCAAATTTATTGATTGGCGCATCTCCAAGAATGAACACCCCTCCCCAGTCACCTTCTTTCTTCACACTTCTATTGGAAGAAAAAATAATCGGGTCGGTTTCCATTCCGTCAGCAACAATTTTAGAACCTTTACTTACTACCAAAGTTCCGTTGGTTTTAAAATCTCCAAGGATTACAGTTCCTGGTTCAATTGTAAGTGTGGCTCCTTCTGTTACAAACACGCTACCTAATAATAAATAGGTATCCTTTTTGTAAAGCTTAGTGTCTTGTGAAATATTCCCACTCAAGATTTGAGTTGGTTCACCATAGTCTACATGGTTGGGTCTAAATTCGGTCCAGTTGTTTAACCAGTTTGTGGTTCCTATGATTCCTTTCTCCTGTTGGGCAAACAGATTAACCGCAGCCAAAAGAAACAAACATAGAGTCTGAGTAAAGTTTTTCATAAGTAATGTAATTATTAATAGATTAAGGGTCTTCTAACTGTTGATACATCAAAAGTATAAACAAATTCTACGAAATACAAAAAAAGTCGTTCAAATACATCTTTTCAATATAATTGTAGTCTAAAGCCTACTTTTAATAATTATAAGGAAAGAATCATCTTACTTTCAATACATTACAGAATTTCTTTAATACTTTAAGAAATTTCAATCTTAACTTATTTGGTCGTTACAAAATTACTTCTCAATTTTAAAAGCAGGGGTACACTTTATATTATGATATTGTAATGACTTTTTTAACTACTGCTTCTCCAACTCGGAAAAAAACCCCATCATCATATTGGGGTTTCTTTTTGAGTTTTGATAGCATACCTTATACACTATTCGTTTTATGAACTATTAAAAATCGTCGTACGTATGTAACGATTTTAATGTTTCCTCATAAAAAAGAATAGCCATGATTAAATTAGATTTATCTGAATAAGGTAAAATACGTTTTTGAAATTCGATGGTACTTTCAAAATAGTCCTTGGAAGCTTCAATATTATCCTCCAGGGCTTTTTTGTTATCCTTTGTCTCAGGAATTCCCATAGACGCCATTGTAATACCAGGCTTGGTAGCAAAAGCAATATTAGGCAAGATTTTTACGATAACTTCAATTCGCTCCTTATAGAGCTCCAACAACTCTCCTTTTTGCATATGCTCCAACTGATCTCTGTCATGGTACTTTGCAATAGAGACCTTACCGCTAATAATACTAGGAGACTCCTCTTTATTCTTTTGGGCAAAACCAATGCCCGTAACAAGTATAAAAACAATACTTAATAGGGTAAATTTAGTTTTCATAGTTTAGATTTAAGGCGTTAACTGTAGCAAATTTATGCAATTAAACGTAAAAAACAAGCGTTTCATCGATTTTTTTCATAAATTTTACATAATATTCACTTAGAAGCTCTGTAGTGCCCACCACAGCTCTATTTCTCTAACAATCAACAATAAAACCTAAAACCCTTAACATTTAAATAACCGTACGTCGCAACCTAAGAGCGTTGGCAATTACCGATACCGAACTAAAACTCATAGCCAGGGCGGCCAACATAGGCGACAACAACACCCCAAAAAACGGATAGAGGACTCCTGCCGCAACAGGGACTCCAATGGTATTATAAATAAGCGCGAAGAATAAATTTTGTTTGATATTTTTCATGACGGCATGACTGAGATTTTTTGCCTTGACAATACTTTGCAAATCACCTTTCACCAAAGTAATCATGGCACTTTCAATAGCCACATCGGTGCCCGTGCCCATAGCAATCCCCACATCACTTTTGGCCAAGGCTGGCGCATCATTGATACCGTCTCCCGCCACAGCAACTATCTTTCCTTGACTTTGCAACTGCGCTACTTCCTTCAGTTTATCCTCTGGCATCAACCCTGCCTTAAAATGAATACCATTAAGCTCCGATGCTACGGCATGGGCCGTTTTCTCATTATCCCCCGTAAGCATTAGTACTTCTATTCCCAAATCCTGAAGCTCCTTAATCGCTTTAGCACTAGTATCCTTTATTTTATCGCCAATCACCACATAGCCTTTCACTTTTGCATCCATAGCCAAATAGGACACTGTTTTTCCCTGCTCTTGAAAAGTTTGAACTTCTCGATCCATTTCAGGAGTGATGGTTGCACCTATTTCCTCCATCAATTTCAAATTCCCTAAAGCCACAGCTGTTCCATTTACGGTTCCCTGAACACCTTTTCCTGTCAAGGATTCAAATTTATCTACTTCCAAAACCTTTATGTTTTGGCTTTTAGCATGCTTTACAATAGCTTCTGCCAAAGGGTGTCCACTATTGCTATTAAGAGATGCCACATATTGCACCAACAAATTATGGTCGCCAGTTCCATTTTCAAAAGCTTCTATTTTTTCTACGGTTGGCTTCCCTTCAGTAATGGTTCCTGTTTTATCTATTATTAAGGTGTCTACCTTGTCCATGGTTTCCAATGCTTGGGCATTTTTTATGAGCACCCCATTTTGAGCTCCTTTGCCCACCCCCACCATTACGGACATGGGTGTTGCCAATCCCAAAGCACAGGGACACGCAATGATCAAAACCGCAATTGCATTGATTAATGCATATACATAGGCAGGCTCAGGTCCCCAAACCACCCAAATTATAAAGGTGATGATGGATACCAAAACCACTATAGGAACAAAATATGCCGAAATACGGTCGGCCAATTTTTGGATTGGCGCCTTACTTCTACTGGCTTCATTTACCATTTGTACAATTTGCGACAAAAGTGTATCGCTCCCCACCTTTTCGGCTTTCATGATGAAAACTTGGTTACCATTAATAGTCCCACTATTCACCTTGTCGCCTTCCATTTTATTTACTGGGATAGGCTCCCCGGTAATCATCGATTCGTCTACAGCCGATTCTCCCTGTACGATTTCCCCATCCACTGGAATTTTATCACCGGGCTTCACCTTCAGTAAATCTCCAAGGACAATTTTATCAATGCTTACCTCCATTTCTTCTCCATCCACAACTTTTATAGCCTTGTTAGGTGCCAATTTCAACAACTCCTTAACGGCAGAATTGGTTTTACTATGCGCTTTTGCTTCCAGTAATTGCCCCAACAATACCAAAGTCAATATCACGGTAGTGGCTTCAAAATACACATGTACTGCTCCTGAGTCTGTTTTGAACTGCTCTGGAAATACATTTGGCACTAACAAACCGGCCACACTAAACACCCAAGCAACCCCTGCACCGATACCTATTAAGGTAAACATATTCAAGTTCCAGGTTTTGATACTCCTATAGGCTCGTTCAAAAAACATCCAAGCCGCATAAAACACTACTGGCAATGACAGTACAAACTGCACCCAATTCCAATATTTTTGAGACATTATAGCGTTCAAGGGATTATTATGCCACATATCGCTCATCGCTATCAAGAAAATAGGAAGTGTAAAGACTACCGCCAACCAAAACTTTTTTAAAAGCTTTTTATAAGTCTGCTCTTCGGCAGACAGTTGTGGTTTTACAGGTACTAGATCCATTCCACAAATAGGGCAATCACCTGCTTCATCTTTAACAACTTCAGGATGCATTGGGCAAGTCCACTGCTGAGATGCCACTGCAGCCAAGTTTTGCTCTTCTACTAAATCCATTCCACAAACAGGACAATCGCCAGGTTTGTCGTAGGTTTTATCGCCTTCACAGTGCATCGGGCAATAAAACACTCCTGTTCCCTGTCCTTTAGGAAGTGCTTCTTTTTTTGCCGGCTTAGGCTGTGTTTCTCCAGGCATGTGTATACTATAACGTCCGCCATCTGCCTTTAGGGCTTCTTGAAAAGTTTCAATGGGAATGTGCGAAGTCATTTCAATGGTGGCCTCAGCTGCTTCCAAATTCACATTGACATTAGAAACATTTGCTACTTTAGACAAGGTGTCTTCCACATGTTTTCTGCAACCATTGCAGGACATGCCATGTATATGATAGGTATGAACCATACGTAATATATTATATTGAATAGTGTAAGGAATTTCACGAAGGCCAACTTCAAAAGAAAATTCCCAAATTGAGTATAAAGGTACTACATCTTTTTGGGACGTTAGAAGCTTTTCACACTCACTTTATCTTCGCCTTTTGCTACTTTTCTGCATCAATTATTCCATAAGGTTCCCATAGGGTATCCATAGGGTTGCTATGGGGCAGCTATAGGGATGCTATATACAAAGTGGCAAACCATTTATGATACCCTTTGAAAGCATCGAAAAACTAGAAATCTGCCCCTACATTAAACACAAAACACTTTGGTTTTGGTCATTCAGACCATAAAAAGCAAAAAATTATATTTTAAAACAGGTAAAAAGTTGTCAACTATTACGTTTTCGTTAACTATTTCCCTAAAAAATCGCCTATTACATGATATATATCATAATATAAAATGGAATCCTACAATAGCTTTGATGTACCAAACGGAATTATAACATAAACTATGAATCATGGATATTTCGCACATTGAGCATATTGGAATTGCTGTTGAAAACCTAGAAGAAGCCATCAAATATTATGAACAGATTTTAGGAATGAAGTGCTATGCCATAGAAGAGGTTGTCGATCAAAAAGTGAAGACAGCCTTTTTTTTGGTCGGTACTAGCCAAACCAAAATCGAATTATTAGAGAGTACTTCCCCAGATGGACCTATTGGAAAATTCATTGCCAAAAAAGGGCCGGGCATTCACCATATCGCTTTCGCCGTAAACGACGCCACCGAAGCGTTGCAATTGGCAGGAGACAAAGGCGTTCAATTAATAGACCAACAATCCCGCAAAGGAGCCGAAGGCCTGAACATAGGCTTCCTTCACCCAAAATCTACTTTAGGAGTCCTAACTGAACTTTGTTCAAAATAAGTACCAACAAAACTATATAGACGGTAACAAAAAACACCCCCATGGCAAATCAAGATAAAATAAATGAGCTCATCGCCAAACGCGCTGAAGCCCGATTAGGAGGCGGAGAAAAACGCATCGATTCGCAACACGCTAAAGGAAAACTAACTGCTCGCGAGCGTATTGAAATCCTTTTGGATGAAAATAGCTTTGAAGAATTTGATATGTTCGTTACCCATAGGACCAAATCCTTTGGCCTGGACAAGGAACGCTACCTATCGGACGGAGTGGTAACCGGTCACGGTACCATCGACGGCCGCATTGTGTATGTGTTCTCCCAAGACTTCACGGTTTTTGGCGGTTCGCTTTCAGAAACCTATGCGTTGAAAATTTGTAAAATCATGGATATGGCCATGAAAATTGGGGTGCCCGTTATAGGACTAAATGATAGTGGTGGGGCTCGTATACAGGAAGGTGTACGCTCTCTGGCAGGTTATGCTGAAATTTTCCAAAGAAACATTATGGCCTCTGGACTTATTCCCCAAATCTCATCCATCTTGGGGCCTTGCGCTGGAGGAGCCGTATACTCTCCTGCCCTCACCGATTTCACCATTATGACCGATCAAACCAGTTATATGTTCGTTACGGGACCTAAAGTGGTTAAATCGGTAACTGGTGAAGATGTTACCACAGAACAATTGGGAGGTGCTACCATCCACTCTACCAAATCTGGGGTTTCCCACTTTTTGGCTGAAAATGATGAAGAGAACTTAATGCTCATCAGAAAACTATTAAGTTACCTTCCTTCCAATAATCTTGAAGAGCCACCAACCATTGCTACTTCAGATCCTATTGATAGATTGGATGACGTACTCAATACCATTATTCCTGAAAACCCAAACCAACCTTATGATATTCTGGATGTGATTTCGGTTATCACCGATAATGGCGAATTTTTGGAAGTGCACTCCAACTACGCCAAAAACATTGTCGTAGGTTTTGCCCGTTTCAATGGGCATTCCGTTGGGATTGTAGCTAACCAACCAAAATTTTACGCTGGGGTTCTAGATTGTGAATCCTCTAGAAAAGCAGCCAGATTTGTTCGTTTTTGTGACTCCTTCAATATTCCTCTAGTAACCTTAGTTGACGTTCCGGGATTTTTACCTGGAACCGGACAGGAATATTCCGGAATCATCTTGCATGGCGCCAAACTACTCTTTGCCTATGGAGAAGCCACCGTGCCTAAAGTCACCATCACTTTAAGAAAATCGTATGGTGGAGCCCATGACGTGATGAGCTGTAAACAACTACGAGGCGATTTGAATTACGCATGGCCAACAGCCGAAATTGCTGTAATGGGTGCCAAAGGTGCGGTAGAAGTGTTGGAAGGCTCCAACATTAGAAAGATTACAGATGCCGATGAAAAGCTGAACTACATTGAAGAAAAAGAAAATGAATACACTACCAAATTTGCCAACCCATACGTGGCTGCCAAATACGGCTTTATCGACGATGTCATAGAACCTAGAAATACCCGCTTCAGAATCATTAGAGGATTGGAACTACTAGCCAACAAAAAAGAGGTAAATCCTCCTAAAAAACACTCAAATATCCCATTGTAATCATGAGTATATCATTATCCATAAGCAATATAGACGAAGGTTATGTAATCCTTCTAACGGGATTGTTAATCGTGTTTTCGGGTCTTCTAACCTTGACGGTATTTTTCAAGTACGGTTTGCCTTTAATCCTAAAATTTTACAACGGATTAAAACCAGGACCAAAAACCACTAACAAAGAAATCACGTGCAAGGTACCAGGAAATGAATTTACAGGTGAAGTTGCCGCAGCCATTTCCATGGGAATCCATTTGTATCTAGATGAACAACATGATAACGAAAATGCGGTATTAACCATTAAGCAGGCCCGCAAAATGTATTCCCCTTGGAGTTCAAAAATTTACGGAGCCTACAATAATCGATTTTAAGAATCAATAGACAGCTTACATCATGAAAAATTTCACATTCAACATAAACAAAAACAGTTACAAGGTTAAAATCTTGTCTCACGAGGACAATACCATCAACCTAGAGGTAAATGGTACCAGCTACTGTGTAGAACTGGAACAGGAAATCAAAAAACAAAAAACCCCTGTTTTGGCCAGAAGATCTTCCTCTGCCAATACAGAAAAACCTAAAGTAGTCAATCCTGCTTCTTCCAACAAACGGGCTATTTCAGCTCCAATTCCGGGCGTTATTTTGGCTTTAAATGTTAAGGTAGGTGATCAAGTTAAAGAAAACGATCCGCTTTTAGTCTTGGAAGCCATGAAAATGGAAAACAACATCATGGCCGACAAATCGGGAGTGGTTACGGCCATTCACGTTACCGTTGGCAAACAAGTATTGCAAGGTGATGCCTTGATAGAAATAGAATAAAACCCGCCATGTTTTCTTAGGAATTCACGGAGCACAAAAGTGCTTTAACAAGCCCAAAAACTAGAGAAAATGAAAAAACTAGCAGTAATATTTGGAGTTATATCAATGTTGCTTTTTATAAAACCAGTCCTAGGTCTCACCACAAGCAATACCAATGTAACCACCACCGAAGTAGCCGCACTTAACACAAACACAAATACCTCAAGTGATGACGAGAACTTCATAACGGAAGCTGTAGATGGCATTAAGCAATTTTATGCCTATACAGGTTTTGCCAACGCCCAATCCGGCCACATCATCATGATTATCATAGGGATTGTCTTTATCTACCTAGGTATCAAATTTGATTACGAGCCTCTCTTATTGATTCCCATAGGAACGGGCGTCATTATAGGAAACATCCCCTTTGTAATAGGGAACCAAACCGGTATTTATGAAACAGGTTCTGTTTTAAACTACCTCTACTTTGGTGTGGTCAAGGGAATTTATCCGCCTTTGATATTCCTGGGAATTGGAGCGATGACCGATTTCTCTTCGCTCATTGCCAACCCTAAACTAATGTTGTTGGGAGCCGCAGCGCAAATTGGTGTATTCGGGACGTTCTTAGGAGCCCTTTATCTTGGATTTAACCTGCCTGAAGCCGGCGCCATAGGCATTATTGGAGGAGCCGATGGTCCTACCGCCATCTTCCTATCCTCTAAATTGGCCAATGGCATCAACATCCTTCCCGATGGTACAACCGTGAAAAACCTGATTGGCCCTATCGCCATTGCCGCCTACTCTTATATGGCATTGGTGCCGGTAATCCAGCCGCCAATCATGAAGTTGTTGACTACCAAAAAGGAACGCCTGATTAAAATGAAACCACCAAGAGCGGTATCCCAAAAGGAAAAAATGATCTTTCCTGTGGCTGCCTTGTTGTTAACCACCTTTATTTCACCTAGTGCTTTACCCCTTTTAGGAATGCTGTTCTTTGGAAACTTATTGAAAGAATCAGGACGTACCGAACGTTTGGCAGAAACTGCAAGAACCAAACTTATCGATATTGTAACCATTCTTTTGGGAGTTACCGTAGGAGCATCCACCCAAGCAGACATCTTTATTACCAAAGACTCGATGCTGATCTTCGGATTGGGAGCCATTTCTTTCGTAATTGCCACTATGGGAGGACTATTATTTGCAAAACTAATGAACGTTTTCCTTAAGGGAGACGAGAAAATAAACCCACTAATTGGAGCTTCGGGAGTATCTGCAGTTCCAGATAGCGCTCGGGTTGTACATGCCGAAGGTCTGAAGGCAGACCCTACCAACTATTTGCTCATGCACGCTATGGCACCAAATGTTGCGGGTGTTATAGGATCGGCCATTGCAGCAGGTATCCTACTGAGCTTTTTAGCTTAAACACTGAATAATAAAAAATACAAGCAACAATCTAAAATACTATTGTTATGAGTTTAGCAAATGTAATGAATCCACCAAAAGTATCTAGTGTACCAAATGTGATGACTGCAGAAGAAGCTGTAAAATTGGTAAAATCTGGAGATACCGTACTCATTCAAGGTGCTTCGGCAACCCCTCAAACCTTGGTAAGAGCTTTGGTTGCAAGGGGACCTGAGTTAAGAGACGTAGAAATTGTACACCTACATACCGAAGGGGAATGTGGTTATGTCGATCCGAAATTGAGAGATAATTTTCATACAAGCGCCTTCTTTATTGGTGGCAACATCCGCAGAAGCATTGGCGATACCGCAGATTATATTCCTATTTTTTTAAGTGATATCCCTAGTCTTTTTAGAGAGGGCTATATGGAATTGAATGTGGTTTTAGTGAACGTATCCCCACCAGACAAACACGGCTTCTGTTCTTTGGGAGTTTCTGTAGACATTATTGTGTCTGCCATAGAAACAGGCAAAACTGTCATTGCCCAAATCAACTCCAGAATGCCACGTACGTTTGGTGATGGTATTGTACACATTAGCAACTTTACAGCCTGTGTAGAAGTAGACGAACCTATCTACGAAATGCAATTGGCCCCACCTACGAAAGAAGAAGCTACCATCGGAAAAAACATTGCAGAAATTATCGAAGATGGCGCTACCTTACAAATGGGAATAGGAGGCATTCCTAACGCTGTACTCTCCTATTTGACCAACCATAAAAACCTTGGGATCCACACCGAAATGTTCTCCGATGGTATTGTAAGCTTGGTTGAAAAAGGGGTGATCAATGGGTCCAACAAAAAAATCAATCCTCATAAAATAGTGTCCGGTTTTGCCATGGGAACCCAGCGTCTTTATGACTTTATGGATGACAATGCCGAAATTGAAATGCGCGATATCGCCTATGTTAACGATACGGCAGTCATTCGTCAAAACCCAAAAGTGACTGCAATCAACTCGGCGATTGAAATAGATATTACAGGCCAAGTATGTGCCGATTCCATAGGAACCAGAATGTTCTCAGGTGTAGGAGGCCAAATGGACTTTATGCGTGGAGCTGCCCTATCAAAAGGAGGTAAACCTATCATTGCCATGACCTCGACCACTTTGAAAGGCGTGTCTAAAATTGCGCCTATTTTAAAACCAGGTGCCGGAGTTGTGACAACCAGAGCCCATGCTAGATATGTAGTTACCGAATTTGGGGTTGCCGAATTATTTGGTAAAACCTTGAAAAAACGTGCCGAAGCACTCAGAAACATTGCGCACCCAGACCATAGAGAAGAATTGGACAAAGCCATTTTTGAACGATTCGGAAGATAAGTGCCTAGCAAAGTTCAACATAAAAACAAACGTATGAACACTCAAAATAACACACTCTTTTCCAACTTTGCGCCCGTTACCAAAGAGGAATGGTTGGAAAAGGTGAACATCGACTTAAAAGGAGGCAATTTTGACAAACAGTTGGTTTGGCGAAATTTAAACGATATTACACTCCCTCCTCTTTACACGCCTGAAGATGCCATTACTCCCCTGACGAATACAGGGGAAAATGCCGCTTCATTTGTAAACTACAGACATATCAACGTTAACTCTGCATCAGAAGCCAACACTCAAGCTTTAAAGGCCATTACGGAAGGCATTACAGGATTGATTTTTGATGTGAAAACTGAAGTTTCCGTAGTCCAACTGCTAAAAGATATTGACCTTAATTCCATTAGTGTATCCTTCCAACTGGAAGATGGACTCTTGCAATTTGCAGCCAATTTCTTTTCCTATGCCAACAATCATTTAATCGCTCCAGAAAACCTAAAAGGGTTTATAGATCTGAATCTGATTACCGAATATGTTACCACAGGAAACCTTTCCCAATCCAAATTGGAAAGCCTCAATCGTTTGGTGGAGCTAAGCAATGCTTATCCTAATTATAAAACGCTGAGCATTTCAGGTACCGCATTTTTGGATTCCGGAAGCAATCAAGTACAAGAAGTAGCTTTTACTTTAAATGCATTGGTTTATCTTATCGAAAGCTGCTTGGAAAATGAAGGCAATCTTGAAGCTTTGTTCAACAATCTTCATGTGCAACTAGGAATAAGTTCGGAGTATTTTGTTGAAATCGGGAAATTTAGAGCTTTCAATAGCCTTTTGGCAGCCATTGCCAAAACTTATGGCCTGACTGAATACAGCCATAGTTTAACAGCTAAAACTTCCGTTTGGAGCAAATCGGTCACAGATCCCTACACCAACCTGTTACGTGCCACCACAGAAGCCATGTCGGCGCTATTGGGCAATGTAGATGGCGTTGTTATCAATCCGTTTGACAAGGAGTTTAAGGAAACCTCAGCGTTTTCAAATAGAATTGCCGGCAATATCTCTACGATTTTAAGAGAGGAATCTTACTTCGGAAAAGTGGCCAATCCTGTGGACGGTTCCTATTACATAGAAGATGTCAGCTCCAAAATAGCCGATAAATCACTGGCTTTATTTAAAGAAGTAGAAGCTAAAGGTGGTTTCTACGAAGCTTTTGAAAGCGAATATATCCAACAGCAAATCGCTGAAATCCGTCAAAGAAAACTTACCCTTTTAAGTCAGCGTCGTTTGGCCATGGTGGGGGTTAACAAATACCCTAACCTAATGGAGCGTATTCCTTCCAATATCTTATCCGAAGGAAGTTCCCAATCCAGCAAATTGTTGACACCTCGTCGCGCTACGTTGGAAATTGAAGCACTTAGAAGAACTACTGAAGAACTTGTAGAGACCACTAAAAAACGTCCTATCGTAGAGCTTAGCAGTTTCGGAAATCTCACCATGAGAAAAGCAAGAGCTGCTTTTTCATATGACTTTTTAGGAGTTTCAGGTTTTGAGGTTTGGCAGGAGAAAAGCTATACTTCAGCTCAAGAAGCCGCCGAAAGCAGTGCTGCTTCCAACTCAGATGTCGTGGTAATTTGTAGCTCCGACCAGGATTACGAAACGGATGCTCTAGACTTTGTAAGAGCCTTTAGATCCCTTAACAAAGATAAAATTCTGTTACTGGCCGGAAATCCCGTAGCACTAATAGATTCCCTAAAAGAGGCAGGATTGGATGATTGCATCCATATCAAATCGGATGTTATTCAAACTATTTCGGGGATACAACATAAACTAAATGGCCTAGTTGCACACTAACCTGTGAAAGACCATTGACTCACAAAAACAATGACTTATGAAACGAGATTTTTCAACTCTAAGTTTAGACCATAACACACAGGCACCCAAAGCTACAGGCAAAAAAGCTGTTTGGAATACCCCTGAAGGCATCCCTGTGAAAACTCATTTTACTAAAAACGACATAGACCAAGCCGAACATTTAAATTTTGTGGCTGGTTTACCTCCTTTTACCAGAGGGCCTTATAGTGCCATGTATGCCTTACGTCCATGGACTATTCGCCAATATGCGGGTTTCTCCACGGCGGAAGAATCCAATGCCTTTTACAGAAGAAATTTAGCTGCTGGGCAAAAAGGACTATCGGTAGCCTTTGATTTGGCTACACACAGAGGCTACGATTCCGATCACCCAAGGGTAACCGGTGATGTTGGAAAGGCAGGTGTTGCCATCGATTCCATTTTGGATATGGAAATTTTATTCGACCAGATTCCTTTGGATAAAATGTCGGTTTCCATGACCATGAACGGTGCCGTACTGCCCATTATGGCCTTTTATATTGCAGCTGCCAAAAAACAAGGCGTGGCTTTGGATCAACTGAGCGGTACCATTCAAAATGACATCCTCAAAGAGTTTATGGTACGTAACACCTACATTTATCCGCCGTTACCTTCCATGAAGATTATCGGGGATATTTTTGAATACACTACCCAACACATGCCAAAGTTCAATTCCATTTCCATTAGTGGGTATCACATGCAGGAAGCAGGTGCCACGGCAGATATTGAATTGGCCTACACCTTGGCCGACGGTTTAGAATACATTAGAACAGGATTGGCCGCAGGCCTAAAAATCGATGAATTTGCACCACGACTTTCCTTCTTTTGGGCTGTAGGAATGAACCATTTTATGGAAATTGCCAAAATGCGTGCGGCACGTATGCTTTGGGCAAAAATCATTAAACAGTTCAACCCAAAAAATCCGAAGTCCATGGCATTGCGTACCCATAGCCAAACTTCCGGATGGAGCTTGAGTGAACAGGATCCGTTCAACAATGTAGCCAGAACTTGTATTGAAGCCATGGCTGCTGGTTTGGGAGGCACACAATCCTTACACACCAATGCTTTGGATGAGGCGATTGCCCTTCCAACCGATTTTTCGGCAAGGATTGCACGAAACACCCAAATTTACATTCAAGAGGAAACCCAAATCACCAAAGCGGTAGATCCATGGGCAGGTTCTTATTATGTAGAATACCTAACCCAAGAGATCGCTAAAAAAGCGTGGAAACTAATAGAAGAAGTTGAAGAATTGGGCGGTATGGCTAAAGCTATTGAAACTGGCGTACCTAAAATGCGAATTGAAGAAGCCGCTGCTAGAAAACAAGCCAGATTGGATTCTGGTCAGGATATCTTAGTAGGTGTAAACAAATACCAAACCGACGAGAAATCGGATATTGAAATCTTGGAAGTGGATAATTCCGCAGTGAGAACGTCTCAAATCGAACGTTTGAACAGCCTTAAAGCTAACAGAGACCAAGCTGTAGTGGACACTAAACTAAAAGCACTTTCACATTGTGCCGAAACAGGCAAGGGCAATCTGCTTGAATTAGCCGTGGATGCCGCCGAAAACTTTGCCACTTTGGGAGAAATCTCCGATGCTTTGGAAGCTCACTTTGGACGCCACAAAGCAGACACCAGGCTTATCAGTGGGGTCTACAGAAAAGAGGTGAAAGATGATTATACCTTTGAGGAAGCCCAACAATTGGCAGATAAGTTTGCTGAAATTGAAGGACGCAGACCAAGAGTCATGATTGCCAAAATGGGACAAGATGGCCATGATAGAGGCGCTAAGGTAGTCGCTTCCAGTTTTGCCGATCTTGGCTTTGATGTGGATATGGGACCTTTGTTCCAAACCCCAGAGGAAGTAGCCAAACAAGCCATAGAAAACGATGTGCACTTTGTGGGAGCCTCTAGTTTGGCCGCTGGACATAAAACCCTCATCCCACAGTTGATAAATGAATTGGAACGCTTAGGAAGACCTGATATTTTGGTCTTTGCCGGAGGTGTGATCCCTGAACAAGATTACCAATACTTATTAGACCGTAAAGTAGCTGCTGTATTTGGTCCTGGAACCGTGATTGCGAAGTCTGCCATCACAATTATGGACAAATATTTAGCACTCGATTAATAGCCCATTTTATTGTTAGATTTGTTCTTTAGAAGGCTCCAAGGTTTTACATCTTGGAGCTTTTTATTTATGCCTACTAAAGATTTATGAAGTAATATGCTCTTTGCTCTAGAAAAGTAACCCCAGGATTTGGGTACAGATAATCAGTAGCACCATGGCAATTGGATATACCGTAGCATAGGCCACCGAAGGGGCATCTGTAGAAGTCATACTATCCACAGCAGCTAAGCCAGGTGTACTAGTCATAGAACCGGTAAGGGTTCCCAATAACGTAAGTGTGTTTATTTTGAAGAAGAGTTTAGCTATTACAGCCGCCAAAAACATAGGCAAAAAGGTAATAACGCCACCAATAAGAAACAGTTTAATACCGTATTGCGAATAAGTGTCCACGAGGGTTGCTCCTGCCTTGGTCCCTACCACGGCCAAGAATAACATCAGTCCAAATTGACGCAACAACTGGTTGGAGTTACCACTCATAACCCATAAAATCGGGCCAGTTTTCCCCAATCGGCCGAGAATCATGGCGACAATCAATACCCCTCCAGTTAAGCCCAAATTAAAGCTAAAACTATCTCCGAAGGAAATGGAAACTTCGCCTACCAAAATCCCAATCACAATCCCTAAGGCCAAAGGGAAGAAATTGGTGTCGGACAGTTTACTTTTGTTATCTCCAATCAATTCAGAAATTTGGGGTACACTTTCCTTTTCACTTGAAATCATCAATTTGTCCCCTATTTGCAATCTAAGTGTTGAATTTGGAGATAAATCGATACCACTTCTTCTAATACGTGTGATGGTTGCGTTAAAATTATCTCTCAGATTGAGCTCTCCCAAGGATTTGTTTACCAATTCGGTCTTGGTCATTAAATAAGACTGTACCACGTATTCCCTTCCCAATTCAATTTCAACATTGGCCGGTGGACCAATAAGCAGTTCTACACGTCTTAGAGCCTCCTCGCTCCCCACTACTCTAATGTAATCCCCTTTGTGCAACACCGTATCTTTTTGTGGAATAAATGCATGCCCATCGTGCTGTACCCTAGAAATCACCCCTTTGGTCATGGAACGTACTCGTAACTCAGCAATGGTTTTCCCAATCGCGCCTTCATTCTCTACCATAAAAGTACTTCTTAGAATGGCTTCATAGTGGCCATGTACTTTTTCTTCATAATCCTCCTCTTCCTTTTTCAAACTTATTTTAAACACCTTAGGATACAGTTTTACAAATAAAATCACCCCTATCACTCCAAAGGGATAAGCTATACCATAACCTATGGAGGCCAATGGCGACTTTGTGACGTCTATAGCTGTTGCCAACCCAGGCGTACTGGTTAGAGCCCCAGACATCAGCCCAATGGCAATGGGTTTTTCTATATGCAACAAAACCATGGCAAGGTAGGTAATCAATGCTGCGGAAATGATCACCAAAGCCGACAGTATCACAAGGTTTTTACCCTGTTCCTTAAAGGAATCGAAAAAACCCGGCCCCGCCTGTAGCCCAATGGTATAAATAAACAATATCAAACCAATTTTCTGCAGAATATCCGGCAAGGATACACCAAAATGCCCAAACAATAGGGCCACAAAAATTATTGCTGAAATATCTAAAGAGATCCCCTTTATTTTAATGTTTCCGATGACAAATCCTAAACAGATGATTAAAAAAAAGGCGAGATACGAAGTGTGCAAAAAATCCATTGGTGTTAGTTAAATTCCACAATAAAAGTAAGGTATTTCAAAAAAGGCAATTTCCCAATCCTATCTACTTTGACACGAATGGGCAAGTAAATTTACTGAAAGTCTACATCCCAATAAAGCGTTTCGTTAATTTAAAATTCCGCTTTTTCAAACAATTTAGTTCGTCTCGAAACTCAACACCTCCTTAAACTTGGCAATCATATCTTCAGCGGCCTTTACAGGAGAAATTTGAGAGGCCATGATTTGGGCTTCCAATTTTGGCAATTGTTTTGCAATGGTTTCAGAACCATAGAACAGTTGTTTTAGCTCTTCATTAATGGTATCGTACATCCACTGTATTCTTTGCTGATTTCTATTTTCAACAAAATAGCCATTGCCAACAACCAGTTCCTTATAACTCAAGATATTTTCCCAAATGGTTGCAATGCCCGTATTGTGCAAAGCGGAAGCCTTCGTAACTGTTGGAGTCCACCCCGATTCTGAAGGCGGAAACAAGTGCAATGCATTTTGATATTGCAACCTTGCCCTATCGCTCTGTTTGACATTATCCCCATCGGCTTTGTTGATGACTACCATATCGGCCATTTCCATGATCCCTTTTTTAATCCCCTGCAATTCATCACCGGCACCGGCCAACATGAGCAACAAAAAGAAATCGGTCATACCATGAACAGCCGTTTCGGATTGGCCTACCCCTACCGTTTCAATTAAAATAATATCGTAACCAGCAGCTTCACAAAGCAACATACTTTCGGCTGTTTTATTGGCCACCCCTCCAAGGGTTTCCCCTGAGGCTGAAGGGCGGATGTATGCGGCTTCCATCCCACTAAGCTCTTCCATACGGGTTTTATCCCCAAGAATACTCCCTTTGGAACGTTGGCTACTAGGATCGATAGACAGAATAGCCACCTTATGACCTTGAGCGATGAGGTATTTCCCAAACGCTTCAATAAAGGTACTTTTCCCCACTCCGGGAACGCCTGTTACCCCAATACGCATGGAGTTACCGGAAGCAGGCAAAATACTTTGAATGATTTCCTTAGCCAGTACTTTATCACTTTCCAGATTACTTTCAATAACCGTAATGGCGCGCGATAACACCATACGGTCTCCTTTTAGCACCCCATCAATGTAGGCTTGGGCAGACAGTCTATTTTTTGGTTTGTAGTGTTTCATAGTAATAATGTTACTACAAAAATAAGAAGTGAAGTTTATTTATAATATGACATCCATCCATAATTAAGCACATTGTGCTATTAATTCGGTTTGAATTTTATAACAGTATGACCTTAACTATCCCTTAGAATGAACTTAGGACGCCCTTTAAAATTTTTAAGAACATTCTATCCCTAAATGCTGAATAAAATGAGCTTAGCTTACAGTACTTCAAATGGTAAAAAAAAACAAAATCAAAAACATAACCAATTGAAATACTATTATTTAGTATCTTTCTGTAAACTTATACCAGGACCATCCACTTTATAAATGCCACAACCACAAACACACATAGAAAAGCCCGAACGCACTATGAGCATCACTGAGCTTTTTAGAGAGATTTGGGCCTTTGTAAAACCGTATCGCATCTTGGTATTGGCTACTTTGGTCCTTACGCTGATTGGATCGGTGATGGCACAGGTAAATGCCTATATTTTGCGCTATACCGTAGATGAGGTTACCGTTTTGGTGGAGCAGCATGAACCTTTAAAAAAGGGTATGCATTTGTTATTTGTAATCAGTGCCATTTTATTGGGTAAAGAATTGATTTATGCCGCTGTGCAGTACGGACAGAAATTTTTTGGTGAAAAACTCCGTATTTACATTTCTCGTGATTTCTCCCAAACAGTGGTGGAACGCATCCTTTCCTATCGTATGGCCTTTTACACTTCCTCCGAAAATGAAAGCGGAAAACTACAGGCCAGAATAGATTTGGGGATTAGCAGTCTTACCCGCTTGGTTAGAAATTTCTTTATCGATATCCTTCCATTATTTGCCAATGCCTTAATTGCCTTGATTGCCATGTTTACGGCCAATTTTTGGATTGGTATGGTGAGTTTGGCCATCATTCCCATTTACTATTGGGTAAGCGTTATTCAGGCCCATAAACTGAGTGGTTTTAGACGCCGTATGCGGCATTATCGGGAGACCAAAAGCAATGTGACTATCAGTATTATAGACTCTATTTCGGTGATAAAATCCTTTACAAGGGAAGATTTGGAGGCAGACAAGCATGAAAAGATCCAATACGAGATTACCGAAAACCAAATGAGAACCCATCAAATTGGGTTTCTGTTCGACAGTTTAAAAACCTTTTTGGAACAATTTGGCGTGGTGCTTATCATTATTCTAACGGCCTACTTTGTGCTTAACGGTACTATGAGCATTGGGATGATTATGTTTCATATCATGTTGTTCAACAATGTCTCCGCACCCATACGTAGACTGCATATGATTTATGACGAAGTGAACGATGCCTTAATCTATTCCGAAGCCTTTTTTAATATTCTGGATGCTGATGAAGAACAGGAAACCACTGGCAACTATATACCCGAAAGCATTGTGGGCAACATCCAACTAAGTCATGTAGATTTTGAATATCCCAATGGCACCAAGGCCCTACACGATGTATCCATGGACATTCCGGCCAATAAAATAACCGCTTTGGTAGGATTGAGCGGTGCTGGAAAAAGTACGGTGGTGAACCTTTTGGACAAGTTTTACCAACCTACCCAAGGTAACATTACTTTGGATGGGGTTGATTTACAGGAGTACAACACCGATTGGCTACGGAAACACATAGGTTTAGTACTTCAGAAAAACCATATTTTTAATGGTTCCATAAGTGAAAACATTCTTTATGGCGATAATGAAGCCACACAGGAAGACGTGGAATTGGCGGCAAAAAAAGCTTATATCCATAACGACATTATGGCTTTGCCCAATGGGTATGCCTCCAAAGCCAAGTTACTATCTGGAGGGCAGCAACAACGTATTTCCATAGCAAGATTGTTTTTAAAAAATCCGCCGATTATCTTTTTAGACGAACCAACGGCCAGTTTGGACGCGGTGGCTACAGAGCAAATCAAAAAGAGTTTGGATGCCATTAAACAAGGGCGTACGGTGATTATTATTTCCCATAGCATTTCACAGATTATCGATGCCGAAAACGTGATTGTTTTAGACCATGGTCGGGTTATTGAACAAGGCACACACGATGAGCTTTACAAAAACCAATCTACCTATTACGAGATTTTTCAGGCTGCTGCCAACAGCTTAAATCTGGAAAAAATTTCGGATACTTTGAATGAGTAGACTCCATAATTTTGAGGATTATCTTCTCTTTTCCTGATCTAAAAGATTATCCAAACTACAATTGTGAAAACACCACTTTTCCGTCTTTTATTACGTACACTGTTTCCTTAAGAGCTTCGATATTCTCCAAAGGATTACCATCAACAATAAGGATGTCAGCCTGCTTACCTGTTTCAAGACTCCCAATTTTCTCAACGAGCCCTAAGGCTTCGGCTGAACTAATTGTTGCTGCTTTAATAACTTCTACTTCCGAAAACCCTCCACCAACTAAATGTTCTATTTCAGTATATGTCATAGCTCCTGGTCCCAAATTAGGGCTAACTTTAGTAAGAGGGTAAAACCAATCAGTACCTACAAGCATTTTCGCCCCCATGGCATTCATCTGTCTAAAACGGGATATAGCCTCCTCTCTTTTTCTTACACCTTCTGTTTTAAACGCCTCTTCACTAGGTGAACTAAAGAAGATATAACCAGTAATAGTTGTTGTATACGGAACATGATGCCGAGCTAAAAGCGTTCCTATTTCTCCAGCAGTGTCTGCTGAAATTGGCATCTTTGGAGGATGTACCAAACCATCAAGTCCATTATTTATTGCCCTTTCTACAAATGACACCTCTGCAATATGAGCCTCCGCATGAATACGCTCCTTATGAGCTTGTTGAATGACAGCTTCTTCTATGTCATTAGAAAGAGAGACCGGATAAATAAGGCTATCGGAAACAAACTTTATGAAATCAACCCCCTCTTCAGCCAATTGCTTTACCACTGATTTGGCCTCTTCTGGACTACTTAGCTCACGGGTTACTAATTTTCGGCATAATGGATTGTCTTTACAGACTGTAGTGGCTGGATGTCCTTCCTTATATGTTAGTACTGGTCCACTGCTAATAATACGTGGCCCCTCCAATTTTCCTTGATTAATTTGATCTCTTACCTCACCAATATAAGGCCAAGAATCCCCAGTCGATCTAACCGTGGTAATGCCATGCCTAAGGAATTCTTTCAAAACATGTGGTAGGCTGTCCGAAATGAACACATTAAAAGAATCTATATCTTTAACCATTGGTATTGGCAAATGCACATGCGCATCTATTAAACCCGGCATTATTGTTTTTCCTGAAGCATCTATACGATTTGCTGACGAGGATATAATTGGTTGCTTAGCACAGAAAGAATCCGATCACCAGACACAACTACCGTACCTTTCTCTAGCACTGTACCGTTTCCAATAATTACACGAGCATTTTCTAAAATAAGTGTTGGCTCCTGCGCCGCAACACTAAGTGACAAACAAAAATTAATAACAAAATAAAAACGAATAAAGTGAAGTGAACTCATGACTACTAGATGTTTATAAAATTACACAATACATTACGGCTGTTTCTAAATAAGTAGCTCAGCCGCAAAAAAAACACTAATAATCAGCTCTTTATAAAATTACCCATTCTTAGTAAATTAAGCAAATACATGTTAAAATGAATACCATTACTTAACATTACATCTTTCAAACGACAGTGAAAAGCTTAAATCTGTAAAAAATTTCGGATACTTTGAATGAGTAGCCCAATCCCTTCTTGTAATTTCCCTTTATAAGTCTTTCACTTTTACCCAACTAAAACTTTCCACTTACAAAGTCACTTTTTTATGCTTTTTAGACTGAATAAAATCCTATTTTTGCAGTCATTTATAATAAGTCTAAATAAATACAATGATGAAACATCTACTTTTTTGTATGTTTTTTTTGAGTGTTTTCGGCCTTTATGCCCAAAACGCTTCCATTTACGGAACCATTTCCGATGAAAACAACCAACCTGTCCCTTATGCTACCATAAGCTTAAAGGGAACCTCTAAAGGCACCATGGCCAATGACCAAGGAAGCTACCGTTTGGAGCAGCTTGAAGCAGGCCAATATACGCTTGTATTTTCAGCAGTAGGCTACATTAAGGCAACTCAGCAAATTGACTTAAAAGCCAACGAAAGCTTAGAGATCAACTTCACCTTACAAACCGATTTAGAAGCTTTAAACGAAGTGGTGATTACTTCCAACCGAGTTCGCGAAACTTTGGATGAAGTACCCTCTTCTGTTTCTGTGCTTTCTTCCAAAGAAATTGAAAGCTACCAACAAACCAGTACCAATATTGCTGACGTATTGTTGGAGATTCCAGGAATTTCCTTAAGCACCAACCAAACCAGTAATACAGGGCAAACCTTGAGAGGTAGAAAAATGTTGATTTTGATTGACGGAATCCCACAGTCTACTCCATTGCGTAACGGAAGTAGAGATATCAATACCATAGACCCAAATACCATTGAACGTATTGAGGTAATTAAAGGGGCTACTGCCATTTATGGAAACGGTGCCGATGGTGGTATTGTCAACTATATTACAAAGAAAACAGATGCGGCCAAGCCTTTTGAAAGCACTACCATGATTGGAAGCACTGGAGCCTTAAAAACCATTGAAAAAACTGTAGGCGCGAACATTTCCCAAACTTTCTCTGGAAATTTGGATAAGTTGGGCTATGTAGTCAACGGAACCTTCAGACAAACAGGTGTCTTCCGCGATGCGGACGGGGAAGTTATTTCTCCGTATTACGGAATTGGAGAAACCGATCAATACAGTTTGTTTGGAAAATTGAACTATCAAATTGCAGACAACCACAAGGTGGAATTAATGTACAACTACTTCAGCAGCAACCAAAATTCTGACTATGTTGCGCAGGTTGGAGAATATGGGGTAACCCCTTCTATTGGAGTATTGGGAGAAGATTTGGCTGTAGACCAAGGAAACCGTTACAACCACAATGCACAGTTGACCTATGATTTCACAAACATCTTTAAGAACACCGATTTCAAACTGAACTTGTACGCTCAGGATTTTAGAACTGTTTACGGATATACTACAAGTTTCTACGATCCTAATTTAGGATTTGATGGCGGGCAATCGTCTATCATCTCTACCAAAATGGGAGCGCGTTTCAATTTCAATACTACTTACCAATTTGGTGAGGTATCTGGAAACGTTTTATACGGATTGGACTTGTTGAACGATGTAACTGCCCAAGAATTGATAGACGGCAGACCATGGGTACCAGAAACCGACATGACCAACCTTGCGCCTTATGCACAGTTGAAAACACTTTACAAGGATTTTGTGTTTAAAGCAGGTATCCGTTTTGAGAACATTGGCATCCACATTCCAGATTACGTAACCTTAACCCGCTATGCAGCTGGAGCAACGACGCCTAGTAGTGGTGGTGTTGCTGTTGATGGTGGCGATTTGGACTATAATGCCACGACTTTTAACGTAGGATTACGTTACAACAAGTTGGCTGCATTCAAACCGTTTGTGAGCTTCTCCCAAAGTTTCTCTATTGCCGATTTAGGACGTACGTTGCGTTCGGCTACAGAAAGTACCGTAAGCCAAATCAATTCAGATGCGGTGATTGCCAACAACTACGAAATTGGTTTCAATAGCCGTATAGGACAAACCAATTTTAGTGGCGCGTATTTTATCAGTACTTCAAAATTTGGAGCCACTTATACTGAATTACCAAGCGGTATTTTCGAAATTGACCGTCAGCCAGAACGTGTGTACGGATTTGAAGTCGCTGCCGACACCAAGTTATCCCAACATTTCAACTTAGGAGGATCCTTCTCCTATACCGAAGGTAAATTGGATGTAGAAAACAACGACAACTACGACACTTACATGAACAGTGACCGTATTCCTCCGGTGAAAGGTGTGCTATATCTAGGTTATAACTTGAGCAATGCCTTTAATGCCAGAATCTCTTACATCTACTCTGGAAGCAGAGATCATTTCCAGGCTAACGAGAATGGTGATTATTCATACGGACAAGGTCCTATCTCTAGTTTCAACCTAGTCAACCTAAGCACTAGCTACCAGATGTCGCCATCTACAACTATTGGTTTAGGAATTGAAAACCTTCTTAATGAAGATTACTATAACTTGTTGTCACAATTTGCAGCACGTAATAATGATTATATAAAAGCCAACGGAGCCCGTTTTAATGTATCACTTACCGTGAAACTTTAAACCACTCCCTATCTCATTAAAACATCCTGTAATATATTTGCAGGATGTTTTTTTGTTATGAGCCATTTTATCCCAATGTTTGCACTTTAATTGAAACGTGAATAACAGACGCCTTTTAAAATATCATTCGTATCTAGGGTTGATCTCTGGACTTTTTCTATTGGTAATAGGACTTACCGGTGCAATTTTGGCCTTTAATGAAGACATAGATGATATTACTTTTAGAGCCTATAGAGCTGAGGTTAGCTCTGAAAGCACACTAAACTTGGATCTGGCCATTCATACCGTGCAAAGCCAATTTCCAGAATGGGAAACCAGAATTGTGCATTTTCGACCTGGGGAATCCATTCTATTTAATTTGCGATTGCCCGATGCCAGACGTTTTGTGTTTGTACATCCCGAAAGCGGAACCATTATTGCCAACATTGATGCCAATACAACCGTTGCCAAATGGATTTTGAAATTGCACTATTCCTTTCATGCCGGAGTATATGGCCGAATTTTGGTATTTATTATCGGGGTTCTCTTTTTCTTGTCCTTAATCACGGGGCTTATCTTATACCGTAAGGTCTTGGTTAAAACCTTGCTGTTTAAAGTGAAGATAAAACGCTCCCACAGTCGTAATTTCTATTCAGCTTTACACCGATATGTAGGCGTTTGGGCTTTGTTGTTCAATTTAGTATTGGTGATTACAGGAACCGTTTTGGCTTTTAAAGTATCTAGATCGGCGTTACAGACGCCCAAACTTCCAGAACCACCGCAAGTGACTATTTCTATTGAAGAGAGTTTAAAAACCATCACGGATAACTACCCTGATTTCACTCCTTCGTATTTGCGTTTACCTAAAACAAAAGAAGCGCCAATCACTGTAAATGGTACTTTTGATTCCGATCCTTTTTATTACAGCAAATATTTCAACAAGATCCTTATAGACAGTAATACCGGAGAAATTTCTTCAGTTAGCAAAGTATCGGAAGCCTCTCTCCTCACCCGTTTGGACAGTATGGTATCTCCTTTACACTTCGGGCAATATGGAGGACTTTTCATTAAACTTCTTTACTGTTTTATAGGTATTTCAGGGCCTTTTCTATCCGTCACCGGATTTATCATTTGGAAGCAGAAGCGCAAAAAATCGAAAAAATGAGCCACGTAAACGGATTCAGTATTTTAACCGCAACGTATTAAACTCTGGAGAAAATTTCGAATACTTTGAATGAGTTGAATCGCACTTAAAAACCGCTTTACAAACACCAATTTGCCAAGCGTTAATGATTACACAAAGTACGGCCTGAATCAAAATATTACCCCTATTTTTGCGCCTTGTTCAGAGGACTTAGATGCATAAAATTAATTTCTAGTCTTAAGGACACTTATTATTAAACTAAATACAAAATAAAAATGAAGAAAATTTGTCTGTTAATCCTTGTTTTCTGGATTTCATTACCAGTTTCCCTATTTGCCAATGAAGGCATGTGGTTTTTGATGCATATCGAACGCCTCAACCATCGCGATATGCAAAAAATGGGACTTCAATTGACTCCAGAGGAAATCTACAGTATTAATAACCAAAGCTTAAAGGATGCCATTGTTCAGTTCAATGGTGGATGTACGGCCAGTATTATTTCCGAAAACGGGCTTTTACTTACCAATCACCACTGTGGCTATGATGCTATTGCCGAGCTTTCTTCTGCAGAGCAAAACCACCTTAAAAATGGGTTTTGGGCCAAGTCTTTAAATGAAGAATTAAAACCAGAACAATTATATGTAAGATTCTTTGTGAGAATGGACGATGTGTCTGAACGCATTTTGTCTAAAGTAAATGCTTCAATGACTGAAATAGAGCGCGAAGCCATCATCAATCAAGAGATTGCAAAAATTGAACAGGAAAATAGCGAGAACGGTAAATATAAAGTTTCTGTACGTTCCTTCTTTCAAGGAAACGAGTATTACTATTTTGTATATGAAGATTATACCGACGTAAGATTGGTTGGAACGCCACCTAAGAGCTTAGGAAAATATGGTGGTGACACCGATAACTGGGAATGGCCACGCCACACAGCAGACTTCTCACTTTTCAGAGTCTATGGAGATGCCAATGGACAGCCTGCAGAATATGCAACCAACAATGTTCCCTTAAAGGCCAAACATCATTTACCAGTGAATATTGATGGTGTGGAAGAAAATGATTTCGCCATGATTTTGGGCTATCCAGGAAGAACCAACCGTTGGATGCCAGCCGAAGGGATCGAGCAAAACGTTAATTACGCTTACCCTGCTTGGGTGGAAGGCTCTAAATTAAGCATGGATGTTATGAAAAAGTATATGGACCAAGACGAGTCCATCAACTTAATGTACGCCTCCAAATATGCCGTTATTGCGAATTATTGGAAAAACCGTCAAGGCATGATTGACGCCCTAACGGCTCATAAAACTGCCGAAACCAAGCGTAAAACCGAAAGCAAGTTCAACAAATGGGCCAACAAATCTGCCAATAAAGACACCTATGGAAATGTTGTTTCCAATATCAATAACTATTACAGTTTAACGAATGACAAGGCGAAACACGACAACTACCTAAGAGTTATTTTACGCTCCAGCACATTTTCTAATTTACCATATCAAATAGGTCAAATTTTTGAAACCTACATCTCGTCAAATGAGGCCAAACGTGCAGAATTGTCTCCAAAAATCAAAGCCTATATTGAAGCTTTGTACAAAGACCACTATTTGCCACTTGAAAAGGAAATATTGGCTGAGCAACTCAAATTGTATGCTTCAAAATCCAATTACCAATTGCCAGAAGTTATTGCCAATGTAAAGGCCGAGGACAACCTAGACACCTATGTCAATGCTTGTTTCCAATTAAGTATGTTTACAACAAAAGAAGGCGCATTGGCCTTCTTGGATTACCCTAATGCCGAATTATTGGCCAATGACCCACTCTATATCCTTTCTGAAGCCCTATTGACCAAGTATAGAGAGCAACCAGAGCATCTTGTAAAACCTTTAAACGACTATCAAGCATCCTTCAGATTGCTAGTTGACGGTTTGCGCAAATCTGGTTTGAGCAAAATTAGCTATCCAGATGCCAACTCTACCCTTCGTTTGACCTATGGAAAAGTAAGAGCTTTGCCAAAGGATTCAAGAAACGATGCCAGCATCAACAATTACACGACCCTAGAAGGTATGGTAAACAAATACAAGCCTAATGATGAAGAGTTTGATTTGCCTGCAAAAATGCTTGAGATGTTCGAAAAGAAAAATTACGGGCGATACGCCAACAGTCAGGGGCAACTTCCTATAAATTTCTTAACAGACAATGATATTACTGGTGGTAATTCTGGATCGCCAGTACTGAATGGCAAGGGAGAGTTAATTGGTTTGGCTTTTGATGGCAACATTGAAGCAATGGCCGGTGATGTTATTTTTGATAAGGATTTGCAACGTACCATCAATGTAGATGTTAGGTACCTGCTTTGGTTAATAGAGACTTACTCCAATGCGTCAAACATCATCGATGAGTTAACAATCATAGCTACCGACAACCAAAGCTAGATTACTTCGTTGAAATAGGAAACATTTATATAAAAAACCGAGAGCATGTGCTCTCGGTTTTTTTTGATATACACATCTTTCATTTTCATAGGTCTCCATTACTTTAACATTTATTAAGAATCACCATAGCCTTTCGTTGGCTTTCTTTTGTTAGTTTTGACACATGGAAAACAAAAGCAACATCAAATCTATTGGTCATATCCTCCCTGTTTTGGGGCTTATGCTTTTGCTGTTGCTCTCTCCCTGTAAGGTTCGCAATTATATTCAAAGCGAGTTTGGCATAGCCACCACAGAAGCTTCCAATAAGAGTAAATCTACTCTTGGTAAAAGTACTTGCAGTGACTTTGAGATTGCCAAAACGATACTGTCGTCTTCAAAAGAAAAGACTGCTAAGGATAGATTGGCTAACGCTGGAATGGTATCTTTTTCCCCAAAGCTTTGGGCTTCGGAAACCGACAATAAAGTCTTCGTTTCTTCAGAAACCAAAGCCCCTTTGGGAACTTCAGTTCCGCTGTATATTCTATACCGCAACTTTAAAAACTACCTCTAAGTTCTCTTCGTTTTTAATTTAGGTTACCAAGGAAATTCTTTGGTACGATGTCTCTTTATACCCGGTACTCTCAGGATATATTGAACATAACAGGAATCCCAACTATGGGTACTCCCCTTTTTAATACAATCAAAACTTAGAAAGTCATGAAACATAAACTTTTTTATATTGCCTTTATATGTCTCTTGTCAATAGGCAGCAACAGCTTATTTGCACAAGATTTCTACCCCGAAAAGAATAATTATTTAATCCTTTCCAAAAATATCCAACAACTCAATCCCGTACTGATAACAGCCAATGATCTTGAAAAAGAAGATGGCAAAGCATATGGTGATTTCTATGTCATCCTTTGTGGAAAAACAGTAAGCGACATTCCAAACAACACTGAATTTGAAAAGCTTTTGAAGGACGCCAAATCCCAGAATGTCAAAGTTTTTATTTGTGGTATTTCCATGAAAAAATTCAATGTAGACAAGAAACAGTTACCCAAAAACATCACAGTGGTTGAAAACGGTATTCTATACGGATTTCAACTTAGCAAACAAGGATTTAATACGCTCACCATTTAAGGCCCACAACATGCAAAACACCCAAATAAAAAATGACGCGGGACTTTTGTCCCTAGCACTGAGATTAGTCGTAGGTTGGACTTATTTTTCGGCCTTTTGGAGGCGCACCATTTTAGCAGACAAACTAGACCCTGAAGTAGCCGGTTATATCGGTGAGAAATTCAATCACTTTTTACCCCATGCCCTAGGCATCAAACCCATTATTCAATATTTGCTTGAGAACCCTGATGTGCTTTGGCTAAACATGGTCATTTTCACCATCATTGAAGGCATTGTAGGCTTGTTTATTTTACTGGGACTGTTCACCCGACTCATGAGTATTGGAGTCTTTGGTTTGGCTATGGGCATTCTTTTGGGATCTGGTTGGATAGGCACTACCTGCTTGGATGAATGGCAAATTGGTGTACTGGGCATTGCCGCTGGTTTTCTTCTATTCCTTACCGGAAGCGGTCAATATTCGTTGGACAACTATTTTAGGAAACATAACTTCTCTCTCACCAAAAAATCATGGTTTACTTGGTTGGGATCTGGAGCTTTACCTATTAAAGACCGTCTATTTCCAAAATTTGTATTGATAGGTTCTCTGTGCATTTTAGGGATTACCTTAATGACCAATCAAGTATTCCATGGGGGCTTATGGGGACCTTTGCACAATAAATCCGTAAAACCCAAATTAGAAATTAGCAATGGTTCACTGGATAAGGAAATCTTGTCTTTTGAAGTTTTTAGAACCGAAGGGGTTGATGTGTATGGATCATGGCTCATAGGTATAGACTTGTTAGATGCAGAAAACAATGCCGTTGTAGAGTACTCGCAGGAAGCCTTGGCTTTATTGCCAGAAACCTCTATTGACAATTATTATATTGCCAAAATAAAGCCTGGTAAACATAGTTTGGTTATCCCATTGGGAGCCAAAGCTAAATTGCAGCTAGCCAATACAGACTTAGCAAATTTACCAAAAGGTCACTATACCCTAAAACTAACCGATATCAGCGGTGCTTTTTGGACCTATGATCTACGAAAACCTTAATCCTAAATTCAGAACGGTTTGGCAGATTGGCTAAACCGTTTTGATTTTTGATCCCAATTATCCACTTACAAATGGCTATACAACAAACCAAAAATCTTAGATTTGTTGTGCAAAACAATCCCAACAACTCATGAGCCTAAAACACTCCATCCTATTTGCATACACCGCTTTAACTATTGTAGCTTGCCAATCGCCTGCCGACATTTCAGGAGTAATAACTGGAGCTGAGCAAAAAGGTTCCAAAATCTACCTTCTGGAACCTGAAAATTTACAAGATTTGGGAGCTCCCTATTTTTCTAAAGTTATCGATTCTGCAACCATCAAGGATGATGGAAGTTTTGAGTTCCGAAATATGCCTTTATCAACTACGGAGAGATTATTGGAATTGGCCGTACAACCTACTGGAAAATCCCCGAATTATTTGGAAACTGAAGCTCAAGAAAGTGCGAACTATATGCCCATAGTATGGCAAACTGGAGAACCTTTAAAAATTTCTGCGGAATGGGAGAAGTTTCAAAAGAGCTTTCAAATAGTAAACTCTTCCGGGGCCAATAGAGAACTCCTAAATCTAAGAGACCTAAAATACCAAGCTTACCAAAACTACCTAGCAGGAAAGGAATGGCAGGTTGAAGATGGCAGTGAATTGTTGGAAAAAGAACACGCCATCTTGGAATACCAAACCGAGTTAATGAACTTTGCCGATACCACCAAGTACTTTCTGCCTGCCGTGGTAGCCCTACGCTGGGTAAGTCCGGAAAATGATTATGAGCGTGTCCCTGAATTTTTGGTGCGCCAATGTGCAAAATGGAGTCAAACTCAAGCTGAACATATTTGGACCCAGCAACTTTGTAAAGCTAGTGATGCTGCTAATTTACCCGTTTTAATAGGCGATGTATTTCCAGATGCAACACTCCCTACTTTAACAAAGGACACAATTAAGCTAAGAGAACATTTAGGTAGTAAGCTCACCATTATTGACCTTTGGGCTTCTTGGTGTGCCCCATGCCGAAAGGAAAACCGAGAAGTTTTGGCACCCTTTTGGGATACTTATCATGACGATGGTTTACAAATTATTGCCTATGCCTTGGAAAGTCATGCAGCCACATGGCAAGCTGCTTCAAAACTTGATGGTGCGGACCGTTGGCTACAAGTATCAGATTTACAGGGAGACAATGCTGATTTCTTAAAACATATTCGTGTGCAGACCATTCCTGCCAATTTTATCTTGGATGAAAACGGGGTGGTGATTGCCAAAAACTTGCATGGCGAGGCCCTAAAAACTTTCGTAGAAGAACATTTCAAATAGAAACATATCTCTTTACAATAAATCGAATTGCCCCATTTTTCTTTTCGTCTATTTCTGCAACAAATTTGCTCTCAATTTGGAATGCAGCAATCTTCTATTTCTCATCATAATTAATAAGCATTCCAAATTACTTCTCAGTATCTTTTGATACATAAGTGCTTAGCAAAATTTCTTACATTAGTACAGTTAATTTTTTTGAGTAAAATTTCAAAAAGATCCTTAAATACCTCTATTACTTTTTCTCGATGATCTCTATTTAAGGGCTTTTAACTAAACCAGCACAGATGCTAGAACGCATTATCCAATACAGTATCCACCACAAGCTCATCATACTGCTATTTACCTTTGGAATTATTGGGTTTGGACTATATTCCTTGACCCACATCCCTATTGGTGCCGTTCCAGATGTCACTAACAATCAGGTGCAAGTCATTACCACTTCCAGAAACTTGGCTACAGAAGATGTGGAGAAATTTTTGACCTATCCTGTAGAATTGGAAATGGCCAATCTTCCCGGTGTTAAGGAAATCCGTTCGGTATCCAAATTTGGACTGTCTGTTGTTACCGTGGTATTTGAAGATGCTTTGGGCACCTATCTTCCACGCCAGCTTATTGCCGAGAAAATTAAAAGTGCCGAAGAGAAAATCCCAGCTGGCTTTGGGTCACCTTTTATGGGTCCCGTATCTACTGGTTTGGGTGAAATCTACCAATATATCATTGACGTTGATCCAAAATATAAGGACCAATACTCCTTGTCCGATCTCCGAACTATACAGGATTGGGTGGTAAAACGTCAGCTCTCCGGAATACCGGGTGTGGTAGAAGTCAACACTTGGGGAGGTCATTTAAAAACCTATGAAGTTAGCATCAACCCCGAGCAACTCCGTGCCATGGGCATTTCCATCTTTGAAGTTTATGATGCCTTGGAACAAAACAACAATATTGCCGGAGGTGGGTATATAGAAAAAACCAACCAAACCTATTTTATCCGCGGGGAAGGTTTGATAAATTCCATTCAGGATATTGAAAATATTGTAGTCTCTAAAACAAACGATATTCCGGTTTACATAAAAGATGTGGCTTCGGTAGGCTTTGGATATGCCAACCGCTTTGGCGCCATTACAGGAAACGGTGAAGGAGAAAAAGTATTGGGACAGGTCATGATGCTTAAAGATGCGAATTCCAACGCCGTGATTGAAGCTGTAAAGGAACGCGTGGCCGCCATACAACCTTCCCTGCCCCACGGTATTTATATAAATCCGTTTTTGGAACGTAGCGAGCTTATTGGCAAAACCACCTTTACCATTGCGGAAAATCTTATATTGGGGTGTTTGATTGTCATTTTTGTGGTGGTACTGCTTTTGGGCAACCTTCGATCTGGTTTGGTGGTCGCCTCTGTAATTCCTTTAAGTTTGCTGTTTGCGCTTTCCTTAATGTACATTTTTGGAGTGGATGCCAACCTCATGAGCCTTGGTGCCATTGATTTTGGAATCATCATTGACGGGGCCGTCATCATTGTAGAATTTATCGCATTTAAAATAACCAGCGACCGAAGCAACCTATTAGTCCTTCCAAAACCAGAACGGCAACAATTAATGGACAAAATCACCTACAACGGTGCCACCAAAATGATGAACTCCGCCGTATTTGGGCAATTGATCATCATTATCGTGTTTATCCCCATTCTGTCCTTGGTAAATGTAGAGGGGAAAATGTTCCGACCTATGGCTCTCGTGTTTTGTTTCGCCTTGATAGGAGCTATGCTGCTATGTTTCACCTATATCCCTGTAATGGCGTCACTATTTCTAAAACCTTCCAATAACGAAAAACGCACCGTTTCTTCAAGACTAATTGCCTTTTTGGAAAGCAAATACACTCCTACCATCAATTGGGCCTTGCAACACAAAAAAACCGTTTTAGGACTTGCCATTAGTTTGTTGTTGTTCACTGTATTTTTATTCAACCGAATGGGAGGCGAATTTGTCCCCACTCTTGACGAAGGGGATTTTGTCATTCAACCCGTCCTAAAAACGGGCACTTCCTTAAGCCAAACCATTGCCACCACCACGCGTATGGAACGTATTTTGAAAACATTCCCCGAAGTAGAACAAGTGGTGAGCAGAATAGGCGCTGCTGAAGTGCCTACAGACCCCATGTCTATGGAAGAAAGTGATGTCATCATCAAACTAAAACCAAAAAAAGAATGGGTATCGGCATCGAGCAAAGATGAATTGGCCGACAAATTCAAAGAAGCCCTTTCCGAAATTGCCGGGGTCGATTTTGAGTTTACCCAACCCATAGAAATGCGCTTCAACGAATTAATTACAGGGGTACGTGCCGATTTGGCCATTAAGATTTTTGGGGAAGATTTGGACGTGCTCTATTCTAAAGCTATGGAAATAGAAAAGGCCATCAAAAATGTAGAAGGTGCCGCCGATATCACCGTAGAAAAAACGGTTGGACTACCACAAATGACCGTGAGTTTCGATCGTAGAAAAATAGCTAAATACGGTTTGAACATTGAAGATTTAAACAATATCATCACGATGGGCTTTGCAGGAATGCGCGCAGGCACCGTTTTTGAAGGCGAAAAGCAATTTGATTTAGTCCTTCGCTATGAACCAAGCCACAGAAAGGATATTGAACATATAGAAACCGCATCGGTATCCTTGCCCAACGGACAGCGGGTTCCTTTAAGCGAATTTGCTTCCATAACATACACCAAAGGTCCTGCAAAAATTTCTAGAGACGATACCAAACGACGTATTGTGGTTGGGGTAAATGTGAGGAATCGTGATTTAGAATCGGTGGTCAAGGATGTTCAGGATATCATTGAGCGGGACATTAGCATTCCAACAGGCTATTCCATAAGCTACGGTGGACAGTTTGAAAACCTTCGTACAGCTTCAAACCGATTGAAAATTGCAGTGCCCATAGCTTTGGCCCTCATTTTTGTACTGCTCTACTTTGCTTTTAGCTCCATGAAAGAAGCCCTGATGATCTATAGTGCCATTCCACTTTCTGCCATTGGAGGTGTGATGCTACTTTATATTCGGGAGTTGCCTTTTAGTATTTCCGCAGGGGTTGGTTTTATAGCGCTTTTTGGGATAGCCGTCCTCAACGGGATTGTACTTATTGAAGAGTTTAAAGAACTGAAAGCTCATGGGGTGAGCGACATCAAGGAACGGATTCTTCTAGGGACCAAAAACCGGTTACGCCCTGTATTATTGACTGCGGCGGCGGCAGCTTTAGGCTTTTTGCCCATGGCCATTTCAACCTCGGCAGGTGCCGAAGTACAACGCCCTTTAGCAACCGTTGTGGTTGGAGGATTAATTACCGCTACAGCTTTAACCTTGATAGTGCTTCCCGTACTTTACTCCATATTCGACAGAAAACCTTCCTCATCCAAACCTAAAAAGCATTATCCATTGAAACCAACCCTGCTCCTTTTTCTTCTATGCATCCCAGTTATTGCTGAGGCCCAGCAACACACTATTACCGTTGATGAGGCCGTTACCTATGCTTTAGAAAACAACAAAGGCCTTCAAGCCTATGCAAAGAAAACAGAGCAATCACAAAGCTTGGTTGGCAGTGCCTTCGATTTGGATCAACCAGAGATATATTACCATTACGACGAAAACAATATTGCTGAAAATGGAGAGCCCTTAAATGTTTTTGGAATCAACCAATCTTTACAATTCCCTACTATTTATGGTGCACAGCGAAAGGTAGCCAAACAAAAAGCACTTATAAGCTCGCAACAGTATCTCATTCATCAGAGAAACGTAACCAAAGAGGTTCAAAAAGCGTATTACCACGTGGTGTACCTCAACAATGTCCTGAAACGCTATACCTTTTTAGATAGTTTATATGGGCAATTTTCAATGGCCGCCACTCGAAGATATGAGGTAGGCGAAACCAATCTATTGGAAAAACTTACCGCCGAAGCCAAACAAAAAGAAATTGCCATTTCACGTTCACAAACCCAAGAAGACATCCATAAAGCCTATACTTCATTGCAGCAATGGATGCAAACAGATTCTGTTTTTACGGTAGAGGACATCAAATTGCCAAGGTTGGAACTGCAGGAACTTGACATGGAAGCCTACCCCGGCATTCAATATTTCAATTCGGTAGAGGAATTGAGTAATTATAGTCTTTCATTGGAAAGACAACGTCTACTCCCCGATTTGCACATATCGGTATTTCAAGGTACCAACAATGGCGATAATGCCAAACGTTATAACGGATTTCAAGCCGGTATTTCTGTTCCTCTATGGTTTGGAGCCAACAAGGCCAAAATTGATGCCGCAAAAACCGAAACCCTTATTGTTAGTGATGAATTTGAAGACTACAAGCGTCAATTGACCGCCAAATACAAAAGTCTGTTAACTGATTTGAAAAAGTATGAAGAGGCTGTGAAGTATTATGAAACCACTGGGGCACAACTCTCTGAAGAATTGACCAGAACCGCCACCAAAGCCTTTAAAAATGGTGAAATAGACTTCCTGCAATACGTTCAGATTTTGGAAAGTTCCAAAACGATAGAAATCAACTATCTGGAAAATCTTTCACATTACAACACGACTGTTTTAGAAATCAACTTTTTAACCTTTTAGCCTCATGATGAACATGACTATTCTACATATACTCAGAACCTTCCTCTTCATAAGTTTTAGTATGCTCATGGGAGTGAGCGTCACCTCATGTGGTTCTAAATCTAAAGATTCAATCGATAAAACCACTTCGGAGACTCAGGATCCTAACCTCATTACCTTAACAGCACAGCAGTTCCAATTGGGACAAATGGAACTTGGAAAAATCAGTACACAGGAATTCCACACCACAATTAAGGCCAACGGAAGCTTTGCTGTACCTCCAGAAAACCAGGCCGACGTGAGTGCCTACTTTGCAGGCTATGTAAAAAACATCAGCCTGCTACCCGGAGACTATGTAAAAAAGGGACAAACTTTGTTTACCATTGAAAACCCCGAATACATTCAAATACAGCAGAACTTTTTGGAAGCCAAGGGGCGTTTGGCCTATTTAAAATCGGATTATGAACGGCAAAAAGCCTTGATGGCCGACAATGTAACCTCGCAGAAGAGTTTTTTAAAGGCTGAATCGGATTATGAGGTGACCTTGGCCCAATTCCAAGCACTCCAAAAACAGTTATCCTTAATGCATATAGACCCCAACACCTTGTCGGGAGCCAATATGCGTTCGGTGATTGCAGTCCCTTCCCCTCTGTCGGGATATATTACTTCCATAGAAGCTAGTAAAGGCATGTACCTCAACCCAAGTGATGTGGCCATGACTGTTACCAATACGGACGAGCTTCATATAGAATTGAAAATCTTCGAAAAAGATCTTCCAAAGGTAAAAATGGGGCAACCGATCAACATACGGCTTCAAAATGACAATAAGCAAATCTATAAAGGAAGCGTACACCTCATCAATAGAGCCATAAATGAAAAGGAACGAACCATTGATATCCATGGAGATTTAAACAATCCCGAAGACGCCAAACTGTTTGCTCCAGGCATGTATATAGAAGGGGAAATTGTGACGGCTTCCTCAAAATATCCAGCATTACCATCGGATGCCATTTCCAATATTGATAAAGACTATTTTGTGCTGGTTAAAGAGAATGACACGATCTTTAAAAAGACCCCTGTAAGCATTGGAAACACTTATAATGGCTATACCCAATTACTGAATGCCGATGCATTTGATCCCAATACGGAATTTTTGGTGAAAGGAGCTTTTAATTTGATAACGGAGTAAGGTGGTAAAAAACAACTGAAAAGCCTTTAGTTCGTCTACTCAAACCCTCTATAATTAGGAAAGCACACCTTAGCTGCCTATTTGTTTTAGTTTGTTTTCAACAAGACCTTTCGGAAAATACTTAAGTTTTATTATATTGGTTACATAAATTATCAACCAAACCGAATTGACTATCTTTTTATTGTAAACAACAAAAAAGATAGTTCCTTTTTTACATGAACAAAACCTACATAACACCAACCCTTCTAGCCTTCATTTTCCTTCTTTCCATAAAAGGGTTTTCACAAAATCTTGACATTATCACCAAACAGGAACTTATCACTGTTCAAGGGGATAGCTCTTATATAAAAGAAATTAGTGTCATATTTAATAAAAGTGACCAGGATATATTCTACCCTATTTTTTATGATACCGAATTGGAAAATATATCCAATATTGAGGTTTCTACAAAAAAAGGGAAAAAGTACAAAGCTGAAAAACACCAATATATTGTAGAGGAAAATTTGGATCTAGATTTTATAACCAGTACAAAAGTTAAGTCTGTTTCAATCCCAAAAGAAACAGATGCCAAACTCACCTACCAAATAAAAGGGAGAGAACTTATGTATTTATCTAAGTTCAGTTTTTTCACTTATGACGACATAGATACTTTAAAATATGAAATAACTGTTCCAAAATCTTTTGAATTTGCAAACAACATAGTTTACAAAGACAAACTAAATTATTTTTCTTTTGATTCCATACAAAACAATGATGCAACCAAATGGACCATTGAAACAACTCCCTATAAGGTAGCCCCTGACCCGTTTATGGATTTTGGGATTTATAAAGATATGGAAGCTCCATTGATGAGGACCATATTAATCCCGGCCTCATACAAGAACAACGAAAGGAAATATATGAACGATTGGTATTTGAAAAATACAGCAGGGAGAAGAGGCCTTAAACCGGTAGTAATCCAAAAAATCAATGAATTGACTAAAGATACTACCAATCCAAATGAGATTACAGAAATTTTATATCATTACGTAAAGACAAATTTTAAATATGTGGCAATTGAAATAGGCATGGGCGCCTTTATCCCTACACACGTAAATGAGGTTTATGAAACCAAGCAGGGCGATTGTAAGGACCTGTCTAATTTCCTTTGCGAAATATTGAAACTGAAAGGCATCCATAGCACCATCGCTCTGGCTTCCACCTATCATCATATTACTGATTGTGACTTCCCTTCGTTAAGTTCTGCCAACCATGTTATCTGCATTGCCTATCTAGACGGAAAAACCATATTGTTAGACCCAACAGACCCCATTCATGAACCGGGAACTCCCGTGGAAAGCCTTCAAGACAGATCAATCTTCATAATGAATAATAATGGAGGTGAATTTTATAAGGTCGACGGCTTTTCGGCGCAAGAAAACATCGTAAGCTACGAAGTTGATTTGATGAACAACCCTAGTGGGAAGCAATTAAAAGGGAAGTTCCATGTGAACTATGAAGGCATTTCAGGTAACTTTTTGAAAAGGGTGTTTTATGACGCTAACATATCAGATATTGAAACTCAAGGAAAACAACATTACGAATCCCTTTTTACCACTCCTTTGATTTCCGATTTCAGTGTAACTGATAATACACAACAAATTCAGGCCGAAGGTACCTTGACCATAAAAGACAAAATTATTGTTGACGGGGAACACAAATATTTATTCTTGGACTTTTTACCCCGACTCTTCGAAACCGAAAATAGGAATTCATTGTTGGAAGGTACCCATCTTGGAAGCCCCTTCCAAAAAGTGGTGAACCTAAAAATCAGAATGGACGCCCCATTCCAACACTTTACTCCAATTGAACATTCACTCTCCGAGAATGGTGTTTCATTTCACTTAAAAATAAGCACTCCAGAAGAAGGTATTATTGAGTGTCAATATAACTTTTTATTTAATCACATTTTTGCCAACAATGAAAACTTAGATATCGTAAATGACATTCTTAATTCGTTCAAAAAAATTACAAATGAGCCCATTATCATCACAAATAAACCTTTATAAATACTTCCTTATTTGGAGCTTTTTGGCTTGCCATGGTTATCTATTGGCCAATAATAGCTATCCTAAAAATATAAAGGATAGCATTCCCAATGAATCATTTTTAAACGACTGCAAAAATTCAGACGCTTATTATCTGTATACATATACCGATATGAGCTATTCCAAATACTTGTCAGGATATTTAAGACATGTTTCAATTAGTAATAAATTAGTCATCAATACCACTAAAGGTGTTGAACAGTTTGCATTTTTAAATCTGGATGAATACACAAGCAATCACCTAAAGACCATTCAAGTAAAAACACATAAAGCCGATGGGACCATAGTTGCCTTAGATTCTAGTCTTGTCTTTAAGAAAAGTTCCAAAAAGCATAAATTCGGCCCTATCAATTATCCTATACCAGGAGTAGAACCTGGTGACACCATTGTAACCTCCTATACTTACACTAAACATCTAAAAAGTTATGAAATGATGGATTTTGTAGACCTCTACAACCACATTCCAAACCATAACTCCGAATATACTGTAAGAACCAACCCTGAATTGCTAGTGCATTATAAGCGCTATAACAATTTTCCAGAACCCCAAGTAGTTACCAATGACACATTGATTTATTGTGTCTTTAAAATGGAAAAAGTTGTTGGAATCCCCAATAATCCCAACACATGTACCACTTGTGAATTACCTTATGTTTATTATTCAATAGAAAAAGAAGATACCAAAGAAAGAACCTGGAAAGATGTATACAATGAAGAATTCAACGTAATGTCTCAACCCATGGCTTTGGACACTGAAAAATCTTCCTACTACAGAACATGGAAAAGAAGAGTCATTGGAGAGGCTAAGGACAGTACGAAATATCACAAGTTCGGTTTACTTCATCAAGATATTTTAAACAATATTACTATGGAACCCGTAGACCCTGTAGAGGTATTTAAATCGAACGGCTATTTCTTGAAGGAGCAACGCTTTAACACTATGGGCATAACAAGACTCTATAGACAAATTCTAGAAGACTTGAAAATTGAATATTCTGCAATATTTGCAAGAAGCAAACGCGCTGGTGCCATTGACCCCTATTATATTAGAAAGGGGGAATACGACCACATTTTCTTTGCATACGACAATGGTAATGGAGGCATTAACCTATTGTATCCCCATGAGGTTCATTACAAATATCAAATAAATGAAATCCCTACCTCCCTTTACAATACATTGGCCATTGCCGCCAAGCCCTATTTGCCAAAAAAAATTAAACAAAAGGACAAATTTATTGGTTTGGACCTAAAGCTTGCAGAAGTAGACTCTGTCTCTATTGGCACTATTACCTTGCCCGGTATGAGCGCAAATCACAATCAAATAAAACAAATCTACTATGGAAACCTTGACCCTGAACAAAAAACATCTGACTTTAGCTATAGGTTTTCAGCAACTGGAGGTTTGTTTACCGATTTAAGAAGCTTTTTCAGCCTCTTGGAGCAAGACAAACAATTAAATAATTTCTATTCTACATTAAACGAATTTGAAGGAACTGAAACAGGTATACATATAGATAGTATTATCTCCACAGAATTGAAAGGAAAAAAACCTTTTGCCTATACATTGAATGCCAAGGGCACAGTAAAAGATGGGGTTCAATTTTTAAATGATAGTATTGTGAGTATTTCACTTGGAAAATTCATCCAACATAACCTAATTGAAAATGATGATACTTCTATCGATTTGAATTACTACCTCGATTACAGTTATTCAACAGACATAATGATTTTATTAGATTTCCCCTGCAACATAGAATTATTGGGGGATTCCAAAAAAATAAATTTGAAAAATGATGTGGCCGCTTATTATTATGATATAAAATTAGTTGCGGCTAATAAACTTTCCATACAATCCATATATAAAATAACAAAGGATCTAATCCCCAAAGAGGAACACGACAAATTAGAAGAGGTTAATGAATTAGTAAACGAGTTTATGAATAAACGCTTAATCATTAAACTAAAAAAACAAAGCACTTCATAGGGCTTCCTTCAATCTATTCCTAAACTTCTAATCATGAATCAATTCATCTCCAGTCTACTTCTAAGCATTTGTATTTTCACAGGTCTGAAAACAGATACAAATCTTAACTCCTATGCAAATCAAAACTCGAACATACAATGTTCCGAAAAAGGTTGCACGGGTACTTATACTGGTCCTGAATTTATCAACGGCTCTGATGTTGCCCATCAATTTTCCAACAAAATGTCGGCTGCCGTAGGTGATAAATTAAAAGAGCTTTATAAAAATGAGCATTACAGTAAGGTAGATTTTTCAAACATACAAATGAGTACGGAGGGCATGGGAACTGGCCAAGTTGTGTATTCTTTATCTATTCCATTTGTAACCGTAAAAGAAGCCTGCGACGCCTATACCTCCTTTGACCATGTTGGAGGTTGGAATCATACGCCCGCCTTAGCCAAAAGAAAGCAAGAACTCTCTAAAGCCCTCATGGAAGGACATGAATTACAGATAAGCGATTTAAAAACCACTCCAGAAGGCCTTCAGGAATATTGGATTCAGTGGAAAAACAAAATACTGCAGTCCAACTGCCAATAACAACTAGCTTCTCTCCTGCTAACAACATACTTCTTCAAAATTCCTTACCTTTATCTTAGCATTTTTCCTTCCCAAACTATCGTACATAGAGCCTACAACTAGGCATTATTAAAAAGCAAAACCATGGCTTTTCAAGGAATTCAAGCAACAAAATCCTATCAACAAATCAACAATGGAACTCCAGATGAGGTATTTCCCCTATTGTGCCCTGTTAGGGAAAAGGATTGGATTGACGGTTGGGATTACACCATGATTTTTTCCAAGTCAGGACTTGTTGAAAAAGGCTGCGTATTTTCAACACCCCATCACGGCAAAGAGCCAACGATTTGGTATGTTACCCAACATGACCCCGAGCATCATAAGGTAGAATTTGTTAGAATTACACCCAAGGAAGAAGTGGTAAGAATCTATATTGTCCTGGAAAATAATCACAATGGTAGCACTACGGCAAACATTACTTATGAGTACACAGGGCTTAAAGACAGTAAAAATAAATGGATTGCTACTGAGCTTGACAAGGCCTTTGAGAAAACCATGAAAGGCTGGGAAAAAGCCATCAACCATTATCTAGAATACGGTGAAAAGTTAATTGAATAACACCTCATTCTTCTAATACCCACATCATGAAGCGATATACAAGATCCTGTTTAACATTCCTTGTTTTATTCAACATATTATTGACTTCATGCCGACAATTGAGTGAAAAGGTTACAGATCCCTCTGCGGGACTCAATGGCAGCTTTGAGGTTTCCAAAAACAGCATACCTGTAAATTGGTTATTGTATACCCCCAACACAGTTCCCAATGCCGATTTCAAAATTGTATTGGACACCATCATCTATAAAGAAGGTAAGCAATCCCTAAAGTTCGATATTACCTCCTGCAGAGCCCATGGCGGTTGGAATTCCCCTGGGTTTACCAATGAGTTTTTTGATATTGGAAAATATGAAGGTCCAGCTAAGTATCAAATAAGTTTTTGGATCCGTAACCGAGGGACTAGATTTAAGTTGAGCGCTGGTGGTGTCTCTGCAAAAACAGGCAACATGATTTCCTTTATTGATACCGACTCCCAAATTGAGAATTGGCAACAGTTTTCTTATGAAGTTAACGTTCCCAAGGAGCAATGGCTACGGGTGCAATTGAACTTGCTCCAACCCGGCAGCTTCTGGATTGATGATTTTATGATAAAAAAACTCTAAATCTGCCAAAAACTTTCCTCTTGTCCATCACGCATTTTTGGTGTAATTTACCTTAATCAATCCAACACTAAAAATACATCCATGACTACCAACAGATTAGAAGCCTTTAGCGATGGTGTTCTGGCCATCGTCATTACCATTATGGTTTTGGAAATGCAAGTCCCGGAAGGTTCCAGTTGGGAGGCCCTAAAACCCGTACTTCCCAAATTCATGTCGTATGTGCTTAGTTTTATCTATTTGGGCGTGTATTGGAACAACCACCACCATTTATTTCAGGCTATGGAAAAAGTAAACGGCAGTGTTCTGTGGTCTAATTTATTTTTATTGTTCAGTTTGTCCTTGGTGCCTTTTACTACGGGATGGATGGGTGAAAACCATTTTGACACCTACCCCGTTGCTCTTTATGGTATGAACCTCCTGTTGGCTGCCATTGCCTTTTTAGTTTTGGAAAAAGCAGCGATTAAATTTGAAGGTAAAACTTCCAAAATTGGCAAGGCCCTTTCCGGAAACAAGAAAGAATACGCTTCCCTTGCTTTGTACCTTGTAGGCGTGGTAGCTTCTTTTTTTATTCCTGCTATAGGCATTCTATGCTACATTATAGTGGCCATTATGTGGATCATCCCTGATAAGCGGATAGAAAACACCCTTCAAAACTGAAAAACTAATTCTTTAAACTCACTCTACCATGTCCAACATTCAATTGATTATAGAAGAACGCGCTGCCGATATCGGCAATTTTCTAGTTGGTAGGCTTTTGCCCTTTCGCCAAAAACGGGCGGTTGGTCCTTTCGTGTTTATTGACCATATGGGACCAGCTGAACTTAAGGACTATCAAAATTTGGATGTACCACCACACCCGCATATAGGCTTGTCTACCCTTACCTATTTGTTTGAGGGCGCTATTTTTCATAGAGACAGTTTGGGAACGGCCATGGAAATACAGCCTGGGGCGGTTAATTGGATGACCGCCGGTAAAGGCGTGGTCCATTCCGAAAGAACACCTGAATATTTGAGAACCACTGACAAAACACTCCACGGACTTCAAATTTGGGTAGGGCTTCCTAAAGATTTGGAACAATCGGAACCGTCTTTTCACCATATTGAGGCCTCCGACATCCCCTCTTGGGAAGACAATAGTATTCAAATCAAGCTTATTGCAGGCGAAGCCTTTGGCAAAACATCACCTGTACCGGTTCACAGTGCCCTGTACTTTTTAGAGTTAAAAAGCGGCAACGAACAAATGGTATCCATTGGCAAAGATCTCTATGGGGAATCGGCCCTTTATATCTTGGAAGGGGGCATTAAAAGTGATGGTCACCAATATGGTCCAAAGCAAATTTTAATTGCCAAAGACAGTACCTTATGTGCTTTTGAAATGGAAGCCAATACAACTGTGTACATTTTTGGAGGCACCTCATTCCCGGAAGAACGTTTTATCCATTGGAATTTTGTGAACTCGGATAAAGACATTTTGGAGCAAGCAAAAGTCAATTGGAGCGAACAAAATCTGGAAGCCTTTCCAAAAGTGCCTGGAGATGACGCAGAATTTGTGCCCCTACCTATTTACGATAAACCAAAGGATGTTGTGAGCTTTATAAGAGAAGAGCTCGACAAAAAGGGAAAGTTTACCATTTTGGAGAATGGCCAACCCGCTGGAGAAATGACCTATGTATGGGCCGGCAAAAACAAATTCATTATAGAACACACCGAAACCTTTGAAAAGTTTTCAGGCAAGGACTACGGCAAACAATTGGTGCTAAAAGGTGTGGAATACGCCAAATCCAAAGGAGTTAAAATCTTACCGCTGTGTCCATATGCCAAACGGGTCATGGAACAGGACGAAAGCTTACATGAGATGCTTTTTAGGTAGAAACTGAGCACAAACGGGTTTTAAATAATCCCAATCCAGTCTTATTTCGGAAATTACTTTGAAATTCAGTATCTTGGTTATTCACTAAAAATTCCGTGCCGCTATGACCAGACAAGAATTTTTAAAACAAGCAGGTATTACTGGAGCCTCCCTTTTATTGTTGAATGGCTCTCCTATCCTAGCCTCTGAATCTAAAACGACTCTTTCTGGCCCAAAAGCCCCTAACATTGAACAACCCCAAAAGGGTGAAGACGTTTTTGGATATATCAACAGGATTAAAGGAACTTTTGACAATACACTTTACAAACAGATTTTAGGGGCCGCAAACGACTTTAAGGAAGGTGACCAAACCCTGAACATAGCTGCAGCCAATGAACAATCCAGGATTCATGCCAGACAATTATTGGGTAATACCGCTATCAAAGAGCTTTCAAACCACAATGTGTTTCAAGATGAACTATCAAACTTGATTGTAAACTCACTCCCTACCAACACCAAGATCGATTCCTGGACCCTACAACAGCTCAAAGAATTTTTGCTACACAGTACCGAAGCTGATATTAAAAACATCATGCCAAGCCTTAGCAGTGACACCATAGCCTATGTGGTAAAATTAATGTCCAACGACGAGCTCATTGCCATTGGAAGCAAGGTGTTTAATCCGCTGCCCAACAGTAACATCGGCAGTAAGGGGTATATGGGCGCCCGTGTACAACCCAACTCCCCCACAGATAATACCGAAGATATTTCATGGCAAGTGTTTAATGCTTGGTCTTATGCGGTTGGTGATGTGGTGTTGGGCACCAATCCTGTTTCCAGTGAACCCGAATCTGTAGCTGCTATTGAAAAAGCTTTGTTTGATATCATTTCAAGTTTTGGTTTGGAAACTACCATTCCAAACTGTGTGCTATCCCATGTAGATGTGCAAGCTGAAGTGGAACGTCAACATCCGGGAAGCACCGGCATCTGGTTTCAGAGTATTGCCGGCACGGTGAATGCCAATAATACCTTTGATGTCACTATTGGTAAAATGCTGCAGTATGCATCCCTTCGTGATGGGCATTTTGGCTTTTATGCCGAAACTGGGCAAGGTGCCGATTTCACCAACGGCCATGCCGAAGGCTTTGATATGGTAATGCATGAATCTCGGAAATATGGTTTCTTGAGGGTTTTGAAACAAAAAATCAGTGCTTTAAAAGGTGATAACAACTCTTGGGTTCACGTGAATGATGTTGCCGGATTTATTGGTCCGGAAGTGTTTAGAACCAAGGAACAATTGGTGCGCTGTTGCCTGGAAGATACCGTGATGGGCAAACTCCACGGCCTCACCATAGGATTGGACATCTGCTCCACCCTGCATATGGATGTGAATTTACAGGATTTAGACTGGTGCATTTCACAGGTCATGCCAGCAAATCCAGCCTATTTAATGGCACTTCCCACCAAAAACGACCCAATGTTAAGCTATTTGACTACGGCCTTCAATAATCATGTCAGAATTAGAGAAGACTTTGGTTACAAAGTGAATGATGCCATGTGGGACTTCTTTAAAAAATTAGAAGTTATCGACAAGGAAGGACACCCCACGAAACATTTTGGAGATCCTATCTGGGTGTATTATAAATACCGACAAGCCAAGAACGACACTAGAACTATGGAGGTTATTTATAATGAAGGTAAAGATGCCATTACGCGCATAGAAAACCGCGGTGTCCCTATTGCTCAGGGTTACGGCAAAAACTATTGGGATTTAAAGCCTGAATTGGAGAAGCAAGTACAGTATTTATATGATGATGCCAAGGTAAGTCTGTGGACTGAAATGCAACCCGAGTTTGTACAAAGCATTCCTGCATCATTAGCCATTGCTACGGCCTCCCATAGTCGAAAGGATTACGTGTACCATCCAGAATCGGGTGAAGTTTTAAACCCCGATGCCATAAACCAGGTTAACTCCCTAAAAAATACTTGGGAAACGGCACCTGACATTCAAATCATCATTTCAGACGGACTTAACGCCAGAGCATTGATGGATGAAGGCCATTTGATTCCCTTTTTGGATGGATTGACCAAAGCACTGAAATCACAGGGTTACAGCCTAAGCAAGCAACCAATCATGATTACCAACGGTCGTGTCCGTGCCGGATATGCCTGTGGAGAACTTCTGTTTGGCAATACATCCAATGAACCAAAGCCTCATGGTATCGTCCATATCATCGGGGAGCGCCCAGGCTCGGGCCACCATAATTTTTCGGCCTATTTAACCGTTGCCCCAAATTCGGTATGGCAAGATAAGGGCTCTGTAGACCACAATATATCCAAGGTGGTTTCAGGCATCTCCGATACAGCACTCACCCCACAATTAGCCATTACCAATACGGCGAATATTTTGAATGCCCTATTTCTTACCCAAAAAACAGGCTGATATTTCCAGTAATTTCTCAAATAAACACTCCAAACCTACTATCTAATTTGAAACTTTAAAGTTAATTTCTAAAGCGACCATAAACTTCAGGCAAAACTCAGCAGTCAATTTTAGAAACAGATAAACGTAGGCCCTCCAGTTTCTCGGCTACACCCTTAAAAAACAAAATATTATCTTTAAAGAAGCTTTTTTGTATTTCTATCTAAAATTCATTCATTATGAAATTACTTTTGAAAACATTTTTAGCCCCCTTTTTTATCGCTGTTGCAATTTTGACTTCCTGTAAAGACAGTCCTAAACGTAATACGTCCCCTGTTAACAGTACAAATTCCATGGATTCCCCAAATTATGTAACTGTAAGTTCCACCGGAATGAACTTTGAAATGGTAGATGATATCCCTTACGGTTGGACCACTTTTAAATATGAAAACAATTCATTGGATCCGCACTTCTTTATTCTAGAAAAAATGCCAGATAGCTTGGGCATCGAAGCCTTTAAACAAGAGTTGATTCCTCCTTTTTTAGCAGCATTCAAGCATTTTGACCAAGGTAATATTGAGGCTGGCATGCAAGCATTTCAGAATATTCCAGAATGGTTCCAACGTGTAGAACTGGGCGGAGGTGTTGGGTTAACATCTGGACAAACCTCATCAGAGTCTACGGTATACCTAAGCCCTGGCACCTATGTTATGGAATGTTATGTCCGAATGCCTGATGGTATGGCCCATACTTTTATGGGTATGCTTAAAGAATTAAGAGTACAAAATACTCCTAATAATCTGGAACCGCCCAAAGCGGACCTCCCTATAACAATATCCAGTGAGCGCGGCATTCAGTTTGTCGATTCGCTTAAAGCAGGATCCTATACCTTTTCCGTAGATTTTGAAGATCAAAAGAAATACGAGCATATGTTGGGGCATGATGTTAATCTGGTGAAGCTTGAAAATGATTCTTTAGTAACCACCTTAGGCCAATGGCTAAACACGGCCAACATTAAAGCCTTTAGGACGCCAGCTCCCAAAGGTGTAAGTTTTCTGGGAGGTGTTGAAGATTTACCCGAAAAAAGCAAAGGCTTTTTTAAAGTTCAACTGGACCCTGGGCATTACCTCTTGATATCAGAAATTCCCAATTGTATAGAACGCAAAATGTATACAGGCTTTAAAGTGTATTAAGCAATCAAGGTTTATATGAACAAAAAGATAGGCCTTAAAGAAGCGATTTCCATAGGCATTGGCGGTATGGTTGGTGGCGGCATTTTTGCTGTGTTGGGACTAGCCGTAAGTTTGGCAAAAGGCGGCACACCAATTGCCTTTTTATGGGCAGGACTGTTGGCCTTGATTACCTCCTACTCTTACGTAAAACTCTCCTTGCACTATCCTGACCGTGGCGGCACCGTAAAATTTATCAATCAAGGATTTGGGAAATCGGTGTTTAGTGGTGCTATGAATAATCTGTTGTGGGTGAGTTATATTATCATGTTGTCTTTGTATGCCTCGGCCTTTGGAGCCTATGCCCCTAACCTGTGGCAAATCACACATGATAAAAGCATCGATTTTCATATTTACGCCAGTGGCATTATTGTGTTGGCTACGGCCATTAATTATTATAGTATTGCTGTGGTTGGTAAAATAGAATCTTATGCCGTCGTTATTAAACTGATTATTCTTATCGGGTTTATTGGTATTGGGGCCTATGGTTTAATGGGGAATCCCAATTTCGAACAATTGGCCGTTGCCAATTGGGAACCCTTTATTCATTTGTTTGCGGGAGGGATGGTTATTTTTGTGGCTTATGAAGGTTTTGAACTGATTGCCAATGCCGCTCCAGATATTGTCAATCCCAGCCGCAATATTCCAAGGGCCTATTATACTTCAGTCCTTTTTGTGATTGTCCTATATGTCATCATTGCTTTGGTTACGGTGGGCTCCTTACCTTTCCAAAATATTGCGGATGCACAGGATTATGTATTGGCTGAAGCTGCCAAACCCATGTTGGGGCAAGCAGGCTTTACTATTATTACCATAGCAGCCTTGATTTCGACCTTTTCCGCCATTAATGCCTCGATTTACGGCGGTAGTAGGGTGAATTATGAAATTGCCGAAGATGATGAACTACCGCATCACTTTTTGGCTAAATTCTGGAACCACCCTATTGGATTGTTAATTACTTCTATGGCCACTTTAATTCTTGTAAATGTTTTGAAATTGGCAAGCATTTCTACCGCTGGTAGTATGGGTTTTCTATTAATCTTTGGAATCGTTAATCTGGTTGGATTCAGATTGGCCGGAGACACAGGAAGCAATAAATTCATTCCCTTAATTGGCTTTGTTTTGTGCATGACCGCCCTTGTGGTACTCATTCAGCAACAGTATCGCACTAATTTGCTTGGCATTTTGGTATCCTTTGGAATTATTGCTGGCTGTTTTGTGATGGAATATTTGTATAAGCGGTCTGAGAGGTCTAGAAACTGATAGCTTTATAAAGCACAAAAACAACTATATTTATAAAAGGCTTGACATTAATTTAAAATTGGATGAAACTAAACTCAGTACTTTTTATTCTTATAATTTTAATTAGTTGTAGTGGATCAAAACATAAAACTGAGATAGATAAAACGTATCCTGAGATAATCAGTCAAAAATTCAAAAACACTGATTCCTTAGAAATCGAAATAATATACAAACAATTATCAGGATGCGTAGATTTAAATTATGGTCGAATCTATATAACACAACGGAACAAGAAAATGTTTTTTTATCATTCATCAACGAATGAAGAATCTGAAAACGAGCATTTCTCAGGGTCTATTTATGGATTGATTGATTTAGTTATTGCTTTTGAAAGTGAAGCCAAAGAATCGAATTCAGGATGTGGCGGATATGCCGGTGGTACAGGATATGAAATAGATTTAAAAATAAATAATGAAGAAACAAAATTTGGATTTTGTAAAGAAGTTTATGATGGCTTGAACAAGTTAGTTAACCAAATGAAAATATTGAAACAAATAAACTAATATCAACACCATGTCCCTTTATTGTTTTGAGTTTTCCTCTCAAAGAAATCAAACAAAACCATTGCCTGCTGTAAAAATTATATATTATGAAATTAAAAATTTTGGGGGCTCTTGTTTTAAGTCTTGTACTTTTTTCCTCCTGTAAAAAAGAAACTCCCGTAATTGATGGTACCGGTACCTCAGTGTATTACAACGGCGATATTATAACAATGGAAAGCGATGCTCCAGAGTATGCCCAAGCGCTTGTTGTTCGGGGGGGCAAGATTGTATATGTGGGAGAATCGGCAGAGGCAATGACTAAGGCAGGTAGAGGACATACTATGATAGACTTGGAAGGAAAAACATTGGTTCCAGGTTTTATAGATGGCCACTCCCATTTCAGCAGCTTTGGCTCTCAAGCTGTATGTGCCAATTTATTGGCTTCGCCAGATGGGAAATGCAATACCATTCCAGAACTTATATCGGAACTAAAAGACTGGTATAAAAAAAATGGAGTTGACAAAACCAATGGTTGGATTGTAGGACTAGGCTTTGATGATGCCGCACTCCAAGAGCATAGATTTCCAACCAAGGAAGATTTAGACCAAGTTTCCACAGATTTGCCTGTAATGGCTTGTCACATATCGGGGCATTTCAGTGTAGTAAACTCTAAAGGGTTGGAATTATTGAATATCACCAAGGATACCAAGGACCCCGCTGGCGGTATTATACGAAGAATGCCTAATAGCCAAGAACCCAATGGGGTTATGGAAGAGTTAGCGAGTATTCCCGCCATGTTAAAGGTATTAACACCAAGTTCTTCAGAATTAGGTGATTTTTTTATTGAAAAAGGGTTTGAATTAGCTACCAGTTATGGCTATACAACGGCTCAAGAAGGTCGGGCTATGGAAAACCATCTGCAGTTGGCCGATTATGCCAAACGTGGAAAAATGCCGATAGATGTCAATTCTTATGTCGATTATATGTATCCTCAGTATATGGCAACTGAATGGTATGGCAAGGACTATAAAAATCATTATAGAATCGCTGGAATTAAATTAACGTTGGATGGCTCTCCTCAAGGCAGAACCGCTTGGAGAACTGTGCCCTATACGTTACCTCCCGATGGACAGAATGCAGATTACAGAGGTTACCCTGCCATTCCTGATGATAATGAAGTGGCGAGAATCGTAGATATGTCCCTAAAAAATAATTGGCAAATGCAAATCCACTGTAATGGGGATGCAGCTCTAGACCAATATTTAAAAGCTCTTGAACCTGCAGTTAAAAAGTATGGAAATAATGACAGACGTAACACACTAATACATGGTCAATTAATTAGGATAAACCAAATAGACAGCCTTAAAAAATATGATATTGTAGCATCCCTTTTCCCAATGCACACTTTTTATTGGGGAGATTGGTATAAACAAATTATAGGTGAAGAAGCAGCCATGCGCATTAGCCCAATCAAAACTTGTATGGATAAAGGCGTTCATGTTACCAGTCATACCGATGCCCCTGTTGCCCTACCTAATCTAATGATGATCATGCATACAACTGTAAATAGGGTTTCACGCAGTGGAGACATTATTGGCAAAAATGAACGTTTAACACCTTATGAGGCAATGAAATGTATCACATCTTGGTCTGCCTATCAATTGTTTGAAGATGATATCAAAGGGACCTTAAGTGAAGGTAACTTAGCAGATTTGGTGATTTTGGATAAAAACCCATTGAAGGTTGATCCTATGACGTTAAAAGACATTAAAGTTCTGGAAACTATTAAGGAAGGGAAAAGCGTTTATAAACGAAAATAGCCATTGCCCGCTATTAAAATCATCAATATGAAAAACACAGTCTACTACTTCTTTTTAATAGCATTTCTTATTGCATGTCAAAACAATGTAAAAGAAAACAAGCAAGAGCATGTTAAGCCTAAGATTGAAGACAGGTATCAACCACAAGAATACGTCAAGCTCACTCATCCAGAATGGTCAAGGAATGCCGTAATCTATCAATTAAACACAAGACAGTTTACGGACGAGGGTACCTTTGAATCGGCTCAAAAGCAACTGCCCCGTTTAAAGGAACTAGGAGTGGACATTATTTGGTTGATGCCCATTCATCCCATTGGCGTCAAGAACAGAAAGGGAACTTTAGGCAGTCCGTACTCGGTAAAAGATTATTACGGCGTCAACCCTGAATTTGGCGATTTACAGGACCTAAAAAACTTTGTCGATGATGCCCATAAACAAGGCATGCATGTCATTCTAGATTGGGTTGCCAATCACACGGCTTGGGATAATACTTGGGTGGTAGAGCACCCCGATTGGTACGAGAAAGATTATAAGGGAGATTTTAGACCTACTCCATGGTGGGATTGGGATGATATCATTGACCTCGATTATAACAAACCCGAGGTTAGGAAAAACATGACAAATGCTTTGAAATATTGGGTAAAGGAAGCAGATATTGATGGCTACCGTTGTGATGTGGCTGGCTTTGTACCTGTAGAGTTCTGGAATAACGCCCGTGAGGAGCTCGATGCCATAAAACCCGTTTTTATGCTGGCCGAATGGGAATTTAGAGATTTACATGCCAAAGCCTTCGACATGACCTATGCTTGGAGCTGGAATGAAACTGTCCATAGGATCTGTACAGGAAAGGCAGATGTTAATGGCCTGTATATTTACTATTCTTGGAACGAATGTGCCTTTCCTCAAAATAGTATGCGCATGACCTTTGTAAGTAACCACGACAAGAATGCTTGGGAAGGCACCATGTGGGAGCAATTTGGGAACGGTTTGGAAGCTGCAATTGTACTTTCTGTTGTTGGGGAAGGAATGCCCTTGATATATAACGGACAGGAAGCTGGAAACAAAAAAAGACTGGCATTTTTTGAAAAGGATCCTATTCAATGGCAAGAACATTATATAGGTGATTTATACAAGAAGTTGTTTGCGCTAATGAAAACCAACACGGCTTTATGGCATGCCAAATGGGGCACAACCATGATAAAAGTTCCCAACAATGCAGAAAGTGAAGTTTTTAGTTTTGTTAGGCAAAATGAAAAGGATAAAGTTTTTGCCGTTTTTAATTTTTCAGAGAACAAAAGGACTTTAGAGTTTAAGGAATCTTTGTATTACGGGAACTATAAAGACTTCATTTCAAATGAACCTGTGGAACTCAATAAAAACACAAAAATTGAAATGGCACCATGGGCTTTTAAGGTTTTTGTGAAATAGTACAAAATAATGGCACAGAACACTAAATAGTGTTCTGTGCCTTAAGCTTTGTCGTGCCAATTCGCTTTGCTCGGAATAAGTATCCAAAGAACACAAACCTTTGCAGTGTATCGAGAATTAAGTAATGAATAAAAGAAATATAAAAATTGTGAAGCTGTACATGATTAGTATATTATGTATTGTCTGTTATTTCATTTTGGAGAGGTCCAACATAATTTCTGAACTCATTGAAAAATCAAATAAACTTCGCTATGGTGGATTTGTTACATTTTTTATCACAGGATTATTCAAATACGGCCTATTAGTAATGGGTATAAGTATTGTAATCATTCTTAGTTTTTTGTTAATCAAAGAAAAAATCTCAAAGGACATTTAGACTATTTATGGAAAGTAAACATGCAGCGACAAGATTAAATTAGTTTCCTTTTTTTATTTTTAAAGCAACCCAACGGCCAACCGTTGCATTTCTCTTAAGAAAAGTCAAAAGCCTGAATGAACACAGCAAATTGTAACAAACTGAAACCTTATCGTTGGAGCATTCCTTTTTCCATTAGTCCCATATCCCGTTTGTTTTCTTATTATTGTTTTTGGATGTTTTATGTAACTATAACTATATGAAGGCAGATATAATCAACACGAATTATTTGAAGAAGAGCATAATTTATAAGGCATGGAAAAGCTTACTATTGTTTTATTGCGCATCATTCATTGTTTTTACCGCTTCCAATGGTTTTGAAACACTGAATAGGTATGAGTTTTTAATAACAATTCTATCCAATATATTTATTAGCCTTGCTATCTTCTTTCCCTTAGTCAATATGCTAATATTTTCCAGAATTGGAGAAATAGAAATTGAAAACGACCAACTACACATAAAATTAGAGCATTCAGAAAAAACCATTGACTTACATATCATCCAACAAGTCACATTGGGTAAAGAGGACATTAAATTTTACTATTTAAACATAGATGATTCTGAGTTAATAGTTGAACTAAATAAATCCCAGCATTCGGAACTAAAAAGTGTTCTTAATAAATTCAATATAAAAATTAAACACAGGCATTTTACCAATCGTATATTTGGAGATGCCCCAAACAATTAAAAGGCCAATTCGCAACCAATGGAAAACCTTAATAGATATTCACAAAGTGCCTTTAAATATGGTATTATTGGACTGTTGCTATTAATCAACGTATTCCTTTATTCATCTCTATTTCAAAAAATTCAATATTCACTTGAAAGTAATTTTAAAATTTTTGACGAAATTATTGGTATCTTATCACTAACAACAATTATTATTGGAATTATAGGGTTTATTAAATCAATGAAAGGACTTAAAGAACCTAATACTCCCCAAAAAATCATAGGGTTAATCATCAATTCTGGCATCACTATCGTTTTCATAGCAATGATTATTACAGTCATAGCCAGACTAACAATGTATTTTGATAGCATACAATAACCAACCTATTTCAAAATGCAATAGGCATTACTGTAAATTTTACTCAATGGAAAACCATGGCATCTTCCAAAGTTACTTTCCTTTCCCTATCTTTAAAGTTATCAATTCCACAAAACACTGAAACTAAAATGAACGGCCCTGACAAAGACCTAAAATTTCCCCTTGAAAATTATGATAGACTTTGCTTTTTAAAGAACATTATCAAAAATCCGAATATCATTATAGGCGATTACACCTATTATGACGACTTTGAAAATGTTGACAATTTTGAGAGGAACGTCAAATACCTTTTTGATTTTACAGGCGATAAATTAATAATTGGCAAGTTCTGCATGATTGCTTCTGGGGTATCCTTTATCATGAATGGCGCCAACCATCTCACTAATTCAATTTCATCATATCCCTTTGCCATTTTCGGAAATGGTTGGGAAAAAGCCATGGAAGGAAAAACATATCCCTATAAAGGCGATGTAATCATTGGAAACGATGTTTGGATTGGGCATAACGCCACAATTATGGCGGGTGTTACCATTGGGGACGGCGCTATTATAGGAGCAAATTCCACAGTAGTTAAAGACGTGGCAACTTACGCTATTGTAGGTGGCAATCCTGCCAAAGAAATAAGAAAACGATTTGACGAAAACACCATAAAAAAGCTTTTGGAATTGCAGTGGTGGCATTGGGACATAGAAAAAATCACTCAGAACATTCAAAAATTAACCTCCAATAGCATAGATGAATTATAGATAGCCAACCTTCAAAGGACTTTCAGTCAGTCTAAGGGCAAAGTCCTTATTCTTTTCAGCACATCACAATACTTACAAAAAAATACACAACTAATTAAAAAACAATTATTTACATTTCAAATCGCAATGTTTTTCTTTAGATTTTTCATATTTTTATAGGAACTAAAGTACAAAACATGCCTAACCACAATTACTCCATTGTTCTTTTAGTACTACTCCTTTTTGGCTGCAAACATGAAGCGGAAAAGCCCATCGCACAGGTTGCTCCTATAAGCGTGATACAGCTAAAAACCGAAACGGTACCCATTTACAAGGATTTTGTAGGACAGGTATTTGGTATCAAAGATATTCCCATCCGTGCGCGTGTGGACGGCTTTTTGGAAGGCATACATTTTGAAGAAGGCAATCGGGTGGAAAAAGGAGAACTTCTTTACAGTATCGATTCCCAAGTTTTTGAAGCCGAAGTTGCCAGAGTCAACAGTGCTGTGTCTTCCGCCAAAACACTACTGGCAAAATCAAATAGCGATTATAACAGAATTAAACCTTTGGCCGATTTGAATGCCATTAGTAAAAGTGATTTGGATGGGGCCACGGCAAGAAAAGAAGCCGCAGATGCCGAGCTTAAAGCGGCCCTTGCTTCCCTAGAAATTGCAACCATCAATTTAGGGCACTGTAAAATTTATGCTCCCATAAATGGGGTCATTGGAAAAACGTTGGCTCGAGAAGGCGAATATGTTGGAAAACAACCCAACCCTATCATCTTAAATACGGTTTCGGATATTGACACTATAAGAGTGCAGTTCTTCCTCTCGGAAGCAGAATACCTCACATTTATGAAACGCTTATTGGTAAAAAAAGGCGATACCGATAAAAAATTCAAAACTTTGGCGGACAAGCAAATCTTGGAATTGATTCTTTCCGACAACTCTATTCATTCTCACAAAGGGCACTTGGACTTTATAGACCGTAATATCGACCCTAGTACAGGCTCTATATTGCTTCAAGCCTCATTTCCCAATCCCGATAGACTTATCCGTCCTGGACAATTCACTAAGGTAAGAGCCTTGGTCAACATGCGGGAGAATTCCATTTTAGTTCCTCAAAAGGCCGTCCAGGAAATTCAAGGACAATATATGGTGTTTGTGGTGGGTAATGACGGCATTGTGCAAATACGAAATATCGAAGTGTTTAAAAATTATAAGGATTATTACATTGTTGAAAAAGGACTTGAGCCCGGTGAACAAATTGTGGTTGACGAAGTTCAAAAAGTAAAATCCAAAATGAAAGTTGCCCCCAAATTAGTTCAGTATCAAAGCAAGGTAGAAAACTAATATCCAATTTTATGTCCGATTCAAAGGGTAACTTATTTGTACGTCGGCCCGTATTAGCAATGGTAATTGCCATTATTATTACGCTGGTAGGCGCTATTACCTTAACAGGGCTCCCTGTTGAACAATACCCTAGTCTGAGTCCGCCACAAGTGGTTGTGAGAGCCAAATATCCTGGCGCCAACGCCATAGATATCGAAGAATCGGTAGCAACACCTCTAGAGCAACAAATTAATGGGGTGGACAACATGCTCTATATGCTGTCTACAAACTCCAATGATGGTACTATGGCCATTAGGGTATCGTTTGATGTGGGAACAGATCCAGATATGAATGCGGTTTTGGTTCAAAACAGAGCTGCCGCGGCTACGGCCAGATTACCGGAGTCCGTCAAGCAATTGGGTGTTACCACCAAAAAGGCCATGTCTAATGTTATGATGGTGGTCACACTCGCTTCCGATGGCAGTTTTGACCAAGAATTTCTGGGGAACTATGCGTTGATAAATCTTAGGGACGAACTGTTAAGACTTCCCGGCGTTGGGGATGTTACCGTGTTTGGCTCAGATTATTCCATGCGGATTTGGGTGAAACCAGACAGGCTTTCCCAATTGGGAGTTACAGTCCCGGAAATTGTCAAAGCTATTAATGAACAAAATGTCTTGGTACCAGGAGGCCAATTGGGGGCAGAACCTGCGCCTCTAGGCACCGAATTCACCTATACCGTTAGAATGCCCTCCCGCTTTAATTCCGAAGAAGAATTTGGAAATATCATTGTTCGCGAAAAACCCGATGGCTCCGAAATAAAAATAAAGGACATTGCAGAGGTTGAACTCGGCATTGAAAAATACAACGCCTTTACACGACTGAACAAAGAAGTCTGTACCGTGATTGCCATATACCAAGCGCCAGGATCCAACGCTTTGGAAGTTGCCAATGGCATAAAGGAAGCCATGGCATTTATGAGCACACGATTTCCCGAAGGCATCTCCTACGATATTTCATTGGATACCACCTTGGCCATTACTGCCGGAATTGATGACATTATTGAAACCTTAATCATTGCCTTAATCTTGGTAATATTTGTGGTGTTTTTATTCCTTCAAGACTGGCGAGCCACCCTCATACCTTGTCTTGCGATTCCTGTGTCGCTTATAGGCGCTTTTATATTCTTTCCAATGCTTGGGTTTACCATTAATGTTCTATCGCTGTTGGGCTTAGTCTTGGCCATTGGTATCGTGGTAGATGACGCCATTATTGTGGTGGAAGCGGTACAAGTGAACATTGAAAGGGGCATGCAACCCAAAGCAGCCACTATCGATGCCATGAAAAAGGTTACAGGTCCCGTGATTGCAACCACTTTAATATTGGTAGCTATTTTTATTCCTGTGGCGGGTATGTCCGGTATCACAGGAAAACTCTACCAACAGTTTGCCATTACCATTGCTTTGTCTGTGCTTGTATCCTCTGTAAACGCCTTAACTCTATCACCTGCCCTCTGTAGTTTACTCTTAAAAGAACCCAAGCCTTATAAAGGCGTTTTAGGCAAAATATTTGGAGGGTTCAATAAGTTTATGAAAAAATCTACCGGTGGCTATATGTCCGTGACCAATGTGGTTACAGGTAAGATCAAAAGAGGATTGATATTTATAGGGATTTTAATTGTGGGCATGGGAGTCTTATCAAAAGTGGTTCCTATGGGCTTTATCCCTGAAGAAGACATGGGCTACTTTTTTGTGAATATTCAGTTGCCACCAGCCGCATCCATCCAACGGACTAACGACATCACCAGACAAGTAGAAGATTTGTTAGTAGCCAAAGAAGACGTGCAATATGTTACCAATGTAACAGGCTACAGTTTGCTGTCTACTTCTTTTCTAAACAATTCTGCGGTGATGTTCGTGAAACTAAAAGATTGGGATGAACGGAGTATTACTGCCAAAGCGTTTGTTGAAAACATCAATCAAGAGCTCCTAAAAATACCGGGCAGTATCAATTTGGCCTTTGGTCCTCCTCCTATTCCCGGTTTGGGCAAGGGATCAGGATTCAGCATTATGATACAGGACCGAGGAGGCAACACTCCAAAATATCTAGCCGAACAAGCCAATATATTTACGCAAAAAGCTATGGAACGCCCTGAAATAGGAAGAGCCTTCACCCCTTTCAATGCTTCGGTACCCCAACGTTTATTAGAAGTCAATAAAGAAAAAGCGCTTAAACTAGGTATCCCTTTAAATGACATCTACGCTACCGTTGGCGCCTATATGGGAGGTACTTACGTTAATGATTTCAACAGATTTGGAAGGCTTTACAAAACCTATATACAGGCCAAACCTGAGTACCGTCAGGATGAATCGGGGTTGAATAGTTTCTTTCTTAAAAACAGGAACGGAGATATGGTTCCTATGTCGACCTTCATTGACATGGAACATATTTCAGGACCAGATTACACCAATCGCTTCAACCTGTTTAGGTCTATTGAGGTCTCTGGAGCAGCGGCCGCTGGCTATAGTACCACGCAAGCTTTGGACGCTCTAGAGGAAGTAGCTGCAGAAGTATTACCCAGCGATGTAGGCTATGCCTGGAACGGACTTTCCTATCAAGAGAAAAAGGCTTCTGGAGGTTTGCTGCCCATATTGGGACTTTCCATGATTTTCGTCTTTCTAATTCTGGCTGCGCAATACGAAAGTTGGTCCCTACCCATTAGTGTTTTGGCAGGAACTCCCTTTGCCATTTTTGGAGCATTTCTGGGATTGTACATTGCTAGGTTCCTATCCCCTTCTTTTGAAAACAATGTGTTTGCTCAAGTGTCCTTCGTCATGCTTATTGGTATGGCGGCCAAAAATGCGATTCTTATTGTTGAGTTTGCTACGGAAGAATTCCACAACGGAAAAAGCTTGTATGATGCGGCCATAATGGCAGCCAAAGAACGTTTTAGACCCATTCTTATGACGGCCTTTGCCTTTATTTTCGGGATATTCCCTTTGGTCATTGCCACGGGATCTGGAGCTGAAGCACGAAAAGTAATGGGAATGACCTTATTGGGAGGCATGGTTGTAGCCACCTTCGTTGGTGTTTTTCTATATCCCATGTTATTTGTATTTGTAGGCAAACTATTTGGTTATGAGAAAAAACGCTTGAAAGAGGCGACTTCGGAATCTATAGAAAATAAAGAGGAATGACACACAAACTCATAAAATATAGCCTCTTTGTTACGCTGGTTTTAGCCATTTACTCCTGTGCCGTCGGACCTAATTTTACACCTCCAAAAGTTAACGAACCTGTTGATTTCAGGTTTAATGTTCAACAGGATACGGTTATCAATCTAAATTGGTGGGAACTTTTTAAAGACCCTGTCCTAGACTCCTTGATTACAGCCGCCTTGGAAAATAACAGAGATGTATTAATTGCCAGTAGCAGGATAGAACAGGCACGAGCCGTACTAGGCGTTAGTAAAGCCGATTTTGGACCGGCCATAGGCTATTCAGGGAACCTAACACCTACCAATTACCCTCAATACGTCACGGTTGATGAGGTAACAGGCAACTATTCTTTTCAAACATTCCTGAACTGGGAAATTGATGTATGGGGCCGTATTAGACGTAGCAATGAATCTGCTCGGGCAAATTTGTTGTCTCTGGCCTATGCAAAAAGAGCCACGCAACTAAGTTTGATCAGTGAGGTAGCCTCCGGCTATTATGATTTGTTGGATTACCGTACCCGATTGGTCATTGCCCAAAATACCTTTAAGGTTAGGGATAGCGCCTTGACCATTATTAAATTGCGCTACGAAAAGGGCATTATCCCTCTATTGGATGTCAATCAAGCTGAAGTTCAGAGTGCCACTGCAGAAGTGGCCATTCCTCTCTATCAGCGACAAATTGCCCGTACAGAGCACCGATTAAAATTACTTTTAGGGAATTATCCCGGCCCAGTACCCAGCCCCGCCACACTCATAGAAAAAAAACTGCCCGATTCCCTACCTGCAGGACTCCCTTCCGACTTGCTATTGCGGCGTCCAGATATCATAGCCTCCCAATATGACTATTGGTCGCAACATGCCAAAATAGGAGTCGCCGAAGCCCTACGCTTTCCTACGATAAGTTTGACAGGCGTTTTAGGTTATGGAAGTCCAGAGTTGTCCAATATCATTTCCAATGGGTTGGGATGGGGCTTACAGGGTAGTCTTGTAGGGCCTCTTTTTGAATGGGGCAAAAACAAGAGGAGAGTTGATATTGAAAGAGAAGGTGCTAAGCAGGCTTTATTCGCTTATGAAAATACGGTATTGAATGCCTTTAGGGAAGTAGATGATGCCTTGATTACTGTCCAAACACTTAAGGAGGAACTAAAAATAAAAGAGTTCCGATACAAAGCTGCTGAAAGTGCCAGCTATCTTTCTAGCTTAAGATATGACAAAGGAGTCACAAGTTATTTGGAAGTTATAGAAAATCAACGGCAAACCTTTGCAGCCAAACTGGAATATTCACAAACCTATAAAGAGGTATTTTTGGCATACATAACACTTTACAAAGCTTTAGGAGGCGGTTGGATTAGTGAAAGTGAACGCGAAGCATATGCAAAGGCCTATGAAGAGCAACTAAATTTAGAAGACAATAGCGTTAGAAGGGACACCCTTATCTATAAAGGACAACTAACCGATTTAAAAACACCTAACAAAAAGTAATATTGAAGCAATATCATTTACAATTGTTTCTGTAGGGATGATCTGTTTTAATAGGCCTTCCTCCCCTTTAATTGTAATACAAAATCCAATTGGGATAGTCGATATGATGGGAAAAAGACTTGTTTAAAAATGAAAATTCTTCTGCTATTGGTTTCTTTCTTCTTACCAACATATACGTATTGCCATTGGCACACATTGGCGCCAAACGAAAGACATCATTTTCATTTTTTAAATCCACTAAACCATTTTTCCACTCCTCGCTGTGTTGGAATTGCAAATCCCTTTCGGAAGTATTATGATCGTAATGAAGTGTAATAGTTTTAAGATTGGAATAAAAGGGTGCCGAAGACAACAAATAATCATAAACCAAAATGGTATCCTTATCATTCCTGCTTTGATCCAATTCATTTATTTTCGCTAACATGGGCTTGACACTATTGGACAAATGCGGATTTTGCATCAACACTACTTGAGCCATGGCGAGTGTAGAAATGATAAATACCATAAACTGCAATACCAATTTCGTTTGAGGCGCGTTTCTAAAAACATAAGCTACTATACTTGCCAGTAGTATCACTAACAACACCAATGCCCATAATGTTCCAGAAGACACAATGAAATTAGGTTTGAGCCAACTTAGCAGAATTGGTACTAACGCCACAAGTAAGGTAATACCTAAAACCACATTCATCAAAACCTTTACGTTTAGTTTAGAAATCCTTGTGAGTTGATGCCCTATCAGTAGTGCCAACATCCAGAACATGGGCAATAGATACATCAGCAACTTAGTTTTAAAAAGTGAAAAAATCACAAAAACCAGAACCGAGGCCATCAATAGCGCTTTGTCACTAGTTTGAATTTCAAATTCCTTCAAAACTTTTTTATTTCTAAAGATCAGTATTAAAACCCATGGCAACAACAAGCCCAATACAACAGGAATATAGAACCAAAAAGGCTTGCCTCTATTGAATGAATCCGAACTGATGCGATGTGCCAATTGGTCTACCACAAAATAATCCAAAAGTTTCGAATCCTCGAGTATCAAATATACAAACCACCCTGAAGCTAATATTAGAAATAAAAGGAACCCTAAAACATGATTCCAAGTCAATTTCAATCCCACTTTCTGGGAATAGCGAAACAAGACTACAAAGCTGACAATAAAAATTAGAGATACTGGTCCTTTAGTAACTATAGAAGTCGCCATAGCAATAAAAAAAACATATAAATAAAGGGGATTTCCCGTTTTAAAATGCTTCAACCAAAAGAAAACCGAAGCCATAATAAAAGTTGTTAGGTAGGCATCGGTGGTTAAATTTCTACTGGAAATAAGCACAATGGGAAAGGCCAGATAGGTCAATGCACTTAGAGCACCTACCCGTTTATCATTATACAATAGCTTCCCTAAAAGAAAGACCAAAACTACTTGGCAAATGACTGCTATTTGCAGAAAAAAACGGCTTCCAAATTCATTGACGCCAAACAGTTTATAGCCTGCTACCGTAATCCAATAGGTCATTGGCGGTTTATGGTAGTGGTAAATCCCCAACAATTGCGGATGCAAAAAATCGCCGGTAACCAGCATTTCGCGGCTTATTTCGGCATAACGGGCTTCACTGGTTTCGGCCAAGGGATATTTGCTGGAAGTTAACAGCAAAACAAATAGAAGCACTGCCAAGCTTCCCAATAAAAATTTAGTGTTTACGATATCTATGGATCGTGTAAACTTTTTGATGGTGTCCATTAAAATGATAATTGAAACCAAAGAAGATTGTTGTGAGGTATTTTAGTCAGTAAAATTTCAATTCCTAAAAAGTGATTGTCTTCACAGTCAAAATTCACACCAACCTTTGTGGTATTGGTCGTTTATTCTCTGTTCAAATAACGTAGTTGTTGTGAGAGAAATTACCAAAATGATGTCCAGACTAATTATATTGGACCTATTGGACGTTTTGCTGAAGGGAGTTTTTGTATTCCGAAGGGGTTATTCCTTTAATTTTCTTGAATGTAGCATTGAAGGTCGATTTCGAATTAAATCCCACCTCATTAGCAATGCCCAAGAGTGTTAGATGAGCATACTGGTCGTCTTGAAGCCTTTTTATGAACTCCTCAACACGGTATTCATTTATAAAATCCAGAAAACTTTTCTCCAAATGAAGATTGAGTACTTCTGAAATATATTGACGAGGAATCTGGAGTTCTTCAGACAGCTTATGAATAGACAATTTAGGATCTGTGTAAAGTTTATCCTTCTCCATAGCATGTATCAGGGCTGTTTTATGCTGTTCTATAAGTTTGTCATTAAGATTGGAGGTTTTGTATTTTTTCTGCTTTTCGGTGGGCAACAACTCTTTTGGAGAAGTGATAAAATAAAACGTAATGACATAAAACAAAAAAGCCATGACAATGAGCAAATAACTACTAAAATCAGAATTATTTAAATTGAATATTGGTGCCTTTCCCAAGGGCATTAAAAATTCATTGATGTATTTCAAACTTAAAATAAGCACGATTGGAATGGCCGTATACAGAATCCAATAGTTGCTTTTATTCTTAAAAAGGTCGTATAGGATATAAACCAAATAGCTTAAAAAAGAGAGTTCTACAACAAACTCCGCTACTTCCAAAAACACATGCCCTTCAAGACCTAGCTTTTCTATTATTTCTATGGCGAAATACAACATGTTAGGAATAAAAAAGAGCAGGTCTCTCCTATCGAACACTTCCTTTCCCGACTTATAATACCTAAAAAACAGAAATAAAAATGTGATAAAAAGTGAAGCATCAAACAGGAACCAGTTGGCCTGTTCCTGAAAGAGATTATTGTCGTCATCACCTATGATAAACAGTAGTACAGAAGCAATGCTCAAACTGAACAACCAAAACGTAATTCTTCTATATTTTGCTTTATTTTTAAAAAGTACAAAGAGTAAAAATACTCCTTGGAGCAAGGTAATAATTTGGATGGTTGTTAACATTAACTGCTTTTTATATTAAAGATAGCCTTTTATTCCAAAGTAGGAAACCTAGGATAGTTGCTATCAAAAACGCTCCACAACTAAAAAATTGAGTTTTGATGTGATTTCAAAAATATAGTTCCCCACTAACTGAGCGTTGGAAATAAGCAATAAAAAAGCCGCGAATTATAATTAAGCGGCTTTTTATATGATGATTATACTTTCAATTATTAGCAAAACAAACTAAATTCCTCGGTCTCGCATGTACAGGCCTCAGCACCCTTGTCATTTGGATTGGATTCAGAAAACTTGAAGGTTCCCAAAAACGAATCCCCCTCAACACCTATAGAAAATTTCTCCTTTTTAAAATTAACTTCCACTCGGCAAACATGAACACCACTCGGGTTGGTGAAATACGACATTTTAAAACATTGATAATCCTCACTGCTATCCTCTTTCAAAAACTCAATATTATCCATTTTTTCGAAATTGCAAATCTTTGAGGTAATTAAATTTAAAAGCGCTGTATCTAAGGTTTTCATAACGATTAGTTAATTTAGGCTGGCAAAAATACATTGAATTAACAAAAGGGCAATGTTAAGTTTACAGGCAGCAGTAAAATTTAATATTGGACCTTGCCCATAGAAAAAGTAATTTATGTTGAATTGAAGCGGCAAGAAAATTACTTTCCGATACAGAAATTAGCAAAAATATTACCCAACAACTCATCATTGGTAACTTGCCCAGTTATTTCTCCAAAGTGATATAAGGCCTGGCGTATATCAATGGCCAATAAATCACCTGACAAGCCTGTTTCCAAACCGTATTTTACCTTTTGGATTTCCTCAAAAGCCTTTAATAGGGCATCGTAATGACGTGAATTCGTAACGATGGTTTCGTTATTTCGCAACGCTCCTGTATTGATCAAATCGAGAAGGTTTTTGGTCAAATCCTCTACCCCTTCTCCCGTTTTGGCTGACAACATTTGTATTTCAGGGATTTCAGCTCTCATTTTGGCCTGTTGTTCGGCATCGATTTTATCCACCTTATTGGCTAAAATAATCAGCGGTTTTTGTGGATATTTGTTTTTGATTTTTTCAAGTTCCACCTTAAACTTGTCACTTTGCTCTTGGTACTGCGTACTGTCAAACAAATAAATCACTACTTGAGCCTGCTCTATTTTTTCAAAGGTCTTTTTAATCCCAATACTTTCCACCACATCTTTCGTATCTCGAATTCCAGCTGTGTCAATAAACCTAAAACCAATCCCGCCAATAGAAATTTCATCTTCAATAGTGTCTCTGGTAGTTCCAGCAATGTCGCTTACAATGGCGCGTTCTTCATTTAAAAGCGCATTCAACAAAGTTGACTTTCCAACGTTGGGCTCCCCTACAATCGCTACAGGAATCCCATTTTTGATCACATTTCCAACGGCAAAGGAATCGATTAGTCGTTTCAATACAAACACAATGCGCTCCACCAATTCCTTAAACTGACTTCTATCAGCAAACTCTACATCTTCTTCCGAAAAATCCAATTCCAATTCAATCAAAGAGGCAAAATTCAACAGTTCTTCACGAAGTTTAGCAATTTCCGAAGAAAACCCACCCCGCATCTGCTGCATGGCTACTTGATGCGACGCTTCGTTGTCACTGGCTATTAAATCGGCTACGGCTTCTGCTTGACTTAAATCGAGTTTACCATTTAAAAAAGCCCTAAGGGTAAACTCTCCCGCATTGGCCATTCTACAACCACGACGCAACATTAATTGGATGATTTCCTGCTGAATGTAGACACTTCCGTGGCAAGACACTTCAATAACATCTTCTCCCGTGTAGGAGTTTGGGTTTTTAAAAATGGTTACCAAAGCTTCATCCACCACTTTTTCATTGTCCACAATATGACCAAGATGAACCGTATGGGTACGCTGTTTGGATAATTCCTTTCCAGAAACAGATCGAAACACACCTGAGGCAATATTAATGGCCTCCGGCCCAGATAAACGGATCACCGCAATGGCGCCACTCCCCGAAGGCGTGGCCAAAGCCACTATAGTATCATTATGAGACATGATGGATAATTTTTAAACAAATGTATTGCAAAATTGCTGTTTCTGCCCAATTGCACACCATTTCTTTAGGGTTTCACCATAAAAGGGTTGACTTTCTAAAGGCAGACTTCCTATATTTGTGCAACTCAAAAACATAAATAACAATGAAAAAAATACTTAGTGTATTATCTCTTTCCCTACTTATTACGGCATGTAAATCGCCAGAGAAACACGATGGCTATGTAATTGATGGAACCGCAGACGGTATTACCAATGGCATTAGGGTTTACCTAAATACTATGGACGATCGCGGAAGACCCGTAGCTCAGGATACAGCCGTGGTAATGGATGGTAAATTTAAATTTGAAGGTGCTATCAGCTCTCCAAAACTATGGTTCCTTTCCATTGATAATGTAAATGGCTTAAAACCTATTTTAATGGAGAATGCCCTATTTGAAGCTACTGTTTACAAGGACAGTCTGCATGCCTCCAAAGTAACCGGAAGTCATTCCAACGAAATATTTTCTGATTACAACGAGGCAATGAAAACCATGTCCATGGAGCGTCAAAATATCACTTCCGATTTCAGAAAAGCTAGTCAGGCTAAAGATACCGCTGCCATTGCAAAGGCCAGAAAAGACCTTTCGGAGCTTACTACTAGAATGCAGACCTACCCATACGACTTCCTAAAAACAGGAGAACCTTCCTTCTTCTCTTTGTTGTTGATTGAATCCTTGATTCAAGGAAGAGACAGTGATTTAGCCAAACTTACCGAAGCTTACAATGGCTTAGATGCTGACATCAAAAACTCTGAATACGGTGTAGTTGTTGGCGGAAAAATCAAACAAAAAGAACAAGAGGCTGCTAAAACTGCGTATTTGGAAATAGGAAAACCTGCACCTGAATTTTCAGCTCCAGATACCAATGGTAATGTGGTTGCTTTGAAAGACCTAAGAGGTAAAGCTACCATTATCGATTTTTGGGCATCTTGGTGTGGTCCTTGTCGTAGAGAAAACCCAAATGTGGTTAAGGTCTATGAAAAATATCATGACAAAGGTTTAGAAATTATTGGCGTGTCCTTGGATAAAGAAGGTCAAAAAGACCGTTGGTTACAAGCGATTGAAGCTGACAATTTAACTTGGAACCATGTTTCTAACCTAAAGTATTTCCAAGATCCAGTGGCACAACAGTACAACATCAGATCGATTCCATCTACCTACATTTTGGATGAAAATGGAATTATCGTTGCCAAGAACTTGAGAGGTCCAGCTTTGGAAGCTAAAATTGCAGAGCTTTTGGATTAAGTCCTTTGCAAAACATACACAAACAAAAAAGTCTTCATTATTGAAGACTTTTTTTGTTCTATAATTTTCCTGTTTTGTGCATGACATACAGAATAATAATCGGAACTGCCAATAGTAACACCATCGGCAAATTGGTCTGTAGCAATGAAGGCATCAAAATAAGCGTTACCAGATAGCCTCCAACTGCACCACCAAAATGGGCATCGTGACCAATATTACCCACCTTATTTTTCATTCCGTAGATAGAATACAATAGATACCCAATCCCAAAAAGATAGGCTGGAATTGGAATAGGAATAAAAAACATATACAAACTCATTCCCGGGTTCAACAAAATGGCAGAATACAAAATACCGGTTACCGCTCCACTAGCTCCCACAGCACTGTAATAATATTCATCCTTGTGGAAAAACAAAGAAAACAAGCTTCCCAAAATCAAACTACTGATATAAATAATGATAAAATGAAGGTTTCCCAGATAGCTAATTACCACATCGGCAAAAAAGTACAGAGTAAGCATATTAAACAATAAATGGGCAGTATCCACATGTAAAAACCCAGAACTGAACATCCTGATTTGCTCTCCCCTCTTGATGCCTCCTACATTAAATTTATAGCGTTCAAAAAAGCCGTAATCGCCAAAACCTTTATAAGAAACAATTACATTGGCCGCAATGATAACGATGGTCACTAAACTTAAATCCATAAACTCAAGAGGTATATTTATATTATAGCATATATTTGCTCTTGCAAATCTAATACTAAAAAATGCAATTTCTTGTCTACATTTTGGTTTACCCAATTATCTGGTTCATTTCCAAACTCCCTTTTAGACTCCTTTACGCCCTCTCCGACTGTATTTTCGTTCTACTATACTACGTTGTGGGCTACCGTAAAAAAGTAGTAAAGGAAAATCTCAATTTGGTATTCCCCAATAAATCCAAAGAAGAAATCAATACCATTACCAAGAAGTTTTACCATCATTTATGTGATATGATTGTAGAAGCCCTTAAATCGATGTCGATTACTGAGGAAGAAATGAGAAAACGCTTCACCTTTACCAATGTAGACCTGATACAAAATACAGTGGACGATGGAAAAAGTATTGCTTTAATGTGTGCCCATTACGGAAGTTGGGAATGGATTTTCGTATTGCAAACCTATTGTGATGTCAAGGGATATGCCGTTTACAAACGTTTGGAGAATAAATATTTTGACAAATTGGTCAAAGAAATTAGGGCCAAATACAATAGTTATCTCATCACTACCAAGGAAACCATTCCGGTATTATTAAAAGCCAAGGCCAACAAGCAGCAGATTATTTGTGGGTTTGTAGCCGACCAAACACCAAAACCTAGCAAAGCCTTTCATTGGGGAGAATTTATGGGGATAAAAGTCCCTATGCACACAGGAGCAGAAATGCTGGCCAAACGTTTAGATCTCGCTGTTGTTTTCTTCAAGGTGAAACGTCTCAAGCGTGGGTATTACCAAACCACTTTTGAAACCATTACCCTAAACCCAAAAGAATACGATAATTATGATATTACCGACCATTATTTCAAGTTGGTAGAAGCACAAATCGAAGAAGCCCCAGAATACTACTTGTGGACACATAAGCGTTGGAAACACCGAGACAGTGTCCCTGAGGAATATCAATCCTAAAAATAAAAAGAGCTCCGTATTGGAGCTCTTTTTATTTTATATAAACACAAGATTTTAGCTATTTGCAATTGCCTTGATTTCAGCAATAAATCTATCGGCTAAAGTATCGGCTTCCTCTTGTGAAGGCGCTTCGGTATAGATTCTAATGATAGGCTCCGTGTTACTTTTTCTTAAATGCACCCATGAGTTGGCAAAGTCGATCTTTACACCATCAATAGTGGTGATTTTTTCATTGGAATACGTTTCTGCCATAGTTTTCAAAATAGCATCCACATCCAATTCTGGTGTCAACTCTATTTTCTTTTTGCTCATAAAGTAGTTTGGATAAGAGGCTCTTAAAGCGCTAACCGACTGTTTCTTTTCTGCCAACAAACTCAAGAACAAAGCAATCCCCACCAAAGCATCTCTCCCATAATGTAGTTCAGGGTAAATGATGCCGCCATTACCTTCGCCTCCAATAATAGCATTGTTTTGCTTCATCAATTCCACAACGTTCACTTCCCCAACAGCACTGGCTTCATAGGTCCCACCGTGTTGTTTGGTAATATCATTCAAAGCTCGCGTAGAACTCATATTGCTTACGGTATTCCCAGGGGTTTTACCCAACACATAATCGGCACAAGCTACAAGGGTATATTCCTCCCCAAACATCTCGCCTCTCTCATCCATAAAGGCCAAACGATCTACATCTGGATCCACCACAATACCCAAATCGGCATGTTCTTTTACCACAGCTTCAGAAAGATCGGTTAAATGTTCTTTTAATGGTTCTGGGTTGTGCGGGAAATGCCCATTAGGCTCACAATACAATTTTACAGTTTCCACGCCCAAACGCTCCAACAATAAAGGAACTGCTATTCCTCCCGTTGAATTTACACCATCTACAACTACTTTAAATTTAGCTGCCTTAATGGCATTGGCATCCGCCAAATTCAATTTCAAAACCTCATCGATATGCATGTCGATATAGGCATCGTTTTTAGTGATATACCCTAAACTGTCCACATCGGCAAAAGTCATGCTGTCCTGTTCGGCAATTTCCAAAATTTTAGCACCTTCGGCACCATTTAAAAATTCTCCTTTGGCATTCAATAATTTTAGGGCATTCCATTGTTTTGGGTTATGACTCGCCGTAAGGATGATTCCTCCATCAGCATGTTCCAAAGGCACCGCTACCTCCACTGTTGGGGTGGTTGACAAGCCTAAGTCCACCACATGGATCCCAAGCCCTACCAAAGTGTTCATTACCAAATTTTGAATCATGTCTCCCGAAATTCTGGCATCTCTTCCAACTACCACAGTATGATGATCTTTTTGACGTTGTTGTTTGAGCCAAATACCATAAGCCGAAGCAAATTTTACGGCGTCAATCGGTGTTAAATTATCACCGACTGTACCGCCTATGGTACCACGAATTCCTGAAATTGATTTTATAAGTGTCATATGTTTGTATTCTTGATTTCAGCAAAGATAACAATTCAAATTCTTAAAACTATCGGCAAAGTATCGCTTCTAATTTGTAAATTACCCTAATGAATTTTCTCGCACATATCTATCTTTCTGGGGACGATGAACTTATCCGCATTGGTAATTTTATGGCTGATGGTATCAAGGGTTCCCAATACAAAAGTTTCCCTACAGACATTCAAATTGGTATTTTACTGCACCGCGAAATCGACACCTTTACAGACTCGCACCCCATTGTGAGACAGAGCACCAAACGCTTGCACCCTAATTACAGCCACTACAGCAGTGTGATTGTGGACATTCTTTATGATCATTTTTTGGCCCGAAATTGGACTCGATATTCCGATACGCCTTTGAGCGTTTTTGTAGATGATTTTTATGACAGCCTTTCCAACAATGGAGAATTGCTCACCTCTAGGATAAAACATTTAACTCCCTATATGATTGCTGATAACTGGTTATTGAGCTATGCCAAAATTGAAGGTATACAGCGGGTTTTGAACGGTATGAACAGACGAACCAACCATAAATCCGGGATGCATACGGCCACCTACGAACTGAAACTATATTACACTGAATTTGAAACTGAATTCACTGAGTTCTTTGAGGAACTTAGGGCTTTTTCTATCGATAAGCTCCATCAATTGAAACAACAATACTATCCTTCTCCATGAAACACCTTTTGCCCTACTTACTCCTTAGTATTTCAATATTTTCCTGCACTAAAGCTTCCAAAAATCCCCCAAAAGGACTGATTACCGAAAATGTCATGGTGGTCTCCGCAAGAGAGGAAGCATCCAAAATTGGTGTAGACATTCTAAAGAAAGGCGGTAATGCCTTCGATGCTATGATGGCTACCGAAATCGCTTTGGCAGTCACCTTTCCCTATGCAGGAAATTTAGGTGGTGGCGGCTTTATGGTCTACCGATTGAACAATGGAGAAACAGGTGCTTTGGATTTTCGTGAAAAAGCCCCTTTAGCAGCCTCTAGGGATATGTATTTAGACTCCTTAGGAAATGTTATTGCCAACAAAAGTACGGTTGGCGCTTTTGCTGTTGGAGTACCCGGCACCGTGGCAGGACTATTTGCCGCTCACGAAAAGTTTGGTTCACTTCCTGTAAAAGACATTTTGGATCCTGTGATTGAGCTGGCAAAAAAAGGATTTAAGGTCACCAAATACCAAGAAGAACGCTTCGATACCTACGACAGTATTTTTAAAGCTGTAAACGGAAAAGACATCTTGTTTTCATCGTCTATTAAAGCTGGAGATACCATTAAAAATCTAGCCCTCGCCAAAACTTTGGAACGCATTGCCCAAAATGGCAAAAAAGAATTCTACGAAGGCCAAACAGCAAAACATTTGGTCAATTTTATGCAGGAAAAGGGAGGTGTCATCACCATGGAAGATTTAGCGCTTTACGAAGCCAAGTGGCGTGATCCCATTACATTTCGGTATAAAGATTTACAGATTACCTCCATGTCTCCTCCATCCAGCGGCGGTATTTGTTTGGGACAAATCATGAAAATGGTAGAGCCCTTCGATCTTAAATCTTATGGACATAATTCCCTAAAAACCATTCAAGTTTTGGTTGAAGCCGAACGACGAGCCTATGCCGATAGAAGTTTTTATTTGGGAGATCCCGATTTTGTTGAGATTCCAACCGAAACGCTTTTGGATACCGACTATTTAAAAGAACGCATGGCCAATTTCTCTTTTGAAACTCCCACCAAATCTGAAGCGCTTTCCTATGGTACTATTGCCGGTTTTGGTAGTAATGAAACTACTCATTATTCTATTGTAGATGCTTTTGGAAATGCGGTATCGGTCACCACTACCCTTAACGGGGCATATGGCTCCAAACTCTATGTGGATGAACTTGGTTTTTTCCTAAACAACGAAATGGATGATTTTAGCAGCAAGCCAGGAGTTCCCAACAGCTATGGCCTCTTGGGGGCCGAAGCCAACAGCATTGCACCTCAAAAACGGATGTTAAGTGCCATGACTCCAACCATTATAGAAAAAAATGGAAAACTGTTTATGGTGTTGGGAACACCAGGAGGCTCCACCATCATTACTTCGGTGTTACAGACTATTTTAAACGTTGAGGAATTTGGCATGGGTATGCAACAGGCTGTAGATGCCCCGCGTTTTCACCACCAATGGTTGCCAGATGAAATTAGAATGGAGGTGAATTTATTTCCTGAAACACTTAAAAACCAACTCGAAGCACAAGGCTATCCTATCAATGAAACGGCGCCACCAATCTCCGCTAGGGTTGATGCAATTTTAGTCCTTGACAACGGTAATTTGGAAGGCGGAGCCGACCATAGAGGAGACGATACAGCGGCCGGTTATTAATCGATGCATTTGGATGCTGAGCGTATTAATTTAAAACAATCAAAAAAAACTATTACATTTAAAAGAAAACTGCTTCAGAAATAGTCTTCTAAGTAGGGAATTCCGAGATATGCCTCAAAACCTTAAAATCTCTAGTAAAGATTAAAACCAACGTGTATGCGATTGAGCAAGCCCTTAAAAATAATCTTAGGTGTCATCATCTTTTTTACTTTGCCTAGCCTCTTGCTCTTTGGTTTCGCCTACTTTAAATATGGCGAACCTTTGCCTGTAGCGTCCCAAAGTGAAGCTGCCGATATTATGGCAAAAAATATGTTGGACGCACTTAATCATGAAGCATACGAAGAAACAAACTTTATTGAGTGGACCCACAAGAAACGTCGACATTACAAATGGAAAAAAAAGGAAGGTAGCTGTACGGTTTACTGGAAAGACTACAAAGTAGACCTCAATCTTTCCGATTATAGCAAAAGCAAATGCTATGTCCATAATTTCCAGGTTGACGGAGACACAGGCAATGACCTTTTGGAAGACGCTATTTCATATTTTGAAAATGATTCGTTTTGGTTGGTTGCTCCCTACACCATTTTTGATGAAGGCGTTACCAGAAGTATTGTAACTTTGGAAGATGGCAGTAAAGGGCTCATGGCCACCTATTCCCCCAAAGAATCCTATGTTTGGAAGCTAGAGGCCAACAACGTCCCAAAAAGCTTAAAAATGTGGACCAACAAACTTCCTTTTGGAGGCATTGAAATGTCATGGAAAGATTGGACCACCACCGAAAGTGGGGCCCAATTGCCTACCTTTCACAAATTCTTGGTATTTGGAATCCAACTTAACCATATTACGGCTACCAAATAACCCTACTTGGCAGATTTCTGACCAACGAACTGATGATTCTTCAACTTAAACAACACATTAAAGGTCGTTAAGCTGCCATAAATACGGGTAATGTATTGCTGTAAATCTATCTTTTCGCCCTCATCCAAATTACTACTGTTAATCTTTTGTTCCATTACTCGCAAGCGATCACGCACCATGGTGATTTTATGAAAAAAACTATCAATAGGGATTTCCTTACTTTGTAACGAACTATCTTCTGGTTTCAAAATCATGGTCCCTCCTTTCCATTTATCACCAATAGGCACCACTTCGGTCACATCGCTCCAACGTTTTAAAATTTGCACCAAGCTACTCTCTACTTCAGCAAAACTAATGGTGTCCACATCATCTTCCATAGCTTCGATGATTTCAAACTCACTATCCAAATCAATCGTTTCCAATCCATTTTCAATAAAAGTCACCCAATAGTGCTTGGAAGTTACGTTGGTCACGACCCCTTTTCCCAATTCTGGATGGTCTATCCTAGACCCTATTCCCAATAATTTCATATGCTTTATTTTTTGACCTGGTTTTACAGGTTTTGATTAATTTTTAAATACAGTTGACACATTAACAATGCACCAGCACAAGTATAACAATTTTTGAAGCATTTTCTAAGAGTTTTAAACCTAAACACAGTAGTTTTTCACTGTTTTAATTGGCTTTAAAAACATAACTTATCTACCTCAGTTTTACAATAATTAACAGTATACAAAATAAGGGATACTTCCTTTTTCAGTTCATAATCTGTACCTTTGCAACTTTGCCAATTTTATGAGCGCATTTGAAGAACATATTGAAGTTAAGGGTGCCCGAGTGCACAATTTAAAAAACATCGATGTTACCATCCCCAGGGAACAGTTGGTAGTCATAACGGGACTTTCTGGAAGTGGAAAGTCGTCTTTGGCTTTCGACACCATTTATGCCGAAGGACAGCGTCGCTATATTGAGACCTTTTCGGCCTATGCCCGCCAGTTCTTGGGAGGTTTGGAACGTCCGGATGTAGATAAGATCGACGGCCTTTCCCCTGTGATTGCCATAGAGCAAAAAACCACCAGTAAATCGCCAAGATCCACCGTGGGAACTATTACCGAAATCTATGATTTCTTGAGATTGCTTTTTGCCAGGGCTAGTGATGCCTATAGCTACAACACTGGTGAAAAAATGGTGAGCTATAGTGATGAGCAAATCAAAGCACTTATCACAGAAAGTTACGAAGGCAAACGCATCAATATTTTGGCGCCTGTCATCAGATCGCGAAAAGGACACTACCGCGAGTTGTTTGAACAGATTGCCAAACAAGGCTTTGTAAAAGTACGCACCGATGGTGAAATCAAGGACCTTGTAAAAGGCATGAAACTTGACCGATACAAAACGCACGATATTGAGATTGTCATTGACCGATTGAAAATTGATGCTTCAGCCGATAACGATAAACGCTTAACAGAAACTATCAATACGGCCATGTACCATGGTGATGATGTCTTGATGATTTTGGACCAAGACACTCAGGAAGCGCGTTATTTCAGTAGAAATTTAATGTGTCCTTCTTCTGGTATTTCTTACCCCAATCCAGAACCCAACAACTTTTCATTCAACTCACCTAAAGGTGCCTGTCCAAAGTGCAATGGGATTGGCAGACTGTATCAAGTCAATGAAAGGAAAATTGTTCCAGACGATACACTCTCCATTAAAAATGGCGCTTTAGCTCCTCATGGACCTCAAAAAAACAGTTGGATTTTCAAACAATTGGAAGTTATTGGACAACGCTTCAATTTCGACCTTAACACACCTTACAAGGACATCCCTGACGAAGCCAAACAAATGATTCTTTATGGAGGCAATGAAAAATTCTCCATTCAAAGTAAAACATTAGGCGTGACCCGCGATTACAAAATCGATTTTGAAGGGGTTGCTAAATTTATAGAAAGTCAGTACCATAATTCCGATTCGACTTCCTTGAAAAGATGGGCCAAGGAATACATGGACAAGGTGGTTTGTGACGAATGTGAAGGGTCTCGACTGAGAAAAGAATCCCTATACTTCAAGGTCAACGGATTGAGCATTGCCGATTTGGCACATAAGGACATTGTAGATCTGTCCCAATGGTTTGCCGATTTACATAATCACCTTAGTGACAAGCAGCTTAAAATTTCAGAAGAAATTATCAAGGAAATCAAGGCCCGACTTCAGTTTTTATTGGATGTGGGACTGGATTACCTTTCCCTAAACCGCAGCTCAAAATCGCTTTCTGGAGGCGAGGCACAGCGTATTCGCTTGGCCACACAAATAGGTTCTCAATTGGTAGGGGTGCTTTATATCTTGGATGAACCTAGTATAGGATTGCACCAACGTGACAACGAAAAATTGATCAATTCCTTGGTGTCACTAAGAGATATAGGTAATTCTGTTATTGTGGTAGAACATGATAAGGACATGATAGAACGCGCCGATTATGTAATCGATATTGGTCCGAAAGCAGGAAAACACGGAGGGGAAATCATTAGTATTGGAACTCCCGAAGAACTCAAAACCCATCACACCCTTACCGCCGATTATCTAAACGGCTGCAAACAGATTGAAATTCCTAAAAAGCGCCGTAAAGGCAACGGAAAATCCATCGAATTAAAAGGCTGCACAGGAAACAACCTCAAAAATGTATCGGTAACCTTTCCTCTAGGAAAAATGATAGGTGTTACGGGGGTGTCAGGAAGTGGAAAATCCACCTTGATCAACGAAACCCTCTACCCCATTATGAATGCCCATTATTTTAACGGGGTTAAAAAACCGATGCCTTACAAAAGCATCAAAGGATTGGAGCATATTGACAAAGTTATCGATATCAACCAATCCCCTATTGGGCGTACCCCGAGAAGTAATCCTGCGACTTACACTGGAACCTTTAGCGAAATACGTAGTTTATTTGCCAAAGTGCCGGAAGCCATGATTCGCGGCTACAAACCTGGGCGTTTTAGCTTTAATGTGAAAGGTGGCCGATGCGAAACCTGCCAAGGTGGTGGACTTCGTGTGATTGAAATGAACTTTTTACCTGATGTTTACGTTGAATGTGAAACCTGTCAAGGCAAGCGTTTCAACAGGGAAACTCTAGAAATTCGTTACAAAGGCAAATCGATTAGTGATGTCTTGAACATGACCATTAATGAAGCTGTAGACTTCTTTGAGCATATTCCTAAAATCCATAAAAAACTGAAAACCATTCAGGATGTTGGATTGGGCTACATCACATTGGGACAACAGAGTACCACGCTTTCTGGAGGGGAAGCCCAACGCATCAAACTGGCTACAGAATTAAGCAAACGGGACACCGGTAACACCTTCTACATTTTGGATGAACCTACTACAGGATTGCATTTTGAAGATATCCGTGTGTTGATGCTGGTACTTAACAAATTGGTTGACAAAGGCAACACCGTACTGATTATAGAACATAACTTGGATGTCATTAAAACCGTGGACCATATTATCGATGTGGGTTATGAAGGCGGAAAAGGTGGCGGACAAATTATTGCGGAAGGTACTCCTGAAGAGATTATCAAAAACAAAAAAAGCCATACAGCCAGGTTTCTTAAGAAAGAATTGGAGTAATATTTTTTGATAAAAAATTAGTTTTTAACAATTTAAACTAGTAAAAATCAACATTTTACTATTATTTAGGAAATTTCTTTAGTATATTAGTATCATAACATCAAAACCACAACTATTATGAGAAGTATACTTTGGCTTGTTGCCGTTATTTGTATCCTTGTTTGGATTCTGGGATTTTTCGGGATCGTGGAAGGAATTGGAACCAGTAGCTTAATCCATATTTTGCTCGTTATTGCCGTTATCGCAATTCTTTACAACATCATCTCGGGCAGGAAACCATTATAGAAACATCTTTATATAAATAACTTTCAAATTAAGAAAAGGCGGAATTCATTCCGCCTCTTTTTTTACCGTAAAGTCACTCCCATTTAACATGCTTACCAAATTTTAATTTGTATCTTGAAATCCTTAAAAAAGGGCAGTTTTAAGAATTTTGAGTACAACGCCCTGATACCTTTTTAAAATTTCAAATATGACCAGAGAACAACATCACAGACGATGGAACGAGATAAAAACCAATGATTCATGGGCCATTTTTAAAATCATGGGGGAATTTGTTAATGGCTACGAAAAGTTAAGCCTTATAGGTCCCTGTGTATCCATCTTTGGATCGGCCCGAACAAAACCAGACCATAAATACTATAAACTAGCCGAAAACATTGCCGAGAAAATTGTCAACCAAGGCTACGGTATCATTACAGGTGGTGGCCCTGGTATTATGGAAGCCGGGAACAAAGGTGCCCATATTGCCGGAGGCACTTCGGTAGGACTCAACATAGAATTACCGTTCGAACAACATGACAACCCTTATATTGATTCTGATAAGAGTTTGGATTTTGACTATTTCTTCGTGCGAAAGGTCATGTTTGTAAAATACTCGCAGGGCTTTGTAGTGATGCCCGGAGGTTTCGGGACTTTGGATGAATTGTTTGAATCCATCACCCTTATCCAAACCCATAAAATTGAGCGTTTCCCCATTATTTTGGTGGTGAGCGAATTTTGGAACGGCCTCATGGATTGGATCAAATCTACCCTTTTGGAAGCTGGCAACATCAGCCCTGAAGATTTAGACCTTTTTCATATTGTGGACACCCCGGAAGAAGTTATTGATATTCTAGATGAATTCTACCAAGAATTCAACTTGAGTCCAAATTTCTAACACACTTAACTCCCTGTATCAAAACAACATAACAAAAACCACAGGTTTCAACATTAAATCTATGATATTAAAGGTTTTCTTTTCACATAAAACTTTGTAATATTATGTTTTATATGGAAGGATGCAGGGCGCTTTGTAACTCTCCAAAAAACTATAATTAAAAAAAATACGTTAGTAAAGTAACTTGCCTTTTGTCATGTTTTGTGCCTTTGGCAAGCCGATTAATGATTGTTCTAGCACATTGAAAATACATTTCAAACTCATTCTCGTGCTCTTGATTAGCACCTCCGCTTTTTCTCAAAACAAAATTGAGATGCAAGCCATTTTCGATGTTCCCAACAAAACCATTCAAATTAAGCAGTACATTGCTTGGAAGAATACCTCAAAGGACACCTTAAAAACCATCTACCTAAACGACTGGAACAATAGTTATTCTACCAAAAACACAGCTTTGGCCACTCGTTTTACGGAAGAATTCAATAACAAGTTCCACTTTGCCAAAAGCGACCAACGTGGTTATACCATTGTAACTTCGGTAAAGGACACCTTGGGTGTTGAGTTGCCTTACGATAGAATAAAAGACCATCTGGATGTTTTAAAAATAGACTTGAATACGCCTTTGCCTCCCGGCGAAAACTACACTATTATATTACATTACAACCTACTGGTTCCTAATAACACTTTTACAGGTTATGGGGTCTCCGACGGTATGGATTTCAATCTGAAGTATTGGTATTTGGCACCAGCCGTATATGATGGCGAATGGCATTATTACAGCAATAAAAACTTGGATGATTTCTATACGCCACCTGCCGAAATAACCTTGGAAGTAGTGCACCCTAGAAACTATGCCTTGATTTCTGAACTTAATACCATTTCTTTAAAACAAACAGACTCTACACAAACCGTAATTTTGAATGGTAAAAACAGGGTAAACACCAATTTTGTTCTGACGAAATTCCCCAATTACAAATATGTAAAAGCCAATAATGTCACGGTGGTTACCAACATTGATGATGGCGGGCTAAAACCTCATGAAAGAGCCTTGGTTGTGGACAAAATTGTCAACTTTATGAGTGAGAACATGATTCCATATCCACATGAGCGCCTTTTACTTACAGAAATCGAGTATAAAAAGAATCCGCTTTACGGACTCAACCAGTTGCCAAACTTTATTCGACCTTTCCCCGATGGATTTCAGTACGAATTGAAATTATTAAAAACAGCCCTGAACAATTATCTTGAAAACACCTTATTGCTTAATCCAAGGGATGATTATTGGTTTAAGGATGGATTGCAAGTGTACTTCTTGATGAAATATATTGAAGAGTATTACCCAGACATGAAATTTCTCGGGATGTTGGCAGACATTTGGGGAATCCGGGCTTTTCACGCTTCAGACCTTAAGTACAACGATCAGTACAACCTGTTTTTCATGCAAATGGCACGTACCAATAGAGATCAACCACTTACCATGCCCAAAGATTCCCTATTAAAATTCAATGCGAATATTGCAGGTAAATATAAAGCAGGAGTTGGTCTAAAGTATTTGGGAGATTTTATCCAACCTGAAATTTTGGACCAAACCATTAGCCAATATTTTGAAGCACATCATGAACAGCTTTCTTATTCCAAAGATTTTGAAGCCCTATTGAAACAAAACACCTCCAAAGACATTGATTGGTTCTTTGAAGACTACATCAATACAAGGAAGAAAATTGATTTTAAAATCAAAAATGTAAAACGCGAAAATGATTCGATAAGCCTGACCATAAAAAACAAACGGCATAACTCGATGCCGGTATCCTTTTTTACTATGGCAGAGGACAGTGTGCTTTCCAAAACTTGGATTGAGAATATTCATGGCAGCAGGACCATTAAAATTCCAGAAGACAGTATTGACAAATTGGTACTTAACTATGATAAAGTTATCCCTGAAATCAACCTAAGAGACAATTGGAAATCTTCCAAAGGCTGGTTTTTTAATAACAAACCTTTGCAAATTCGCCTATTCAAGGATATTGAAGATCCTAATTACAACCAAGTATTCGTGATGCCAATTATTGAATACCGCAACATTTACGATGGGTTAACCCTTGGTACCAAACTCTACAACAAAACCTTATTGCGAAAGCGTCTTAACTATAAGTTTTCACCTAAATACGCTACCCATTCCAATATTTTAACGGGATCCGCATCCGTATCCTATACTCATAATTTGGAAAATCAGGATTTATACAACATTACATACGGCTTATATTCTAGCTATTCGTCCTTTGCTAAAGATGCCTTTGTGTCTATTTTCACTCCCTCTCTAACCTTTAGTTTTAGGGATGACAAGAACTTTAGATCCAACCAATCGCAATATGTCAACATGCGCTATGTAGATATTTCAAGAACCTATAACGATCCTTTAGTAGTACCCTCCGAAACGCCGGATTATGGTGTTTTCAATATACGCTACATCTACGCTAACCCAGGTTTGGTGAACTATTCCAAATGGTATACCGATTTTCAATTGGCTGATAAATTTGGAAAGTTGGCCGTGAATTATGAGTACAGAAAGCTTTACCAAAACAACCGCCAATTAAATCTAAGATTCTTTGCCGGAACTTTTATCTACAATAACAACGCAGATGATTCCGATTATTTTAGTTTTGCATTAGATAGACCGACGGACTACCTTTTTGATTATGATTATTTGGGACGTTCGGAGCAATCGGGGATTTTCAGTCAGCAAATTATCATTGCGGAAGGAGGTTTTAAATCGAAATTGGATCCGGCATTTGCCAACCAATGGATGGCAACCATGAATCTGAGTACCACCATTTGGCGCTATATTGAGGCCTATGGAGACATGGGAGTGGTAAAAAACAAATACAACAATGCCGAATTTGTCTACGATTCGGGTATCAAACTCGATTTGGTCACCGATTATTTTGAAATCTACTTCCCCATCTATTCCAATTTAGGATGGGAAGTCGGCCAACCGAAATACGACCAAAAAATTCGCTTCAAGTTTACGGTAGACCCTAAAGCGCTTCTAGGACTGTTCCGCAGAAGGTGGTTTTAGCGATTTCTCAGCGAAAATGCTATTTTTTGCATTATTATAATTATTTTACAAAAAAAGAGTATTTTTCTTATCAAATCATCAAAATTATAACACATTCCATCGTTGTAAAGCTTCGAAAGATTACCTAAATTTGCAACAACTATAAAATCGACACTATGCAAACTGAAACAACCACTATACAAGACATAACCTTTGATGATTTTAAACAAGAAGTTATCAACGATTATAAAACTGCTGTCACCAGTAGAGAGTGTAGTTTGCTAGGAAGAAGAGAAGTACTTACTGGGAAAGCTAAGTTTGGAATTTTTGGAGACGGAAAGGAAGTACCTCAATTAGCCTGGGCCAAAGCTTTCAAAAATGGAGACTTTAGATCTGGCTATTACAGAGACCAAACTTTTATGATGGCCATTGGCGAATTGACCGTGCAACAGTTTTTTGCTGGTTTATATGCGCATCCTAGCCTTGAAGCCGATCCAATGTCCGCCGGACGTCAAATGGGAGGTCACTTTGGCACCCATAGCTTAGACGCCAATGGAAATTGGAAAGACTTGACCAAACAAAAGAACTCCAGTGCCGACATCTCTCCTACCGCTGGCCAAATGCCACGATTGCTGGGATTGGCACAAGCCTCTAAAATCTACCGAAATGTAAAAGGGATTGATACTACTAACTTTTCTGTAAAGGGAAATGAAGTAGCTTGGGGAACCATTGGAAATGCCAGTACCAGTGAAGGCTTGTTTTTTGAAACCATCAATGCTGCCGGTGTATTACAAGTGCCTATGGTAATTAGTGTTTGGGATGACGAATATGGTATTTCTGTTCACGCCAAATATCAAACTACCAAAGAAAGTATTTCCGAGATATTAAAAGGATTCCAAAGAGATGAAAACGGTAATGGTTATGAAATCCTAAAAGTAAACGGTTGGGATTATGTAGCCTTGATTGAAACGTATCAAGAAGCGGCTCGCATCGCCAGAGAAGAGCACGTTCCTGTATTGATTCACGTGTTGGAATTGACCCAACCACAAGGGCACTCTACTTCAGGATCGCATGAGCGTTATAAGAGTAAAGACCGTTTGGAATGGGAAACAGAGCACGATTGTATCTCAAAAATGCGCGAATGGATGCTTGCCAACAATATGGCAACCGAAGAGGAATTGCGCGAGATAGAAAAGACCATAAAGAAAGATGTTAGAAATATCAAAAATCTGGCTTGGGATGCTTATCTAAAGCCTATAAAAGAAGAACAGCAGCAAGCTATCACCTTGCTTAACCAATTGGCAAATTCTAGCCACAACAAGGCATTTATTAATAAATTGGCCAATGAGCTTTCAGAAATAAAAGAACCTATACGAAAAGATGTTATTTCTGTAGCTAGAAAGGCGTTGCGTTACGTAATTTCAGAAAATACTGCTGAAAAAACAGCACTTCAAAATTGGATCAACACCTTCTTTGAAGAGGTACAGCCTAAATACAGTTCACATCTATACTCAGAAACTGAAAAGTCGGCTTTAAATGTAAAAGAAGTTGTTCCTAGTTATGGTGATAATGCAACTGAAGTGGATGGTCGTGTAGTGATCCGTGATAACTTCGATGCTATCTTCAACAAATATCCAAACACTTTGATTTTTGGTGAAGATTCTGGAAATATTGGAGATGTTAACCAAGGATTGGAAGGCTTACAGGAAAAATATGGTGACCTTCGTATTTCTGACGCAGGAATTAGAGAAGCTACCATTTTAGGCCAAGGAATTGGAATGGCCATGAGAGGTTTAAGGCCCATTGCCGAAATCCAATATTTGGACTACCTAATGTACGCACTTCAAATTATGAGTGACGATTTGGCTACGCTACACTATCGTACAGCAGGTAGACAAAAAGCGCCATTAATTGTTAGAACCCGTGGCCACAGACTGGAAGGTATTTGGCACTCTGGTTCCCAAATGGGAGGTATCATCAATTTGGTTCGCGGTATGCATGTTTTAGTACCTCGCAACATGACCAAAGCTGCTGGTTTCTACAACACATTGTTGGAAAGTGACGAGCCTGCTTTGATTGTGGAATGCCTAAACGGATACAGACTTAAAGAAAAAATGCCAGAAAACCTTGGGGAGTTCAAAACACCTATTGGTGTCGTGGAAACCGTTAAGGAAGGTGCAGATATTACTTTGGTGTCTTACGGATCGACTTTAAATATCGTAGCGCAAACAGCTAAGGATCTATTGGAAGTTGGTATCGATGCTGAAGTTATTGATGTACAATCTTTGTTACCATTCGATTTGAACCACGACATCCTGAAAAGTGTTCAAAAAACCAATCGTTTGATGGTAATTGACGAGGATGTTCCTGGAGGTGCTTCGTCTTATATTTTGGATGAAATTTTAAATACCCAAAATGCATTCCAATATTTAGACAGTCAGCCACAAACATTGACTGCGAAACAGCACAGACCTGCCTACGGTACAGATGGTGACTATTTCTCAAAACCTTCTGCCGAAGACATTTTTGAAGCGGTTTACAACATGATGCATGAAACAAACCCTACAAACTTCCCGAGTTTGAGATAAGCAATTTATTATCAACTTTATATACAAAACCTTTTAGGACTTCCTAAAAGGTTTTTTTATATTTATAAGGAACTCACATTCCTTGTATGCTTACTCAACATGACAAACAGCAGTTAAGAAGTACTATTTTTAGGCATCTTGACGGTATTGCTACAGCTACCACAGCCCATGTATTGCATGAAAAGGGTGTACTCAATTACATTCTAGAACAGCAACAAGTAGATCTAGAACAACTTACAATAAAATTCAAGGCCAATGAGGGCTATTTAAATGTAGCTCTACGAATTCTCTGCGCTCAAGGATGGCTAAACCAAGAACTAACCACAAAGAACAATACCATTCACTACGCTATTAATGACCAAAGTGAAAAGGCTTTTCAACTCATCCCATTGTACAAAGAAGCTGTTCAACTCCTATCCTATTCCGTGAAATTTCCAGAGGAACGCATTGGTCCGGATGCCTTTTTAGCATTGGAACATATTTTCAAGAACTCTGAAAATCATTTTGGATTGAAACAACCGCCAGAAGATAGTCTAGAATTCCAAATTCTGAAACATATTGAAGGCTTGATAGTAGCCCCTATTATTGTATTGATGGGAGTTCGCGGGCTGTTCCACAAATACTTTATGGAAGCCTCCTTTACTGCAGAAGAATACCATAGAAACCCTGAAAGTTTTAAAAAGATCCTAGACTTTTTTGCCTATTTGGGATGGTTTACCAAAAAAAAGAACACTTATCAATTTACTGATACAGGTCTGTTTTTTGCCAAGCGAGCCACTGCTTATGGCGTTACCGTGTCCTACCTCCCTACCTTTATAAATCTAGAAGCGCTTATTTTTGGAAATCCCCTCATCTTAAAAACCGATAATATAAACGAAACGGAAAAGCATGTAGACAGAGAAATGAATGTTTGGGGCAGCGGTGGCGCCCATTCCACCTATTTCAAAGTCATAGATGAAGTGATTATTGAATTGTTCAACAAACCAATCGATGCGCAACCAAAAGGAATTTTAGACATGGGCTGTGGTAACGGAGCTTTTCTTCAACATATTTTCGATGTCATCGAACACCAAACCCTAAGGGGAAAAATGCTAGAGGAACATCCTTTACTATTGGTTGGTGCCGACTTGAACCAAGCCGCATTGAAAGTCACCAGAGCCAATTTAATTTCTGCCGATATTTGGGCCAAAGTGATTTGGGGCGATGTGGGCAGACCTGATTTATTGGCTCAAGACCTAAAAGAAGATTATGGTATCGATTTAGGAGATTTATTGAATGTAAGAACCTTTTTAGACCACAACAGGATTTGGACAGCGCCACAAAATCCTACCCAAAGAACCAGCATCTCTTCTGGTGCTTTCGCCTATAGAGGTGAACGTCTTCAAAATAGCTTGGTGGAAGATTCGCTCCTAGAACATTTTCAGCGCTGGAAACCCTATGTGGAGCGGTTTGGCCTGCTCATTATAGAATTGCACACTATTGCTCCAGAAATGATAAGCAAAAACCTAGGCAAAACTCCAGCTACTGCTTATGACGCCACCCATGGCTATAGTGACCAATATATTTTGGAAATTGATATCTTTATAGCCTTGGCGAAAGAGGCAGGATTGGCCCCGGTAGCACAGTATGCCTCCAAATTTCCCAACAGCGACCTAGCAACCGTAAGTATTAATTTATTTAAAGGAGTTTCATCCTAGCCCATTATATGAAAAAACCACATTCAGATTTTGCCTTATTAATTTTAAGAGTTATGTTTTCAGGATTAATGCTCACCCATGGCATTCCTAAAATTCCAAGACTATTTGCATCACCCATTGAATTTGCAGACCCCATAGGTTTGGGTGCAACCACATCCTTAATATTGACTTTAATAGCCGAAGTTTTGGCCCCAATTGCCGTAATTTTAGGTATAAAAACCAAACTGAGTAGCATTCCAATAATCATCACCATGGCAGTTGCCGCCTTTGTAGTCCATTTACAAGACCCTATTGGGAATAAAGAAAAAGCCTTGTTGTATCTTGCTGCTTATATCGCTATATTTTTAATGGGACCTGGAAGTTACTCTTTGGATAATCGTTTAAAAAAATGAACACTGCGGAAACCAAACCTAAATTAATCACTCGCGATTGGCTAGCTATTGAGCGTACTAAACTGGCCAATGAGCGCACCTTTTTGGCGTATTTTAGGACTGCAATCGTGTTTTTGGGAACAGGTATCACCATTTTAAAAATCGAAATTTTCAACAGTATGAAACCCTTTGGAGTCATTCTTATTACCGTTGCCCCCATTATTCTTTCCATTGGCATTGTTCGTTTAATTTACGTGAGACGATTGATTAGAAAACACTACAATGCCTGATTAAACATCATTTATGCACACAGAAACCGTTTCCAATATCAAAAAAGAATTGCAGCACCGAAGCCATGAAGAGCTCACCAACCTATGCCTTCGCTTGGCTCGTTTTAAAAAGGAGAACAAGGAGCTACTTACCTACCTGCTATTTGAATCGCATGACGAACAAGGCTACATTGATGCTGTAAAAATGGATATGGACTCCCAATTTGAACAGATCAATACCAACAGCTATTTCTACATCAAAAAAAGTGTGCGTAAAATTTTAAGAAGCGTGCAGAAGTATATTCGTTATTCCCTTAAAAATGAAACCGAAGTAGAATTACTTCTCTATTTCTGTCAAAAACTTAAGGACTTTAGCCCTTCTATATTTGAAAATGTTACTCTAAACAATCTATTCGAAAGACAAATCAATAGCCTCAAAAAGAAAATTTCTGTGTTGCACGAAGATTTGCAATACGACTATACTTTAGAATTGGAAGCGTTATCTGAATGATTCAAACCCCAATTATTCTTTTATTCTTAATTCCACAAACAAAAAAAGCCAATGCAAGTGCATTGGCTTCATCACTAAAGGCGTAATCGTTCGATTACATCTTAACAACTTTTATTGTTACGGCATCCAATTGGTCTGCCTTTAAGTTCAAGAAATATACTCCAGAATTAAACTGGCTCAATTCAATTTGAAACTCGTTAGTATTGTTAAATTGATATTGCCCTACCACTTTTCCAGTAATAGATACCAATTGTGCCTCTACTGTTTGATAAACACCCTTTAAAGCAACATTTAAGTTTCCTGAAGTTGGATTAGGAAATACTTTTAAAGCATCCATCAAATTCTCTTCAATGCTTAATGCATCTAAATCTATCTCCACACATTCTGAAGTCGTAACACACCCTGCCACAGTTATTTCTACAGCATAGGATCCAGACTCTTCAACAACATAACCTTGCTCAGTGGCACCTTCAATCGCTGTATTGCCATTCGCACAGTCCACCCACTGATAGGTTGCCTCCTCTTGATTAGCGTACAAAACATCCTCTTCAAACACGATTAAAGGACGACCAGTTACCCAATTTGAAGTGTCCCCAGTTAAAGCAAAATTGGTTAAGGTACCAATATCTGCCGTAGGGCTTTCGTCAATAGCTTCACTAACTCCAGCATTGTCTTGGTTAGGTGTTCCTTCACTAAATGGATAATACACTACCAGGCCTTCCTCGGTTCCACAAAGCTCTGTATACATTCTACTTTGAAGTTCTTCTTGGGTCAATACTCTGTTCCATATTCTGAACTCATCCATATCACCTCTAAAACGATTAACCCCGTCTATGCGCTCGCCAATTTTAAGTTTCAGATTTTCGTAAGTATAAAGGTAGCCCTCAATATTAAGTTCATTATCCAAGTTTCCGTCAACATAAAACTTTACGGCTCCCAAATTGGTTCCAATATTTTGATAGGTCACAGCTACATGGTGCCATTCACCATCATTTACAGGAGTTACCGCATTTACACCTCCCCCTGCTCTTTCAAGTCTTAAAGCATTATTGGGTAAAATATTAAATGTAAATCGCGTTCCATTGGCAGTACTTCCCCAATCGCAAATAACACTCTGTCCCTCTCCAGTTGGATTGGTATCAGCATTATAAGCAGTTGAATTTTTAGTAGTTCTAATCCATGTCTCAATAGTTCTAGGATTACTCCCTCCAACAGGAGTTACCGTTCCCTGAATATAATCATCCACACCATCAAAATGAATTCCGGTTTGGGCATTGGATATTAAAAATGAGCCTGCAACCAAAGCAGACATCGCAAATTTCTTGTGTAATTGTTTCATCATAATTTGTAATGTGTTTTTTTGCAAAAAAAATCCAATTCCCAAAAAGTGCCAACTTCCCGTAAATTGATTAACCCATATTTAACCTTGAAGCTTGCCAATGCCAGAGCTACTGTAGTCTTTTAAAGATATCCGCCCATTGAATACATTGTGTTTCTTTTAGAGAATCTTATAATTTCTGCTTGAATTTTCTTATCAACTTTCTGTATATTGCCAGTTTATTTAACTAATCAATGCCCCAATACCCCATGAAACCTATTATTTTGTTAGCACTTGCTATGTTCACTACTGTCCTTTCCGCTCAAGTACAGACTGGTAAAGCCTCGTTTTACGGCGATAAGTTTGAAGGACGCTTAACTGCAAGTGGAGAACCCTATTCGCACAAAAATGCTACAGCTGCCCACAGAAGTTTGCCTTTTGGCACCATGCTAAAAGTAACCAACCTTGCCAACAACAAAACGGCCTATGTAAAAGTAAACGATAGAGGTCCCTTTGTAAGTGGCCGCATCATTGATCTGTCTAAGTCTATCGCGGAAAAATTGGATTTTGTAGCCGCTGGAGTAGCCGATGTTGTAATTGAAGTATTGGACGCTGGAGATTTGTCTACTCAAACTACAGAAGAAACCATCGCAGTTACTCCTGAAGCCCCTTCAGAAAGTCCTAATCCCGTAACAGCAGCCCCCATAGAATCGGAGTTTTACGAACTAGCCATTGATAGAGTAAAACCAGATTGGATAGGAGTTCAGATAGGAAGCTTCCAAGAACTGGCCAACCTTATTCGTTTGGCCGACAACCTAAAAGTAAGCTATCAAAAGGAAGTTACCGTTCAGGTAAAAACCATTAATGGTGTAAAAATCTATTCCCTTATTTTGGGAAAATTCAACACCCGTAGTAAAGCGGAAAATTTTAGAGATCAAGTTGAAAAAAAGTATCCTGATTGTTTTATCGTAGATCTCACAACTTCCTAAATCATAAAGGAATTCCAATTAAAAAATAAAGCCAATGCATTATGCATTGGCTTCTTTGTTAAATGTACATTCTCTCAATTACATTTTAACAACTTTTAAGGTTACCCCTTCCAATTGGTCCGCTTTTAAATTCAAGAAATAAACCCCAGAATTGAAACTATTAAGATCTAGTGAGAAGCCATTGGTATTGCTGAATTGGTATTGTCCAACTACCTTTCCTGTAATAGACACCAATTGTGCTTCTACAGTTTGGTAAACACCATTTAAAGTAACATTTAAGTCCCCTGAAGTTGGGTTAGGATACAATTGCAGACCTTGTACAAAAACATCATCCTCTATCCCTAATGAGTTATTTTCATAATAAACGGTCACTGACATTTCCACACATCCTCCAACAGTAATTTCAACGGCATAATTCCCTTCTTCTGAAGGAAAAAATGTTTGCTCGGTGGCACCTTCAATTGGCGCATGACCATTATCTACATCTACCCATTGATATGTAGCATCTTCTTGGTTAGCTGTAAATGAGGTTTCCCCTTGAGTAATCGTTATATCGATATCATGTGTAATATTTCCTTCCACATAATTTGATACCCAAGAAGTACTCATTCCAAAATTGTGTAGTTCATTCACATCAGAAGGAGACACTTCATTTATAACCGTTGTAACAGCTGAGTTATCAGCTCCAGGTACGCCTTCGTTCAATTTGTAGTAAGCTATTAAGGATTCTGGGTACTCACAAAGCTCATTATTCATATTAGCCTGAATTTCTGCTTGGGTTCTTGCTACATTCCAGATTCGCACATCATCAATAGTTCCATTATAGCCTGTATCAGCTGGGTTTCCGGCCCTAGCCCCAATTTGAATAGGAGCCACATTGGAGGTATTGGTTCCTGTACCTGTAAAATTCCCTTGAGCTTCTATCTCACCATCCAAGTAAAGTTTATACTGATTGCTCTCTAAAGAAGGATCGTAAGTTACCGCAACATGATGCCATCCCAAAGGGTTGTAAGTGGCACCTGTAAGCCTATTGCTTGCCCCTCCCCCTGTTTCTATCTGTAACTTTCTGTCTTGAAATTTAAAAGTGAACCGAGGTCCTCCCTCAGGAGTTACATCACCACCACCCCATTCTACAATAATATCCTGACCACCACTAGAATGATCCACCCAAGCTTCAACCGTTCTGGCAGAATTGCCTTGGGGTCCATATAAATCTGTGATGATATAATCGCCAAATCCATCGAAATTTAACGCTGTTTGCGCATTAGCTGTAAACATGGCAGTTGCAAATCCCGCAGATAACAACCATTTTTTGTGTTTTTTTTTAATCATAATTTGAGTTAATTTATCTATAAAATAACTTAAACTAATTATAAACCCCTAGGGTATTGATCCCCCATTAACCCTCTATTAACCCTCTATTAACCCTCTAAAAACCATAGACCCTTTCAGTCTCAATGTGATAAACAAACCTGCTTGGCCCTACAAAAAAAGCCAACCTTTTCAGGTTGGCTTTTCGAAATAAACACATTACAAAAATTACATCTTTACCACTTTAACAGTCGCAGCATCTAAATGATCTGCCTTAAGGTTTAAGAAATAAAGTCCGGAATTGAAATTATTAAGATCTAAGGAAAATTCATTTGTGTTACTGAATTGATATGTTGCCACCACTTTTCCTGTGATAGACACCAATTGAGCATCCACAGTTTGGTACACGCCATTCAAAGTCACGTTCACATTTCCTGAGGTTGGATTTGGATGTAATTTTAAACTACTGGCAAACAAGACATCTTCCACTCCTAGGGAAGATACTTCCACACATTCCGAAGTAGTGGTACAACCATCAACCGTAATTTCAACTGCAAAGTTTCCTGAGCCTTCAGGCGTAAACGTTTGGGACGTTTCACCTTCAATGGCAGTATTATCATTGTCACAATCTACCCACTGGTATGTTGCGCCAGTTTGAGCCGCAGTAAGGGTACTTTCAGATAAGGATACCAATCCATGACCTTCCACCCAATTGGAAGTCTCCCCTGTAAGCGTAAAGTTATTCAAGGTTCCTGTATCGGCTGTTGGACTCATATCACTTGTAGAAGTCACTCCCGTATTGTCTTCCCCTGGAGAGCCTTCTCCAAAAGGATAATAAGCCACCAAACCGGCTTCATCACCACACAACTCTATATTCATCCTACTTTGAAGTTCGCCTTCCGTCAAGGCATAATCCCAAACACGTACTTCATCCATATCTCCTCTAAATAAATTCACCCCATCAACTCTCATTCCCAATCTCAACTTTACCGTAGAAGTGGTATTGGCATATGCACTATTATTCATATTGCCCGAAGCATCCAAAACTCCGTCCACATACAATTTCACCTTTTCGGAAGCTGAATGATCATAGGTTACCGCCACATGATGCCATTCACCATCATTAACCGCTGTATTGCCATTCAGACCTCCACCAGCAACCTCTAATCGCAAAGTATTACCCCATAAAATATTAAACGTAAATCTGCTATGATTTGGTGAGCCATACCCCCAGTCGCAAATCACACTTTGCCCCTCCCCATCTGGCTGGGTAGATGCATTATATGGATTTGAATTTTTTGTAGTTCGTATCCACGCTTCAATGGTTCTGTTGTTAGTTCCTGTAACAGGAGCAACTGTTCCCTGAACATAATCATCAACTCCATCAAAATGGAGTCCGGTTTGCGCATTAGAAATTACCATTGAAGCTGCGAAACACGCAGATAAAAGCACTTTTTTGTGTAGTTTTTTAATCATATTCGTAAAAGTTTTAGTTGCCCTCAAACTATTTAAAACCAAAACAAAATACCTTAAAAATAAATGTGTTTAACCTTAATTTAACCTCTATAATTCATAACGAATTGATTTTCAATACACAAGCAAAAAGCCAACCTAAAGAGGTTGGCTTTTCCACTTAAACACATTACTAAAAATTACATTTTTACAACCTTAATAATCACAGCATCCAAGTTATCTGCTTTTAGGTTTAAGAAATACAATCCAGAATTGACGTTGTTCAACTCGATAGCAAACCCATTGGTATTACTGAACTGATATTGCCCAACCACTTTTCCAGTGATGGATACCAATTGTGCCTCTACAGTGTCATAAACTCCATTCAAGTTCACATTAAGATTCCCTGAAGTTGGATTAGGATACACTTTCATATTGTTCATAAAAGCCTCCTCAACTCCCAAGGCTTCTACTTCCACAGCCATACATTCTGAAGTGGTTACACAGCCATCAACTGTAATTTCCACAGCATAATTACCTGAGGCATCAGGCATAAAGGTTTGAGAAGTCGCTCCATCTATTGCGGCACTGTCATTATCACAGTCTACCCATTGATAAACTGCCCCAGCATGATTAGCTGTTAATGTAGCATCTGTTAATGATACCAAATCACGGCCTCCTCCCCAGTTGGAAGTATCGCCAGATAAGGTAAAATTGTTTAACACGCCATCATTTCCTGAAGGACTCATATCATTCGTAGTTATCATGCCTGCGTTGTCAGTTCCTGCCACGCCTTCCCCAAGTGGAAAATACGCTGCAAGCCCATCTTCATCGCCACAAAGCTCTCTGTTCATTCTACTTTGAAGCTCAGCTTCAGTTAATGCATAATCCCAAACACGAACCTCATCTATATCACCTTCAAATAAATTATCATTCAATACTCTTTTTCCCAATCTAACCCCAGTACCATATACTGGAATATAAAGAGTAGAAGCACCAAAATTCCCAGAGGCATCCTCTTCCCCATCTACATAAACCTTAACTTTATCACCTGAAGCATTCGGGTTATAGACTCCAGCCACATGATGCCACTCCCCATCATTTACAGGAGTAACGCCAGAGACTCCACCTTGTCCAACTTCAAGTCGCACACTGTTGTTAAAAAAAAGATTTAAAGTAAAACGCTGAGCAGGAGATGGATTTCCCCAATCACAAATAACACTTTGCCCATTTCCTCCATCTCCCGTAGGCAAGGAATTTTTAGTAGTACGTACCCAAGCCTCTACCGTACAGGGGTTGTTACCTGAAACGGGAATACTCGGACTCTGCACATAATCATCAACTCCATCAAAGTTAAGCCCTGTTTTTGTATTTATTGACGGCCCTGGTTCAACGAAACTAGCAGTTTCAGACATTTCCACACAAGAACCAAGCGTAATTTCTACCGCATAGTTACCCGCTACCGAAGGTGAGAAGGTTTGGTCTATAGCTCCATCAACCGGGGTATTATCATTATCTACATCTACCCATTGGTAAGTAGCTCCAGCTTGGTTAGCGTTTAAGATATTGTTTTCTGTAGCCACGGTAAGATCCAAACCGCTATCTATATTTCCAGCCACATAATTAGAAGCTTCTCCAGTTAAAGCAAAATTATGCAATGTATTAAAAGCTGAAGGATTTACTTCATTAATAACGTCATTAACTTCCATCTCAGTATTATCAGCCCCAGCCACACCTTCGTTCAGCTTATAATAAGCTTCCAGCCCTGTAGGCAATTCGCAAAACTCTGCATTCATATTTTCTGAAATTTCAGCCTCGCTTCTGGCCACACTCCAAATTCTGACCTCATCGATAGAGCCATGAAACGGGATACTCCCCCCCAAAACACGTTGTCCAATAGTAGCCATTTGCCCTCCAGATGTTGGCGTATTTATACCTGTCAAAGGACCTGAGCCTGACTCCACACCATTGATATAGAGATAACCTGTTCCCCCATCCTTAACAATAGCTACATGAGTCCATATATCCAAAGGAATAGTCTCTGCTGCTGTAGTAATATTAGTATTTGAACCACCCCCAAGATATTTTAGGCTTTTATCACCACCTACCACAAAGGTATTTCTGGCCCCTACAGTACCATTACCATAGTCAAAAATTGCTAAATTAGACTCCGGCGAGGTTGAAGGCACATAGATCCATGCTTCAAAAGTTCTGTCTGCCGAACCAAGTACGCCAGCAAACGACGTTTGAACATAATCATCAGTCCCATCAAAATGCAATCCAGTCTGCGCATGTGATGTTAACATAGAAGCTGCGAAAAATGCAGGTAAAAGCATTTTTCCGTGTAGTTTTTTAATCATAACTGTTAAATTTTAGTTGTCCTTAAAATTATCTTAGACCTATAGAATTTACCGACCAAACACATGCTTTAACCTTAATTTAACCTACAAAAAACACAACAGTTTGATTTTTAAAAAGAAACAAAAAAGCCAACCTAAAAAGGTTGGCTTTCCAAATAAACACATTACACAATTACATCTTCACCACTTTAACTGTGGCAGCATCTAAATTATCTGCCTTAAGGTTTAAGAAATAAAGCCCCGAATTGAAATCGTTTAGATCTAATGAAAATTCATTGGTATTGCTGAATTGATATTGTGCTACCACTTTTCCTGTGATAGACACCAATTGTGCATCCACGGTTTGGTACACGCCATTTAAAGTCACATTTACATTTCCTATAGTTGGGTTTGGATACACTTTTAGGTTATTGGCAAATAAGGTATCATCCAATCCTAAAGTTCCCCCAACATAATTAACTGTTTCCGATAGTGCAACACAACTTCCCAATGTCATTTGTACGGCATAATTACCATCTTCAGAAGGTGAAAACGTTTGACTAGTAGCCCCCTCTATAGCAATACTTGCATTATCTACATCTACCCATTGGTAAGTGGCACCAGCTTGGTTAGCACTTAAGACATTGTTATCTGTAGCCACGGTAAGATCTAATCCGCTATCTATATGTCCAGCCACATAATTAGAAGCTTCTCCCGTTAAAGCAAAATTATGCAATGTATTAAAAGCCGAAGGATTTACTTCATTAACAACGTCATTAACTTCCACATCAGTATTATCAGCTCCTGCCATACCCTCGTTTAATTTATAATAGGCTTCCAATCCTGTAGGCAATTCGCAAAACTCAGCATTCATATTGGCAGCAATATCAGCCTCACTTCTGGCTACACTCCAAATTCTAACATCATCGATAGTGCCGTTAAATGGAATGCTCCCCCCTAAAACTCGTTGCCCAATAGTGACCATTCCCCCTCCATACTGTGGCGTATTTACACCTGTCAAAGAACCAGAGCCTGACTCCACACCATTGATATAAAGATACCCTGTCACACCATCCTTTACAAATGCTACATGCGTCCAAGTGTCCAAAGGAATTGTTTCTGCAGCAGAGGCAATATTGGTATTCGGTAGCCCACCTCCTATAAATCTCAAATTTCTATCACCACCAACCACAAATGTATTTCTTTGAGTTTGATTACCATAATCCAGAATTGCCAAGTTAGATTCCGGCGCAGTTGAAGGCACATAAATCCATGCCTCAAAGGTTCTATCAGCCGTACCAATTATACCTGCATAAGACGTTTGGATATAATCATCTGTACCATCAAAGTTCAGTCCTGTTTGCGCATTAGCTGTTAACAGAGTCGCTGCAAAACATGCAGGCAAAATCATTCTCTTGTGTAGATTTTTAATCATAAATGTTAAATTTAATTGAACTCAAAAATATTTCAGACCTTAAGAAATACCCTGTAAAAACAGCTCTTTAACCTTAATTTAACCCCATAAAACAACAACCAACTATAATTCAAGCTTCAACAAAAAAAGCCAACCTTTTCAGGTTGGCTTTTCCAAATAAACACATTACACAATTACATCTTCACCACTTTAACAGTCGCAGTATCTAATTGATCTGCCTTAAGGTTTAAGAAATAAAGCCCCGAATTGAAATCGTTTAGATCTAATGAAAATTCATTGATATTGCTGAATTGATATTGTGCTACCACTTTTCCTGTGATAGACACCAATTGTGCATCCACGGTTTGGTACACGCCATTTAAGGTCATATTTACATTTCCTGAAGTTGGATTAGGATACAATTTTAAACTATTGGCAAACAAGGCATCTTCAATTCCTAATCCTTCAACCTCTACCGCCATACATGTTGACGTTACAGTACAGCCCTCACTATCTGTAATCTCAACCGCATAGGTTCCTGAGGCTTCTGGTGTAAACGACTGTCCTGTGGCACCATCTACAGCTGTATTACCATCTGCACAGTTAAACCATTGGTAAGTAGCTCCTGTTGCAGTAGCCATTAGCGTAGATTCGTCCAATGTCACCGTATCATCAACAGAACCTGTAAGTGTAGGTCCTGCAACATAATTGGATGATGAACCACTTAAAGCAAAGTTATGCAGTGTTCCATTGTAGCCATTTTTAAGATCGGACACTGTAGTAATGTCTGAGTTATTGGTTCCTGCAGTTCCTTCATTGAATTGGTAATAGGCCACCAAACCATCTTCATTTCCACAAAGGGTCACATCCTTATTATCGGAAATCTCTGTAGCAGTTCTCGCAACATTCCAAACACGTACCTCTGCAATTTTCCCATCAAAATATGTTGCTGGATCCAAATCATTTCTCGCCCCTATCGCTATATTATTACTACCTATGGCTAAATCATTACTACCAATATTGCCCTGAGTATCCAACACACCATCCACATATAATTTGTATTTATTGGAAGTCAAGGAATTGTCATATACTACGGCTACATGGTGCCATTGAGAGTTTGTTATGTAGTCGCTTCCGGTTAATCCCCCTCCGCCTATTTCAACCCTGATATAGGAAGACCCTGGATTAATTTTAAATGAGAATCGGGTCCCTGCATCCATGGTCCCCATTCCTACTATAAATCGTTGCCCAGAATCCGAAGAGGCATTAATCCATGCTTCAACCGTTCTCGAAGCATTGCCCTCTATAGAAGGTGCCGTAGTGGTTATATAATCATTGGAACCATCAAACTCCAAAGCATTCTGTGCATTGGCAGTTAACATAGAAGCCGCAAAACATGCAGGCAAAAGCATTTTTTTGTGTAGTTTTTTCATCATAATTGTTAAATTTTAGTTGTCTTTAAAATTATTTAAGACCTGTAGAAATTTCCCTCCAAACACACCCATTAACCTTAATTTAACCTTTAAAAACATAACAGATTGACTTTCAAAAACCTAACAAAAAATAAAATAAAAAGCCAACCTTTTCAGGTTGGCTTTTCAAAATAAACACATTACACAATTACATCTTTACCACTTTAACAGTAGCAGCATCTAAATTGTCTGCCTTAAGGTTTAAGAAATAAAGCCCCGAATTGAACTTGTTTAGATCTAATGAAAATTCATTGGTGTTGCTGAATTGGTAGGTTGCTACTACTTTTCCTGTAATAGACACCAATTGCGCATCCACAGTTTGGTACACGCCATTCAACGTCACATTTACATTTCCTGAAGTTGGATTAGGATACAATTTCAAACTGTTCGCAAACAAAGTATCTTCCATTCCTAATGACTCAACCTCTACTGCCATACAAGTTGATGTTACCGTACATCCTTCACTATCTGTAATCTCAACCGCATAGGTTCCCGATACTTCTGGAGTAAATGATTGTTCTGTGGCGCCATCTACAGCAACATTACCATCTGTACAGTTAAACCATTGGTAGGTAGCTCCTGTCTCAGTAGCCATAAGTGTAGAGGCATCCAATGTCACTGTATTATCAACAGCACTTGTTAACGTAGGCCCCGCAACAAAATTGGAAATTGAATTATTTAAAGCAAAATTATGCAAGGTCCCATTATAGCCATTTTTAAGATCGGTTACCGTAGTAATATCTGCATTATCGGCTCCAGCAGTTCCTTCGTTAAATTGGTAATAAGCCACCAAACCTTCTTCATCTCCACAAAGGGTCATATCTTTATTATCGGCAATCTCCGAAGCCGTTCTAGCAACATCCCAAATACGTACATCGGCTATTTTGCCATCAAACGAATTAGTCTGATCATTTCTAGCCCCGATTACAATATTATTACTCCCTATATTTAAGGCCGTACCTAAATCTCCTTCAACATCCAATACACCATCCACATATAATTTATATTTATTGGAAGTCAGAGAATTATCATACACCACTGCTACATGATGCCATTGAGAGTCTGTTATATCAGTGGTCCCCGTTACTCCACCTCCTCCTATTTCAATCCTTATGTTATTATCTCCAGGATTTATTTTAAATGAGAAACGGGTACCTCCTCCATCCATGGTCCCCATTCCCACAATAAACCTTTGATTGATATAATAACTAGCATTAATCCATGCTTCAACCGTTCTCGAAGCATCACCCTCTATGGAAGGCGCTGTAGTGGTTATGTAGTCGTTGGTACCATCTGGACCAATAGGGTTAAAATCCAAAGCATTTTGCGCATTGACCGTTAACATAGATGCCGCAAAACATGCAGGCAAAAGTATTTTTTTGTGTAGTTTTTTCATCATAATTGTTAATTTATACGGCCACTAAATTATGACTGTACTTCAAAAGCCATAAAATATTCAGTTCATTTAACCTTAAATTAACCGGCAAGACTTATGTTAACTTTGAAGCCTAAGTAAAACAAAAAAGCCAACCTGAAAGGCTGGCTTTTTTTATTGATATATCTAAAGATTACATTTTTACCACTTTAACTGTGGCAGCATCTAAATTGTCTGCCTTAAGATTTAAGAAATAAAGCCCGGTATTGAAATTGTTTAGATCTAATGAAAATTCATTGATATTACTAAATTGGTATGTTGCTACCACTTTTCCTGTGATTGATACCAATTGCGCATCCACAGTTTGGTACACGCCATTTAAACTCACATTTAAATCTCCAGAAGTTGGATTAGGGTATAATTTAAGACTGTTAGCAAACAACACATCTTCCACTCCCAATGAAGACACCTCAATACATTCCGAAGTCGTGGTACACCCATCTACAGTAACTTCTACCGCATAGCTCCCCACCTCTGCTGGTGTATAGGCCTGCTCTGTAGCACCAACAATTGCTGTATTGGCATTGTCACAGTCCACCCATTGGTAAGTCGCTCCTGATTGAGCTGCTGTAAGGGTAACATCTTCTTGAGTTACCAAACCATGACCTTCGACATAATTAGAAACAGTTCCTGCGGACAAATCGAATCCCATTAAGGTACCATTATTCCCATTGGCTGCATCTACAGCCGTGGTAACCCCTGAATTATCTCCTTCGGCAATTCCTTCATCCAACTTAAAATATGCTTGCAATCCTGCAGCATCTTCACATACTTCAGTATTCATAGTAGCTTGGATTTCCGCTTCGGTTCTTGCAATATCCCATATCCTAACCTCATCAATATTACCTTGAAACAAAATAGAGCCACCTGTAACGCGCTCTCCAATTTTCAGATTATCTCCATTAGAAGGCGTACTCAGTGCAGTTACAGAAGCAGACCCCATTTCATCACCATTTATATACAAATAACCTATATTGCCATTTTTGACAAAAGCCACATGAACCCAAGTATCCAACGGTACTGTATCTGCCTCGGTAGATACATTGGCTGCTCCAGCGATAAATTTTAAACTTCTATCACCGCCAACCGCAAACGTATTTCTACCTCCGGTTTGACTCAATCCATAATCCAAAATTGCCAAATTGGATTCTGGAGAAGAAGAAGGGACGTAAATCCAAGCTTCAAAGGTTCTGTTAGCTGATCCAAGCACACCGGCATAAGGTGTTTGGATATAATCATTAACCTTATCAAAGTTCAATGCGTTTTGCGCATTAAAAGTCGACACAGAAACCATGAAACATACAGTAAAAAACATTTTTTTGTGTAGTTTTCTCATCATAATTGTTAAATTTTAGTTGTTTCTTAAAAATATCACACACTATAGGCTCCGCTAAATCTAACCATTGCATTAACATTAATTTAACCTTTAAAAACGATAAACACTTAAACATCAACAGAATAACAACAAGGTATAAAACAAAAAAAAAGCCAACCCTAAAGGATTGACTTTTTTCATAACATAACACAATTTGCATAAGGCTGTTACACCTTTTTGCGGCCAAATTTTAAGGCTAACTACTTCCTTAAAACTTGAATTCGTTTAATCAACTAAAAACTTAACTTAATAAAAAAACCTAATGATTCTAAATAACTGACATTAACCAAATGGCAGCTTTCAAAAATCTTCAATTTATTTTATAAAACTACGCTGCAAAGATAACCAAAAGGCCTTTCCTGACCTTTAAAATAAGTGTACCGTTAACACTTGATTAACCTTTGTGAAATTGTTGTTAATTGAAGATTTTCACCAACAGCTCTTTTAACAAATCTCCTTGAGGAATAGAATTAGCCCCAACCCCTTTGCTCTTTACGTCAAAGTCTCGCAAGGTTTCTACAATGGCACTCACTTTTCGCATTGGAAAATTGCGTGCGGCTACAGTGTATTCATTTACAAAATAAGGGTTGATTTTTAAGGCTGAAGCCACATTTCTTGGATTTTTATCACTCAATCCGTGAAATTGCAATAACTGGGAAAAGAAACTGAACAGTAGCGATACAGTCATCACCATAGGGTTGTCCTTTGGGTTATCGGCAAAATAGTTGACAATCTGAAAAGCCTTTAAAGTGTTACGTTCCCCTATTGCCTTTCTGAGCTCAAAATTGTTGTAGTCCTTACTTATTCCAATATTTTCCTCAATCTGTTCTGCAGAAATCTCAGTACCCTTGGGAAGAATAATTTTTAGTTTATCCAGTTCGTTACTGATTTTGCTCAAATCGGTTCCTAAAAACTCCACCAACATTTGGGCGGCTTTTGGTGTAATACTGTAGTTCTGCCCAGAAAGTACACGCCTGATCCAATCAGCTACTTGGTTATCGTAAAGTTTTTTGCTTTCATAGACTACACCCGTCTTTTTAATGCTTTTATAAAGTGCTTTACGCTTATCGATTTTCTTGTACTTATAATTGAGCACCAAAACGGTTGAAGGCTGAGGATTTTCGGCATAGGCTGCCAACTTTTCAATTTGCCGTGCCAAGTCTTGGGCCTCTTTAACAATCACCACCTGGCGTTCTGCCATCATTGGGAAACGCTTGGCATTGCTCACAATGTCATCTACAGAAATATCACGTCCGTACAACACCATTTGGTTAAAGCCCTTCTCCTCTTCCGCAAGCACATTGTCTTCAATATAATCGGATATCTTATCTATATAATAAGGTTCTTCGCCCATTAAAAAATAGATAGGTTTTAAATTTCCGTTCCTAATATCTGTTACTATCTGTTTAACCTCGTCCAAAAGCGTAAAATTTCATGTATCCAAATGCCCATTGAAAAACTAAAGCCGGCATTTGGTATTTATTATATGTAGTGTATTTTTGAAAAAATTCAAGTAGCGCGCATGCAAAACCTAAACTTTCCAAAGTTTTCATTCCGTTTCAAAAGTAGCGAAAATAAAATTTCTATTTTCGATGAGATTCGTAAAAAATTCATCATTCTACAACCCGAAGAATGGGTGCGCCAGCATTGCGTGCATTACCTGATGCAAGTGAAAAACTATCCCAAATCACTTATTAATGTTGAAAAGGAGCTGACCGTAAACAACTTGAAGAAACGCTACGATATTGTGGTATTCAATACAGACGGAAGCATTCACCTTATTGTGGAGTGCAAAGCACCTTCTGTGCCTATAAGCCAAGCTACCTTCGACCAAATTGCGAGATACAATTTAACCTTGGATGCCTCATTTTTGATGGTAACCAACGGAATTAATCATTATTATTGTCAAATGGATTTTGAAGCGGAGCGTTACACTTTTTTAAGAGAGCTCCCCTCCTATGATTCCAATCCCTCAACCCCTTGAAACCATTTCTGTGAACACACGTATAGCTATTGTCATTTTAAACTGGAACGGAAAACAACTTTTGGAGCAATTTCTGCCCTCTGTGGTATCACACTCCCAAAGCGCCGACATCTATGTAGCCGATAATGCGTCTACGGATGATTCCGTAGCATTTGTAAGAGCTAAGTATCCAGAAATCACCATCATTCAAAATCAGGAAAATGGTGGCTATGCTAAAGGTTATAATGATGCTCTTAAACAGGTAGACGCTGATATTTTTTGCTTGCTGAATAGTGATATTGAAGTGAGTCCAAATTGGCTTTCTCCAATCATCAATGAGTTTGACAACAACCCCAACACGGCCATTGTACAGCCAAAACTTCTAGATTACAAGCGAAAGGATCACTTTGAATACGCAGGGGCTGCAGGAGGTTTTATTGATAAATTCGGATACCCCTTTTGCCGTGGTCGAATTTTTGAAACGGTTGAAGCCGATACAGGTCAATACAGTGACAACACCGACATTTTTTGGGCTTCCGGCGCCTGTTTCTTTATACGTAAAGAAGTCTTCCTCACTTTAAACGGTTTTGACGAATCCTTCTTTGCCCATATGGAAGAAATTGATCTTTGTTGGAGGGCCTTCAATTTGGGCTACACCGCTAAATATATAGGTGCTTCCACTGTTTATCATGTTGGTGGGGCCACACTTCAATCCAGCAACCCAAGAAAAACCTATCTTAATTTTAGGAACAGCCTCTATACACTTACCAAAAATGCCAGTGGGCCAATTTTCTTTTTAATATTAACACGATTGATTTTGGACGGCATTGCAGCGCTTAAATTTTTGTTTGAATTAAAATTCAAACATATTTTTTCTATCCTAAAAGCGCATTTTAGCTACTATGCTCACTTACCCCAATTAATTAAACAGCGTAAACAGATTACCCAGCAAAAGAACTACTATAAATGCACTTCTATACTTTTGAAATACTATATTCAGGGGCAAAAAACATATAGATAATTCCTACATTAACCTTCATTTAACTCCCAAAACAAAAGTACTTTTTAGTTTCACGGTCCTAAATTTTTTAATAAACAACCATGAAAAAACTTTTACTTTTAGGCTGCGTTGCAGCTTTGGGAACTATGAATGCCATTGGACAAACCACTTTTGATTGGGAAACGCTCCCTTCTCCAACAGGAGGTACATCCCTAAGTGAAACCAAAGATGGTATAACAGTTACATTTTTTGACTCTGACCCATCAAAAGACGTGATTTCCATGTCTGGCCTTACATATGGAGGATCCGGCAATTGTATTTTCAGCAGCAGTTCAGATAGTGTTGTATTTACTTTTGACACAGCCGTTAATGTCATTTCAATTTTAGCAATGAATGGTAATCCACCCGAGATCTATACATTTACTCCTACAGGAGGCACAAATACACCAGTTGTTGTTGAATTTACAAGCAATGCTCTCGAAGTAGAATTGAACTGGACTGGCATAACCTCATTTACAGTAACTGCAAGTCAAACTACTCCAATTATTTTTGACAACTTAGTGGTTACAACTGAAGCTTTAAGCACTTCTGAAATATCAATGGAAGAAATATCTATTTACCCTAATCCTACTGCTTCTATTTTATACATCAAAGGTGTAACTGGCATAACTTCTACACAAATCTATAATAGTTTAGGGCAATTAGTATTAAGCAATACTGACACAGAAATTAATATTGAAGACCTTACGACTGGTGTTTATATTTTAAAAGTAACCACCGACAAAGGCAACTTCACTAAACAATTTGTAAAAGAGTAATACCAATTTCTTAAAAAGATGAAGACAAATGAGCTCAAAAAAAGATACTAAAAGACTTGAGTCGAACTTATAATTAAAAAAGTTGGACGAACTCAATCTTTTTTAACCCATTAACATTAATTTAACTTTCAACCCTTTTTTAATTTTTAGTTTCGGGTCTCAATTTTAAGTGTGAGTTACACATTTATAAGTGCTTTTTGCTCATTAATTTAACGTTATAAAGGTTTTCGGTTCAGGTAGTATTTTGAACTAAAATAGAGCTAAATGTAGTTACCTTTACCTTTAACAGAAGCAGGGATTTTTTACAAAAGTTTAATCTTAGCAGTAACAACTCAACCAACCTTGCTTTTAGCCAGACCACTTCATATTTTGAAGCTGGTTTGGCTTTTTTTTCGCTTTCATTTTTTGTTTATAAATTTTGTTAAACTTTTTGTTAACTTATTCCCAAACGAAAATTCTTTTCTATAATTTTGGAACGTTAAATTAACAACGAATAATCGCGGACAATTATGAAAAAACTAATGCTATTGAGTGCTTCGGCCATGTTGCTTTTTGGATCTTGTGTATCTAAAAAAGAATATGCAGCTCTTGAAGCCAAACACAAAGAAACTCAGGACTTATTAAATAGCGCCACCGTAAAACTAAACAGCTGTCTTTCAGACAAAGCTGCAGCCACTGCTCGTTTAGAAGGGATGCAAGAACAACTTGCCGACTTGCGCAGAACCAACCAAGACTTGATTGATACTAAAGGAAATTTGACAACCTTAACCCAAAAAGGTGCCGAAAACCTTGAGAAATCATTGGAAAGTCTAAAAGAAAAGGATTTAAAAATCACGCGTCTTCAAGAAGCGTTAACCAAAAAGGACAGTGTCACTCTTGCCATTGTATCTAGCTTGAAAAAAGAAGTAGGTATTAACGATCCAGACATTGAAATTAATGTTGAAAAAGGAGTTGTATTTATTTCTATTGCAGACAAATTGTTATTCCAAAGTGGAAGCTACAATGTAACTTCAAGAGCTAAAGAAGTTTTGGCTAAAGTAGCTAAAGTTATCAACAGCAAGCCAAACTTTGAAGCTATGGTAGAAGCCCATACAGATAATGTACCTTACCAAAGAGGGGTATTGTTGGATAACTGGGATTTAAGTGTGAAGCGTGCAACTTCTGTGGTAAGAGTATTGGAAAGCTTAGACGTAAACCCACAACAGCTTATTGCTGCTGGACGTGCCGAATTCGTGCCTTTAGCTTCTAACGATACTTCTGAAGACAGAGCTAAAAACAGACGTACAAGAATTGTTGTACTTCCAAAAATTGATCAGTTCTACGACATGATCGAGGAAGAAATGAAAAACCTTAGTAACGAAGGTTAATTCTTCAAAACATTATAAATTACAAGCCCACCTCATGGTGGGCTTTTTTTGTTAATCTTCTTTTATAAAGTCGAAAAAACGACTAATTTAAACCTCACAAAAACAGACAATTACCTTCCACACATTCTTTTTGTGAAGTTTGTCTTACGAGGAATTTAAATTTTATCCATTAAACGATTAAAATCGGTAATTAAAAGAAAAACAGCACTTTATAATTTCGCATCACTTATATTTATAAGACCCAAAGCTACCTCTGTTTTTTCTAAGAACTAAAACTGTAAATGCCTGCTTCTAATTTATTTAACCCATGGAACAAGCATTACCATATCGTTTTAAAAGACGTTCAAAAAACCATTTCGATTGGTTATTAAATGTTATCAAATCTGAAAAGTACCATGAAGCCGAATCTATCATTGTAGAACATACCTATAACAAAATGTCCGGTTCTGCACAAAGCTTCAATAAGAACAGTGTTTTTTGAACTTTTTCAGTGTATTTCTTCTACATAACAAAGCCCTTAGTTGTCCGATAAATTATTAACCGTACAACCAATTTGTCACGCCCATACTCCAACAATAGAATTCTAAAATATTTCAAGAGACCCTTTTCCCTCTCTAACAATAAGAGGTTCTTCTTCTGAAAAATCTATAACCGTAGAGGCCTCATTATCCCCATAACCACCATCTATAACAAGATCCACTAAATTATTCCACTTTTCATGAATCAATTCTGGATCTGTGGTATACTCCAAAATCTCATCATCATCACGAATAGAGGTTGAAATGATGGGATTACCCAACTGCCTCACAATTTCCAAAGCAATATTATTGGCAGGCACCCTAATCCCTACGGTTTTCTTTTTCTTAAAGACCGACGGAAGTGTTTTAGCGCCAGGAAGAATAAAGGTATAAGGCCCAGGCAAGGCCCTTTTCAAAATTTTAAAGGTACTGGTATCTATTTGCTTCACATAATCGCTTAAATTGCTCAAATCTTCACATATAAATGAAAAGTTGGCCTTTTCTAGCTTCACATTTTTTATTTTGGCCACACGCTCCAGTGCCTTCGTATTCATAATATCACATCCCAAACCATAAACTGTATCGGTAGGATAAATTATCAACCCGCCATTTTTAAGAACTTTGACTACTTTATCTATCTCTCTTGGGTTAGGATTTTCCTCATATATTCTAATAAACTGGGCCATTTTTCAAGTTTCTTACGTCACTATAAAAGTAGTTAAATATTCCCAATAGACCCCTCCCACAAAACACAATTAAAACATTAAAAATCAGTGATTTAAAAAAAATCACTATCTTTAAATGTATATCGCTCTCCTTTAGACAGATAATTGCCTCATTTCATTATTTAATAGCACTTAAAATGAAAGTAACCATTAAATAATTGAAATATGAATTCCGATAATGACAAAAAGGACACTAAAATTTATCTTACAGTAGATACTAGTAACATAACCACTGGCAATGTAAACTTTACTGCTGTATTTTCTGATGACAGAGGGGACGGCCCCTATCCTCTTGGAGACCCCAGTGCATTCACCTCTAAAGTTGATAAAAACAAAACTGTTACTTGGGAAGGCCGTACAAAAGATCCTAATTCTAAAGATACTATTCAAATTATCTTGATAGCAAGAAAACCAGGAGATAGCGGGGGTGCCAAAATTTTAAAAAAATCTATAATCGAAGTAGATAGCCTCGGAAATGTTTCCGGAAAAATACATGACAGCGATATAGAAGGAGAGGAAAACTATTATGTAGTGTTTACTGTCAATAATGATACTTCTAATCCATATGTCTTAGATCCAAAACTAAAAATGACTAACATTTCTCAATAAGAAATAACTCGTTTTACTTTTAACCATTACGTATGTGCTCAAGAATATTTAGGGTGAGTATACTTATTTCATTTTGTTTATCGCTCCCTTCAACCTCTTGCTTTGGCCAAAATCAACGTATCGCAGATAGTTTAATTTTGGTATACAATTCCAATGCAAAATATCAAGACAGCCTCCCCCTAATTGACGCCATTGCCAATAACAGCATAGATCCAAACACAAAACTAAAATATTCCAATCTTCTAATTCAGAAAGCTCCAAAAGACTCCTTACAACTTCAGTATTCAGCAAACCTACAAAAAGGCAATGCCCTTAACGACAAAGGAGACTTCCTTGAAGCCTTGCAGTGCTACTTTACAAGTTTGAAATATGCAGAAATAATTAAGAACGATACTTCTATTGGTGCTGTACAAATTAGTATCGCAGATACTTATTCTAAAGTAAAAGATTCAAGTAATACTTACCAATACTATCTAAAAGGTATCGACAAACTGCGTATCACTAGAGATTCAATAAAATTGGGAAACGCCCTGTATAACCTTGGAGATGAATATTTAAAATCCAATAATCCAACCAACGCACTTTACCACACAAAAGAAGCTGGCCATATTTTTGAAAAATTAAATGATGTTAGAGCCTTAGCCTATGTAGAAGGAAATATTGGTAAGATTTATGCTGAAATGAACCAGGATGAACTTGCTTTAGAAAAAATAAATTCAGCAATAAATACACTCGAGAAATTCCAAGACTATTACGCAATTTCAGAATTTCTTATATACATAGCAGATATCTATGCAAAAAAAGGCAATATAAAAAAAGCCTTAACCTATGCCCATAAAAGTTTAAACCTAGCTCAAGATTACCATCTCGATGACCAACTAAGTGAAACCTATTTAAAATTATCCAAGCTCTATGAGGCTCAAGGAAATTTCAAGGCTTCTTATTCTAATTACAAACAACATATTGCTTATAGAGACAGTATTATAAACCTTGAAACCATCCAAAAAATGGCAAACGAAAGAGCAACTTTTGAAATTTCACAAAGAGATGCAAAAATGGCTATCATGGAAAAGGAATCCGAAATTTCCCAACTCAAAGCACGTCGACAAAGAGCTGCCATTTATGCCACTGCCGTTATTATATTTCTAATCTCACTTTTAGCCTGGGGGCTTTACAGACGTTATGAATTCATCAATAAAACCAAAATCATTATTGAAAATGAAAAGAAGCGATCAGATGACTTACTCAAAAACATTCTTCCCGAACAAACCGCAGAAGAACTCAAGCAACACGGCAAAGTAAAAGCTCAAAAAATTAAGCACGCTACTGTATTGTTTACCGATTTTGTAGGCTTCACCAGATATTCAGAACATTTACCCCCTCAGCAGTTGGTAGAAAGCATCGACTACTACTTTTCAAAATTTGATGAAATTATCGGTAAGTACCAATTGGAAAAAATAAAAACGGTGGGAGACGCTTATATGTGTGCTAGCGGATTGCACAACCATAGCAGCAACCATACTCATAACATGCTTTTGGCAGCAATGGATATTGTTGACTTTGTTAATCAAGCAAAAGCAACAAACACACAGTTAGCTTCCAATTTCGACATTCGTGTTGGAGTCAACACTGGGCCCGTGGTGGCCGGTGTGGTAGGTACCAAAAAATTTGCTTACGATATTTGGGGAGATACCGTAAATGTAGCCTCAAGAATGGAATCCTGCTCTCTACCAGGAAAAATCAATATCTCCCACAATACTTACAAAATTGTAAAAGACGAATTTGATTGCGAATATCGCGGCAAAGTTGAAGTAAAAAACAGAGGCATCATGAAAATGTATTTTGTCAATTCAAAAAACAACATTACTTCAAACCTTAGCCCCGACCAAACTACCAATTCACTAGCCTAAAAAATTAAGCAACATTCCCATTTTACTAAAATCATAACTTAAGATATTCAAACTCTGTAACATCTTTCCCTTTTTGGAGTCTTAAATACATGAGGGTTTTCATTTTTATAATAGTTTTCATCTTTGGGCTTCAAACAGCGTTTGCCAATTTGGCTATCAATCAGGTCTCCTTTCCTCAAGCTGAAATCCTCAATCAATATACCTCCCGCATCCCTTTTCAACTTATCGACAACCTTATTGTGGTTAAGGCGGAATTGATGGGAAAGAAGGGGAATTTCATTATCGACACAGGCTCTGAGGCCCTTATCCTCAATAAAGTGCATTTCCCTCAAAAATATGCCCACAATAAAAAGCGTCAAGAAATGACTGGGGTTGTGAGCATTATTGACAATCCTTTTGAGCGAAAGCTCAATTCTTTTGTCATTGAAAATCTTGTTTTGGAAAACCAAATTTCAGATGTCATTGATTTGTCCCATATTGAAACTTCAAAGAAAATGAAACTCTTAGGAGTGATTGGTTATAGTATTTTGAAAGATTACGAAGTTTTTATCGACCTATATCTTAACCAAATTACCTTATCCAAAACTGATAACAAAGGGGGTAAATTAGATCCTCGCGGCTATTTAGAAAAAATAGTTGATAGCGTAGGGTTTAAGCTAAAAAACCACACCATTGTGGTAAATGCCTCCATCAATGGGCAACCTTTGACGTTTGGAGTGGATACAGCTGCCGAAGTCAACCAAATCAACAACAAAGCCTCCCGAAAAGCCTTAAAGTATTTCCACCCCAAGGGACGCCTAATGCTTACAGGGGCCAGTAATAAACAAATTGAAGTTTTGGCAGGAAATTTGCACCGTGTTAAACTAAGTGAAACTGTTTACCTAGGACCGATGCAAACCATTGTAACCAATTTAGACAATCTCAACAAAGCCTTCGGGACAACTTTGGACGGCATTTTGGGATATGAATTTTTCAAACAAAAACGAACAATTATCAATTATAAAAAAGAAAAACTTTACTTTGTACAATATCCATTACAACGGCATTGAGAAAAATTGTTCATTATATTGCGTTTATCCTGCTCGTACTAGTGGGCACAAGCGCTCTTTGTCAAAATCAAAACGTTAAAGGATATAGAATTGAAGGCGACGAGGTTGTGTTCACATTCAACAGAAACGACTACCAATCTGTATCCCCCGACGGTTTTGAACCCTCCATCCCTTTTGAAAACCTCACTATCGATAATGTTGTGGTTGCTGGACAATTCAACAATTGGTCGATGCATCGATGGAAAATGAAGAAAGTAGATGAGAACACCTATGAACTTCGTAAGAAACTAAGCGAGTTTACAGATGCCTTTTCATGGGAATTTAAATTTGTCATTAACCATGAATATTGGGCCGAACCTTCCGCTCAGGTAAGCAACACGGTACAAGCCACTAAAGATGGCTACCATCTTAACGTACTTAATCTAAACCTTTTTACAGGCGCCTACCCTTCAAAAGATGGCAATGTTACATTCAGACTGAAAGGACATGAAGATGCCAAAGAAGTGATTTTAGCCGGCTCTTTCAACAAGTGGAACGAGCATGCCTTTAAAATGTATAAAATTGATGGAGGCTGGGAAATTATCCTGCAACTAAGACCAAACGATTATCAATACCGCTACATTGTTGATGGCCTTTGGATGGAAGACCCTACAAATCCAGACAGAGTCACCAATGAGTTTGGCGAATACAATTCACATATCAGCATTAAGGAGAATGTTACGTTTATCCTTAACGGCTACCCTAATGCAGAAAAAGTAATTTTAGCGGGCTCATTTAATGATTGGAATGAACAGCAAATTGAAATGAGCAAAACTAAAACTGGATGGACCGCGACCGTACTCCTTTCAGGTGGAAAGCACCATTATAAATACATTGTAGATGGTAACTGGATCGTAGATCCTGACAATCCCGTTAAGGAATACGATGACCACGGCTACATCAATTCTGTGATGATGGTGAAATAACTATCCCAGCATTTTCAATTTTGCAAAGCGAAGCAATAATTTTTTAACCCCACCTACTTCAAAATTGATTTCCGCTTTGGTATCTGCACCTTGTCCTTCAATCTTCAAGACCTCTCCTTTTCCAAATCGCATGTGCTCTACAATATTGCCCACAGTAAGCTCCCCATCAAATAAATTGGCCACCTCATTTTCTTTAGCTTTTGCCATCGGCTTCAATTTGGCAGGCGGAATAAACTTAGGCGGCTGCTTTTCTGACATTTTCTTCATTGGGGGCTTTTTGAACCTAACCTTATTAGGCGGCACATCTCCAAAAATATCGGCATCCAACATTGGATTAAAGCGTTGTTCTTGAACCGGAGTCAAGATTTCCAAATATTGATCATCGATTTCCTCAATAAACCTACTCGGCTCGGCATCTACCAATTTTCCCCATCGATAACGCGAAACAGTATAGGTTAAATATGCCTGCTTCTCTGCCCTAGTAAGCGCCACATAAAACAGACGGCGTTCTTCTTCCAAATCGCTTCTAGAATTCGAGCTCATGGCACTCGGAAACAGGTCTTCCTCCATCCCAACGATATACACATAAGGAAATTCCAATCCTTTTGCCAAGTGAATGGTCATTAAAGCAACTTTATCATCATCCTCATTGTCTTTGTCCATATCGGTCGCCAAAGCAACATCCTCCAAAAACTCAGTCAATGATCCTGTAGCATCTGCCAATTCTTTTTGACCTTCCACGAAATCTTTAATACCATTCAAGAGCTCCTCAATGTTCTCCATTTTGGCAACTCCTTCAGGGGTGCCATCCTTATTGAACTCCTTAATTAATCCAGTCACCTTGGTAATGTGCTCGGCCAACTCAAAAGCATTCGCTGTTTGGTTCATCACCTGAAAACTCTCAAGCATTAAAGTGAAATCACGCAATTTATTTTTAGCTCCCGAATTGATTTTTAAATCAACCTTATCCAAGTTTTGCATCACTTCAAACATGGAACGCTTGTAACCATTGGCAGCTACCAATAACCGATCAACCGTTGTTTGTCCAATTCCTCTAGGCGGAAAATTGATGACTCTTTTTAAAGCTTCCTCATCCGCCGGATTGATTACCAAACGTAAATACGACAGGATATCCTTAATTTCTTTTCGTTGGTAGAAAGACAGCCCTCCGTAAATGCGATAAGGAATATCGCGCTTTCTCAAGGCATCCTCCATAGCCCTAGACTGGGCATTGGTGCGGTATAAAATGGCAAAATCGCTATTTTTAAGCTGCTGATTCATTTTATTTTCAAAAATAGAACTCGCTACATAACGCCCTTCGTCACCATCAGTCATCAAACGATTGACCTTGATTTTCCCTCCTTCATCATTGGCAGTCCAAACCACCTTATCCAATTTGGTTTGGTTTTTATCAATAATGGAATTGGCAGCGTTGACAATATTTTTAGTGGAACGGTAATTCTGCTCCAAACGGAACATTTTCACACCATCATAATCCTTTTGGAAGTTCAAAATGTTGTTGATATTGGCTCCCCTAAAGGCATAGATACTCTGCGCATCATCCCCTACCACACAAATATTTTGGAATCTATCAGATAAGGCCCGTACAATCAAATACTGGGAATGGTTGGTATCTTGGTACTCATCTACCAAAATATAGCGGAAGCGATCTTGATACTTTGCCAACACATCGGGAAATCTAGTCAATAACTCATTGGTTTTCAATAATAAATCATCAAAATCCATAGCACCTGCCTTAAAACAGCGCTCTACATAGTTCCTGTAAATCTCTCCCAACTTTGGCCTTCTTGCTGCAGCATCAGATTCCATAAGTTCAGGGTTATTGAAATAGGCCTTAACCGTAATAAGGTTGTTTTTATAAGAAGAAATTCTAGAACGAATCTGTTTCGCTTTATAAACATCTTTATCAAGTCCCATTTCCCTGATAATGGAACCAATCAATTTATCAGAATCCTGAGCATCATAAATGGTAAAATTACTTGGATACCCCAATCTATCGGCTTCAAAACGCAGGATTTTGGCAAAAATGGAGTGGAATGTTCCCATCCAAAGGTTTTTGGCCTCACTTTGCCCAACAATTGTGGCAATACGTTCTTTCATCTCACGTGCTGCTTTGTTGGTAAAGGTCAAGGACAATATATTGAAAGGATCTACCCCTTGGCTCATTAAATAGGCAATCCTATAGGTTAGTACCCTTGTTTTGCCAGATCCGGCTCCAGCAATCACTATCATTGGCCCATCTTTTTGAATGGTTGGGGCTAACTGTGCTTCATTCAGCTGACTTAAATACTTCTCCAAAGTTTCTGATTTTTTTCCGGCGTGAAATTAACCATTGTCTAAGTTTTAGTCGGTCAGATTTATTAATAATTATAAACAATTCGGAATAATTTCTAGGTTTTATGCTTTCGTTTGTGGTTTACCATAGTTTTCAACAAACCATCTTTGGCATTGATCCAAACATAATTGAACACCGATTTGGTTTTATTTCTTTCAACCCCCTCTTTATGGCCTTCCCTAAAATGATCGGGCAACCTATCGCTATCCTTAGCCACTAAAGTATTCAACAGACCTGACAATAATTTATTTGGTGTTGAACCATCCTTTTTCAAGGCTATAATTTGAAAATCTTCATATTTGGCGCGCATATCCACTTGCGATACATCGGTATTTCCCCAAATGGTAAAGTACAATTGCTCAATTTCTCCTTCAAACTTGATCCGGAGGTTAGGTTCTGAAAATTTATTGACATCATGCACCTTCAACTTATCCAATTCTGCCTGAAATATAAAGGTTCCATCAGGGTCGTTCACATCAAAATTCCAGTGGACTTTCAAAGGCGCATGTTCCATAAAATTGGCTTCAACTTCAATCTCCGTCTTTATTGGGGATTTATAGGTGTTGCTCACATTGGCAATGTCGGCGTTCAAATTTGAAAAGGTAATCTTCCCTCCGTGATTATCTTGCTTCACTCTTTCGGAATAAGCTATGGAAGCATTTTTTATTTGAAGGGAATCAATAGTCAAATCAAAACTCAAATCCCGAAGCATCTCATTATAAAGTGGTTTTATTTTGGGGTCGTCTGCCACAAGTTTATCCCTGAAAAAATCTACTTGAGGGTTTAAGATTTCCATCTTTGGACTTGAAAAAGACACCCTCCCACTATCTCCAACACCTATTTTGTAATCTTTCAATGTTACGGATTCAAACACAACATCCGCAAAATCCCTCTCTACAGGAATATGCTTGGAAAGCTCATACTTTGAGTATTTGGAAAAGATCCTAACATTTTCAAAAGCCATGTCTTGATGGGATAATTTAGAAGGTCCAACCACCATGTTCTCGAAGGGACCAATAGTGTAGAACAGAGAATCGAAGGCTATTTGATAGCCTTCATAATCTACAGGAATCTTTTGCTGTAAAACAGTCTCATCGACAAATACCTTATCCAAACCGAAATCTAAATCGGATACATGAAGAAGTATGGAATCTGTTTCGGTATTCACTATTTCAATTCCTGCCTTGCTTATATCCAGCCTTCCAAGGTTCACCCTATACTTAAATGCTTTGGGTTCCTTCTGAACCTCTTCAATAGAATCTAGATTTTGAAGCTTAAAATAAGTCAATTTTGGCCGAACCAATTGAATATGTCCAATATCAATATTGTCATTGAACAAATACGCCCAATAACCAATATCATTAACTGAAAGAGAGTCCAAACGTAGCTTCAAGAGTGGCTCTTTGGAAGTTTCATGAAAGTTTTCCAACTCAATACCTTCAAGAGTAGCCGCCCCTTTCCAAAGGTCCAAGTCCAAATTGGAATACTTTAATTTAACGGTTTCAGGCAAAGAACTTGATAGATAATTCTCTACCTTTTCTTTCACCACCGAATTGACTTTACTAGCTGCCCAAGCAGCCAACACAACGACAGTCAAAAGAACTATCAATTTGATTTTCTTGCCTTTACCCATACATTAAAGATATCATTTTAGAACCATATTTTTTAAATATCTTTACAAAAAACCCTTTATGAACATTCTGTTATTTGCCCTTGCCGACATTCGTTGGTGGATGTGGATTCTTATTGCCTTATTCCTTGTAGCCATTAGGGATATTTTCATTCAAAAAAAACATACTATTAGCCACAACTTCCCTATTGTTGGTCATTTAAGATACCTTTTGGAAAGCATCGGCCCAGAAATGCGGCAATATTTTGTCGCCAACAATAGAGAGGAACTTCCTTTTAACAGAATTGAAAGAAGCTGGATCTATGCGTCGGCCAAAAAAGAAAACAACTACGAAGGGTTTGGAACTGATAGGGATATTTACGCCCACCAACACATCTTTATCAATAATGCCATGATTCCTTTTAAGATTGAAAAGGATCATCCAAATGCCATTGATAAAACATTTTTGCCTTGCGCCAAAGTCATGGGCGCATACAACAAACGCAAAAAACCATATCGTCCCGCCTCTATAATCAATGTCTCGGCTATGAGTTTTGGATCGCTTTCCGCAAAAGCCATCGAATCCCTCAATAAAGGGGTGCATATTGCAGGTGCCTACCACAACACAGGTGAAGGTGGTTTGTCTCCATATCATTGTCAAGGTGGTGATGTCATTTTCCATTTTGGAACCGGTTATTTTGGGGTTCGGGACAAGCAGGGTAATTTTTCCTTAAAAAAACTGGTGAAATTGGTTACGGACAACCCGCATATCAAGGCCATTGAAATCAAGTTGTCGCAGGGCGCAAAACCAGGAAAAGGCGGGGTTTTGCCCGCCGCGAAAATATCTAAGGAAATATCAGAAATACGCCATGTAGAAATGGGCAAGGATGTGCTTTCTCCTCCTAATCATTCGGCCTTTTCCAATGTACTGGAACTATATGATTTCATTGAAACCATCGCAGATGCCACAGGTCTTCCCGTGGGCATTAAGGCTGCTATTGGGAAATTGGAACAATGGGAAGAATTGGCCGACCTAATGCTTGAAAAAGGTCATGGCCCAGACTTTATCACTGTAGATGGCGGTGAAGGTGGTACGGGTGCTGCCCCTCCAAGTTTCGCCGATCATGTTTCATTACCTTGGGTATATGGTTTCACCGATTTGTACAAACTTTTCAAAAGTAAAGGTCTCACCGATCGCATTGTATTTATTGGCAGTGGTAAGCTTGGCTTTCCCGCCAAAGCCGCTATGGCCTTTGCCATGGGAGCCGATTGTATTAACGTAGCAAGGGAAGCCATGATGAGCATTGGTTGTATTCAAGCTCAAATTTGCCATACCAACCGTTGTCCCAGCGGCGTGGCCACACAGAACAAATGGCTTCAAAATGGCATAAATGTCCCTTTAAAATCAGAGCGCTTGGGGCAGTATTTTAAAACCTTCCGAAAGGAATTTATTGAAATCACCCACGCTGCAGGTTACGAGCATCCCTGCCAATTTAAAATGACAGATGTGGACGTAAATGTAGATGACCGCAATCTTTCCGAAGAATTGAAATACACTTACCATTACGAAAAAACTCCCGTCCCATTTAAAAGTATGCAAGATTTAAAAGATTGCCTATATTTGGGCGGACATTACCATAACAAATAACCCTAATTCGCCATAAACATGGATTCCGAAAGAATTATCGACTTACTACTTTTTACCATACCAACATTAGTAACAGGACTAATAGCCTACCATTTTTTTAAGGAACACACCAAAAACGAAGATGGCCGAAGACGCTTTTTATTGCATAAAGACATTCAGGTAAATACCCTTCCAATTCGTTTGCAAGCTTATGAGCGTATGGCCTTATTTTTAGAGCGCATCAGCCCATCAAAACTACTTGTAAGAGTTAAACCAACATCTTCAAACAAAGAAGATTACGAGTCTTTACTTATCGCAACTATTGAGCAAGAATTTGAGCACAATATTTCGCAACAAATCTATATTACCGATGAATGCTGGAACATTATTGGAGCCGCTAAAAACTCAACAATCCAACTGATAAGAAAGGCAAGCATGTTGGAAAAAACCGATTCCGCCAATAAGTTAAGGGAAGTGGTTTTAACAGAAATGATGGACCACCGCGCACCAAGTGACGCTGCCCTATCATTCATTAAACATGAAGTAGGCGAATTGTGGTAATCTTGTTTTAAAGATCTTTTAAAACAGAATCCGCACCGTGCTTCTTGGCAGCATGCTCATAGCCTTGCTGCCACCATTTTACCATTAAATTTCTACTGAATATCAAAGAATTTTCGGTGAGATCTGTTGGGGTGTAATACAGGTTAAGCTTCACATTTTTGTTACTTGCTGCCAACTTCCCGATAAGTATGTCGTGGCTTTCCAACTGGTCCATCAAATGACCAAACAAACTTATCATTAAGGAAAAGGGATTTTTCCCCAACACTTTTTTGCCTTCCATTTTTTCCGACTTTAAAATAACGGCATCAATCTCTGTGGCGCCACGTTGAATCGCTTCCCTTATAGGCACTACACAGCCCAAACCACCATCGGCATATTCGTTGCCATTCACTTCGGTAAGCGACATAAAAGGGATATAATTGCAGGAAATCCAGATCCAATGGCAAAATTCTTCGTAACTAAAATCCTTAATAGATTTATATTCCACGGAATTGTTTGACAAGTTAGAAACCGTAACAACCACATCTTCCTTGGTTGCCAAAATTTGAAGATATTCCTCCTTGGTAAAGTTCTTTTTAATAAGGCGCTTCAAGGATTTACTCTCTCCGAAGGTGCGCTTCATTTTGATAAATTGCCATAAGGAGTTCACAAAATCTATAGAAACAAACTCCCTATCTCCTTTTTTTCGCTGCACAAAAGGACTGATACTGAAAATATCGTGCTGTTGCACATTGGTAAAAACGTTGTACAATTTCCCTATGTTATTCACCGCCAAATGAGGAACCAACAAACTTCCTGTAGAAGTCCCAAGATACATATCGTAGTCCCTACCAAGTTCTTCAATAAGATATTGTGCAACTCCACCAGCAAAAGCACCTTTGCTCCCGCCTCCGGAAATAACCAATGCGCGCATGTAATTTTTGTATTAAGTTAAGTTATGGTTTCCCAATTTACAAAAATTCGGGTTTTATGTTTCATGGATAACAATTATATTCGTCTTCATGAATACCAAGTTGCAAACTCCCATAGACTACTTAAAAGGCGTTGGTCCTAACCGTGCCGATTTATTGCGAAAAGAGCTTGGTATTCACACCTATCAGGATTTATTGAACCTGTTTCCTAATCGCTATATCGACCGCACGCGCTACTATAAAATTAATCAGCTGCAACAAAATTCTTCCGAAGTACAGGTGGTTGGACGAATTACCGGCATCAAGGAAGTTGCTCAAAAAAGAGGCAAACGCTTAGTGGCCACCTTTAGGGACGATACCGGAACTATGGAATTGGTTTGGTTCAGGGGTCAGAAATGGATCAAGGACAGTATTAAGCCCAATACCGATTATGTTATTTTTGGGAAGACCAATTGGTACAACGGTACATTTAGCATGCCGCATCCTGAAATGGAGCTCTTGAGCGACCACAAAAACAACCTTCGCTCGGCCATGCAGGCAGTTTATCCTTCTACGGAAAAGCTTTCCACCAAGGGTATCACAAATAGGGTCATGACCAAAATAATGCAAGAGCTGTTCATAGAAACACAAGGGAGATTTGCCGAAACGCTTTCAACTTCCATTCTCACAAATTTGCAACTCATTTCAAAAAGAGAAGCCCTTTTCAATATCCATTTTCCCAAAAGTCAAGAGCTCTTGGCGAAGGCACAATACAGATTAAAATTTGAAGAACTTTTCTATATACAGCTGCAATTGGTCATCAAAAATTTGATGAATAAAACCAAGATAAAAGGCCTCCCTTTTGAGAATGTCGGACCGCTTTTCAACTCCTTTTTCAAAGAACATTTACCCTTCGATCTGACCAATGCCCAAAAGCGCGTAATCAAGGAAATTCGACAGGACTTGGGAAGCAATGCACAGATGAACAGATTGCTCCAAGGAGACGTTGGATCTGGTAAAACCATTGTCGCTTTAATGTCCATGCTCATCGCTTTGGATAACGGTTTTCAAGCATGCCTTATGGCGCCGACTGAAATTTTGTCAGTCCAGCACTTCAACGGATTATCTGAACTATGTAAAAACCTGAATATCAATATAAAAATATTAACAGGCTCAACTAATACTTCAGAACGAAAAGAGATACATAAAGCCCTAGAAAGTGGCGATTTACAAATTTTAATTGGCACGCACGCCCTCCTTGAAGACAAGGTGAAATTCAAAAATCTAGGCCTAGCCATCATCGATGAGCAGCACCGTTTTGGAGTAGCACAACGCAGTAAATTGTGGCGTAAAAATTCTACACCTCCACACATTTTGGTCATGACTGCAACACCTATTCCTAGGACTTTGGCCATGTCTGTTTATGGCGATTTGGATGTTTCCGTTATCGACGAATTGCCACCAGGAAGAAAGGAAATAAAAACCGTCCATCGCTACGATAAAAACCGTCTGAACGTTTTTAAATTCATAAGGGACGAAATCCAAAAAGGACGTCAGATATACATCGTGTACCCCCTCATTCAGGAAAGCGCCGCCATGGACTACAAAGACCTTATGGATGGGTATGAAAGTATCGCTAGGGACTTCCCTGCTCCACAATTTCAAATTTCCATCGTCCACGGTAAAATGAAACCTGCCGACAAAGATTACGAGATGCAACGCTTCATTAAAGGCGAAACCCAAATCATGGTAGCAACAACCGTGATAGAAGTTGGCGTTAACGTGCCCAATGCTTCGGTGATGATTATAGAAAGTGCCGAACGTTTTGGACTTTCGCAATTGCACCAGCTGAGAGGACGCGTAGGTCGAGGCGCCGAGCAGAGTTACTGTATTTTAATGACCAGCCACAAACTGAGTGAAGACAGCAAAGTACGTTTGGAAACCATGACCAGAACCAATGATGGTTTTGAGATCGCTGAAGTAGACCTTAAATTGAGAGGTCCTGGCGATATCATGGGCACACAGCAAAGCGGTGTTCTCAACCTTAAAATAGCAGACATTATTAAGGACAGTACCATTCTTCAACACTCCAGATATATGGCCAAGGAACTTTTAAAGAAGGACCCTTCCCTAAAACAAGAAGAAAACCAAGTCATCCTCCACACATATCAGCAACTAAGCAAGTACAAAAACATTTGGAATTACATCAGTTAGGACCATAAAAAACCCAACCTTTCGGTTGGGCCTAAAACATAACTGTACGTTTTATGATCGATTGATTGATGTATGTGAATCATAAGGCTCCAAGTTCGAAATAAACTCGTTATGACGTGCCTTAACAATAGGTATTGGTTTTAAGGAAAGTGCACAAGTATCTATAACACTACTTGTTTGAACAACTGAATCCTGTTGACTTTTCTCGGGAAGGTTTGATGGGACATGAAACTCTAAAATAGATACGAATAAAAAAACGAATAAAGCGGAAGCTCTATGCAAAGCGTCTAGTTGCTTCATAATAAATTGATTTCAAATTGATTACCCTAAAATTAACAGCTATTACAGCTCACTCATGTTAGAGCAATGTTAAAAGCTTTTAGCGCCCTGTTAATTAACTATTCCTTAAGTAATTGATAAAGGTTTATTAAAACAATTGCCTTTATCCCCACAAAAAAGTACATTCGCAAACATTTACTATTTAGTGCGTTTGGGCACGAAATTTCAAAACTTACAATTCATTTCGCATGAAACATATTTTAGCGCTTGTTTTATCCATTTTCATTACTTCAACAACTATTGCACAAACTGGCAATCAATCTCCACTAAGCATTAAAACCATTATGCAGGGCGACAATTTTGTTGGCCACTTGCCTTCAAATGCTCACTGGTCTGCCGATGGCAAAACCATTTATTTCAGTTGGAATCCTGAAGGGACTTTCAGCGATTCCCTTTATGCTTACACACTTTCCAGTGGAAATACCAAAAAAGTAGACTTTGAAACGTCGTACAACCTGTCACCGCCAAGTGGAAATAACAATATCACAAACAAATCCAGTTATGTAGATCCTTATGACCACATCACTTACAATAGCGATAGATCAAAGAGCATTTACACACAGCATGGCGACATATACTTAGTTGACCAAAAGGACTATTCGGTGACGCAAATCACTAACACCTTAGACACCGAAAGCAATATTCAGTTTACAGCAAACGATTCCAAAATAGCTTATGTAAAGAATGGCAATCTATTCACTTGGTCGTTGGAAACGGGAATCACCGAACAAATTACCGATTTCACAAATAAGAAAAACAGCACTTCTGAACGAAGCGAGCAAGACGAATGGCTATACCAAGACCAATTGGGAATTTATGAAGTACTTAGCGAGCGTAAGGCTAAAAATGACGCCAAAGAGGAACTCAACAAAAGAAATCTAAACAAAAGACCTCTTGAAATCTATACCGAAGGGAAAATTGTGACCAACATACAAATAAGTCCGAATGGAAAATTTGTAACCTACGAACTATACCGAGCTCCTAAAGAGGCCAATGGCACCATTGTGCCTCATTACGTTACTGAATCAGGCTACACCGAAGACCAACACACACGCACCAAAGTTGGTAGCGAACAAGGCACGTATGAAATGTTCATTTATAACATAGAAGCAAGAACTTTTTATCCTGTTGTTTTGGATAATTTGGAAGGTCTAGACGATATCCCTGAATACACAAAGGACTACCCTGACAAAGCATACAAAAACGACGACAGAATTTCTTATGTAACTGGACCAAACTGGAGTGAAGACAGCAAATATGCGGTATTGGACATTAACAGTAATGATTTTAAAGACCGTTGGATTGTATCCCTAAACTATGAAGATGGTTCTGTTAAAAATTTAGTAAGACAACGCGATGAAGCTTGGATAGACGGCCCTGGCATTAGCAGTTTTGGAGGAAGTGCTCTTGGATGGTTGCCAGACAACGAAACCATTTGGTACATGTCTGAATCCACCGGGTTTGCTCATTTAAATACCACCAACGTCAATTCAGGAAAAACCAAAGCACTTACCGAAGGGAATTTTGAAGTGTATGACGTCTACCTTTCCAAAAACAAAAAGCACTGGTATTTTACCTCCAACAAAACACACTCAGGAGATCGTCAATTTTATAGCATGCCACTTAAGGGAGGTAAATTCACTCAATTAACAAGCATGACGGGTAATAACGATGTGGTATTATCTCCAAACGAAGAGTATTTGGCCATTTTGCACTCCTATTCCAACAAACCAACAGAGCTTTACCTACAGAAAAATCCTCTTTTCGGAAAATCATCTGAGCAACCAAAGCAAATCACACATTCCACAACGGAAGGTTTTGAAGCTTACCCTTGGAGAGACCCAGAACTCATCACTTTTAAGGCAGAAGACGGCGCCACCGTGCAGGCTAGGCTCTACCAACCTTCCGCAGCTACCAAAAACAATGCCGCCATCGTGTTTGTTCACGGTGCTGGATACTTACAAAATGCCCATTCTTGGTGGAGTGTTTATTTTAGAGAATATATGTTCCATAATATTTTAGCGGATAACGGCTATACGGTTTTGGATATTGACTATAGAGGAAGTGCTGGCTACGGAAGAGATTGCCGAACGGGGATTTACAGGCATATGGGAGGCAAAGATCTTTCAGACCAAGTGGATGGTGTACAATATTTAATCAACAACTACGGTATTGACAAAGACAAAGTAGGTATTTACGGAGGCTCTTATGGTGGATTTATCACCCTTATGGCCATGTTCAACGAAGCCGACACCTTTAAAGCTGGAGCGGCCATTCGATCTGTTGGCGATTGGGCAGCCTACAACCACGGTTATACGGCACGCATCCTAAACACGCCAGTTTCCGATAGTTTAGCCTATAGAAGAAGCTCCCCTATTTATTTTGCAGATGGACTTAAAGGAGATTTGCTGATTTTACATGGAATGGTAGACGACAATGTTCATTTCCAGGATATGGTTCGTCTTAACCAGCGCTTGATTGAATTGGAAAAACACAACTGGGAAATGGTCCTTTATCCATTAGAAAAACACGGCTTTGTAGAACCAAGCAGCTGGACCGATGAATACACCCGAATTTTCAACCTTTTCCAAGAAAGTTTATTGGACGGCAACAACACCCAAAAAGACTAGCAACTTTAGGTCATATTTTTAGTCGCAAATATTTATCTTTGTGGCCTAAATAAGACCTGTTAGGGTTGCATTTTTTCGCAACTTTGGCAATCTGAAAAACGAAAAAAATTGTAGGTTTGCGCCTTTATTAAAGATAGAAAATGAAGATTTCATACAACTGGTTACGACAATTTATCAAAACAGATTGGTCCCCTGAAAAAACTGGAGAATTACTTACAGATTTAGGACTTGAAGTAGAAGGCATCTCAGAATTTGAATCCGTTAAAGGAGGACTTAAAGGAATTGTTGTTGGAGAAGTATTAACATGTGAACAACATCCAAATGCAGACCGACTAAGGGTTACCACCGTAAATATTGGAGAAGACCAACCACTACAAATTGTATGCGGTGCTCCAAACGTAGCGGCAGGCCAAAAAGTACCTGTAGCCACTATTGGAACGACGCTTTACACGCCTGAAGGTGAAGCTTGGAAAATCAAAAAAGGAAAAATCCGAGGAGAGGAAAGCCATGGTATGATCTGCGCCGAAGACGAATTAGGCTTGGGCCAATCGCACGATGGGATTTTGGTGCTTGACGAAAAAGTGAAGGTTGGTGCTGCGGTTTCGGACATCTTCAAAGTAGAAAACGACCATGTTTTTGAAATAGGCCTTACCCCTAACCGTGCAGATGCCATGAGCCACTTTGGTACCGCAAGAGACCTTAGAGCAGGTTTGATTCAACAGGATATTCACTTGGAATTCATCACTCCTTCGGTGAGTGCTTTCCACGTAGATAACAGAACCAATAAGATTGATGTAGAAGTTCAAAACAAGGAATTGGCGCCTCGTTATTGCGGTATTGCCATATCTGGAATTACGGTTGAAGAATCTCCCTCTTGGTTACAAAATAGATTGAAAGCTATTGGGCTTACCCCAAAGAACAATGTGGTAGATGCTACCAATTATGTGCTTCACGAATTAGGGCAACCATTACATGCCTTTGATGCTGCTAAAATTAAAGGCCATAAAGTAGTGGTAAAAACAATGCCACAGGGTACGAAATTCAAAACTTTGGATGGTGTTGAACGTGAGTTGGACGCAGAAGACTTAATGATTTGTGATGCCGAAAAACCAATGTGCATTGCTGGCGTTTTAGGAGGTTTGGATTCTGGAGTAACAGAAAACACGACCAATATCTTTTTGGAAAGTGCTTACTTTAATCCTGTATCCATTAGAAAAACAGCAAAACGTCACGGTTTAAACACCGATGCTTCCTTTAGGTTTGAGAGAGGTATCGATCCTAACATTACAGAATATGCACTGAAACGTGCTGCTTTATTGATCCAGGATATTGCTGGTGGGGAGATCACCAGTGACCTTGTGGACATGTACCCAAAGAAAATTGAGGATTTCCAGGTACGTTTGAGCTTTGAAAACGCCAAGAAACTAATTGGAGAGGAAATCCCAAAGGATACCATCAAAAGCATTTTGACATCTTTGGAAATCAAAATCAACAATGTTACCGAAACTGGGCTAGGGCTTACAGTACCTGCCTATAGAAATGACGTGCAAAGAGAGGCTGATATCATTGAGGAAATCCTAAGGGTTTACGGTTACAACAATATCAAAACCACCGAAAAACTTAACGCTTCCATCTCCAACTCTTCCAAATTTGAAGATTACAAGCTTCAAAACATCATTGGAAGCCAATTGGTAGCTCAAGGCTTTTATGAGATTATGGCAAACTCACTATCTTCTCCAAAATATATTTCCCTTAGTGAACAGCTGAAGGAAGATCATAATATTGAACTTTTGAACCCATTGAGCAACGATCTAAGCGTAATGCGCCAAAGTTTGTTGTTTTCAGGATTGGAAGCGGTTAGTCACAACATCAACAGAAAGCGTGATGCGCTGAAGTTATTTGAATTTGGATCTACCTACCATAACTACAACGGAAACAGAGAAGAACACAAACACCTTTCTCTTTTTGTGACTGGTAGACGACATGCAGAGCGCTGGAATGCCAACCACCAACAAAGCGACTTCTTTTACTTAAAAGGAATTATTTCTGTGGTTTTGCAACGTTTGGGAATTACAAACACCTCAGTATCCCCTACCAAAAATGACATGATTGCAGAAGGCATTGCCTTATCTGCAAACAATCTACAATTGGTGAATTTTGGGCTGGTTAAAAAATCGGTATTAAAACATTTTGGAATCGCCCAAGATGTGCTGTTTGCCGATTTCAATTGGAACAATGTTATTGAAGCTGCAAAACAGAATACGGTTTCTTTCAAGGATATTCCAAAATATCCAGAAGTGCGTAGAGACTTTGCCTTGTTATTGGACGAAACGGTAACTTTTGAGCAAATTGACAGCATCGCAATGAAAACCGAAAAGCAATTGCTTAAAGATGTAGACCTTTTTGATGTGTATCAAGGAAAAAACCTTCCTAAAGGTAAAAAGAGCTACGCCGTGAGTTTCACTATCCAAGATGAGCAAAAAACGCTTACAGACAAACAAATTGATAAAATCATGAGTAAACTTCAAGCTAATTTTGAAAAAGAGCTTGGCGCGACACTTAGATAATAATACACACAAAAAAGCCTCTTTATAAAGAGGCTTTTTATTTTGTTATTCTTAAATCATCAATCTTTTAAACATCGACAAGGTAAACCATCTCTTTTAACCGTCATCATAATGGATGCCTCTGGCCCTATTCCCACATGCAATAAATCTACTTTTGCAGGATCATCAACATTTTCACTAGAAGAATACATCCATGCATTCACACCTATCCCTAAAAACGATGACCATGTATCTCTATTTCCAGAAGGCATTAAAGAAAAACCACTACTATTTGAAGCGTTTTCCGGAGAATTTTCCCAGCCCGAAGTTGACTTCATAGCTGTTCCCGCCACACTTGTTCCTCCCAATTCGCTTACTAGGATATTCCATTCTGAAATGCTTGGAATATGCCATCCTTCCGGGCAAAGTTTGCCTGTTTCAACTGTATACCAATTATATAATTTGCCATGCACAGCTCCAAATGAAACATCATTGTTATAATAGGACCATCCTGGAGTAGTCAGGTCAAACCAATCATCTTGAACAGTAACATTTGGAATTTCTGTTCCATCGCTCAATTTTGAAGTATTCAAATTGGATTGTGTCCAACATTGATCTCCTATTTTGACTGTAGAATAAATGTTCCCATCTGCATCGACTATATCATCGCCACATTTCCACCCACCACCATCATCATCACTTCCACATGAGAAAGAAAGCAGTAGAACCATCATAAAAAAGCTAAGTTTTAATTGTGAATTTTCCATGATTTGAAGACTTAATTAATTTTATTTCATATTAAATATAGCAATTGAAAATGAATTTATAATCAATATGTTAAAAAAATACCCAATTGTAGTTAGATGTCTTTTCATGTTATTCTTACAATAGTAAGGTGAATAAAAATTACTGAAATCATACGGTGCTGCATCAAATAATTACTAATTTTAAATTCCATTAATTTAAAACACGTATTATGGCAACAATCACTTTAAAAGGAAACACGATACACACGTCTGGGGAATTACCTAAAGTAGGCAGCAAAGCTCCAGAATTCACTTTAACTACTTCAGAATTGGGAGCAAAAACCCTAGCTGATTTTAAAGGACAAAACTTAATCCTCAACATCTTCCCTAGTGTTGATACAGGAACCTGCGCCCAATCAGTAAGAACTTTCAATGAAAAGGCCAGCAAATTAGAGAATACCAAAGTGCTTTGCATCTCCAAAGACCTTCCTTTTGCACAAGCTAGATTTTGTGGTGCTGAAGGATTGGACAACGTAGTCAACCTTTCCGATTTTAAAGACGGAAACTTTGGAAAAAGTTACGGATTGGATTTTGTTGACGGGCCATTGGAAGGTTTGCTTTCCAGATGCATTGTTATTGTAAATCCAGAAGGCGAGGTTACCTACACCGAGCAAGTTTCTGAAATCGTTGACGAACCTAATTACGAAGCTGCCCTACAAGCCCTGTAGTTTGCCCCCAAGCATGAGCAAAAAAGAATCTTTTGTACAAAACAGAATAAAAAGTATAGGGTTTGCCTACAAAGGCGCCCTATACTTAATTAAAACCGAAGCCAGTATTAAAGTGCAATTGTTTGTCGCTATTTCGGTGACACTAGCCGGTTTCTATTTCAATATCACCAATACAGAGTGGTTGTTCCAAATTGCTTTTATTGGTTTGGTCATGACTGCCGAAGGTATCAATACTGCCATTGAGTACATTGCGGATTTCATCCATCCCGAGTACCACAAAACCATTGGCCACATAAAAGACATTTCAGCGGGAGCTGTATTTATTGCTGCTATGGCCGCAGTTGCAGGGGCTTTGGTCATTTACATCCCTAAGCTGTTTTAATACTTTTTCCGTTAGGATAAACGTTAGTAATTTGTATTTTTGTTTCAATCTAACTAAGCGTTGATGGCGAAGAAGAAAACTAAAACCAAAGACAGTAAAACCTCTACCTTTAGCAAACCCTCATTCAAACTAACAAGTCAACAAAAATTGATTTATGGGAGTTTGTTGATGATTCTTGGGGTATTGCTTTTTATAGCTTTTTTATCCTTTTTCTTCACAGGCAAAGCAGATCAAAGCACTTTGGATGCTTTGGGCACTAGAGAAGTCAAAGCTCAAAACTGGCTTAATAAAGTTGGCGCCTGGGTAAGCGATTTGTTTATCCTTAAAGGCTTTGGAGTGGCCTCCTTTATCTTTGCTGGCCTTTCCTTTCTTTCTGGGATTTATATTGCTTTGGATATCAATAAAGCAAAACTACGCTCCCATTGGATTTGGGGTACATTGATCGTTATTTGGAGTTCCATTCTCTTTGGATTTTTCACTCATAAATACGATGCTTTAGGCGGTACCGTTGGTTTTGAAATGAACAGTTTCATCCAAGATTATATTGGAAAAATTGGCACTTCCCTAGTCCTGCTCTTTGGATTGATCACTTATTTGGCCCTTCGCTTCAATGTTACAGGACATACATTTGTGAACCTTTTTAAAAGTGCTAAAAAGGATATCAAAACGGAATTTGCCACTGATGGTCCTATTCTTGCAGGTGACAATATTGCTGTTCCGATTGACAACAATTTAACGGAAGAAGCGGAAAACATCAAATCTGCTTTTGAGTTGGATGAAGAAACTCCCGCCCCTATTGCGGCCCTTTTAAACCAAATTGAAAAAGAAAAGGAAGCAGAAGAATTTGAGGAAGAAGAAATTGAGCAGGAATTAGAACCTGAAATCACTCTTGAACCTAGCATTACTACCCAGAACAACAACGACCTTCAAGTTGAAGTGAACAATGCTCCTGAAGAGGATTTTGAAATGGAGATAGAACAGGTTGAAGAAGAAGTTTCTGAACGTGACAATTTAGCCAATAAATTGGTAGCCGACTTTGGTCAATTTGATCCAACATTAGAGTTGAGCAAATACCAATTTCCACCTTTAGACCTTCTTAAAAAATACGATTCCGAAGGGATTACCATCAACCAGGAAGAGCTTGAAGAAAATAAAAACCGTATTGTTGAAACCCTTAGCAACTATAAAATAGGAATCAGCAGTATTAAAGCTACCATAGGTCCTACCGTGACCCTTTACGAAATTGTTCCTGAAGCTGGTGTACGTATTTCCAAGATCAAAAACTTAGAGGATGACATTGCCCTTTCGCTTTCTGCTTTGGGTATTCGTATCATTGCCCCTATTCCAGGAAAAGGAACCATAGGTATTGAGGTACCTAATAAAAATTCTACCATTGTTTCCATGCGTTCGGTAATTGCTTCGCAGAAATTCCAGAAATCTGATATGGAATTACCAATTGCCTTCGGAAAAAACATCAGCAATGAAACCATGGTGGTAGATTTAGCTAAAATGCCCCACCTTTTAATGGCTGGTGCAACTGGACAAGGTAAATCTGTTGGGTTAAATGCTGTATTGACATCATTACTTTACAAAAAGCACCCTGCCGAAGTAAAATTTGTATTGGTAGACCCTAAAAAGGTAGAATTAACCTTATTCAACAAAATAGAACGCCACTATTTAGCAAAACTTCCCGATAGCGAAGAAGCCATCATTACAGACAATACCAAGGTAATCAACACTTTGAATTCCCTTTGTATTGAGATGGACAACCGTTACGAGATGCTTAAAAATGCCATGTGTCGTAACATCAAGGAGTACAACGAGAAGTTCAAGGCTAGAAAATTGAATCCAAATGATGGGCATCAGTTTTTACCTTACATTGTGCTTGTAGTCGATGAGTTCGCGGATTTGATTATGACCGCAGGTAAAGAGGTAGAAACGCCTATTGCACGTCTAGCTCAATTGGCACGAGCTATTGGAATTCACTTAATCATTGCCACCCAGCGTCCTTCGGTGAACGTTATTACAGGGATTATCAAAGCCAACTTCCCTGCACGTATTGCCTTTAGGGTAACCTCTAAAATAGATTCCAGAACCATTTTGGACGGTCCAGGTGCCGATCAATTGATTGGGCGTGGAGATATGCTTTATACCCAAGGAAATGATATTATCAGGATTCAATGTGCTTTTGTTGATACTCCTGAAGTAGAAACCATTACCGAGTTTATTGGAGGTCAAAAAGCCTATCCAGACGCGTATCTTCTACCAGAATATGTGGGAGAAGACGGCAATGGCACAGCTCTTGATATAGATATTTCCGAAAGGGATTCCCTATTCCGAGAGGCAGCCGAAATTATTGTTACGGCCCAACAAGGTTCAGCATCTTTGTTACAGAGAAAACTTAAATTGGGATACAATCGTGCCGGACGATTGATTGATCAGTTGGAAGCAGCTGGAATCGTAGGAGGATTTGAAGGCAGCAAGGCCAGACAGGTACTTGTTCCAGACCTTATAGCTTTGGAACAACTATTGGATAACGAAAATATATAGCGATATAAAACACACATTACAATGAAAAAATTATTGATAGCAGTTACATTATTTATAGGCTTTCACAGTTTAGCACAGGACACTTCTGCAAAAGCAAAAGCCTTATTGAATGAAGTAAGTGCCAAGATCAAAAGCTATGACAATATTAGTATAGACTTTAAGTATTCACTTAACAATGCCAGTGAAAACATTAACCAAGAAACCCGTGGAAATGTGGTACTACAAGGTGAAAAATACAAATTGAACATTTTGGGAGCCACCAGAATCTACGATGGTAAAACCCTTTACACCATTAGTCCTGATGATGAAGAGGTAACCATTTCTTCCAATAACACCGAAGACGAAGACACAATAACACCAAGTCAAATGTTGTCTTTTTATGAAGATGGATACCGATACGCCATGGATATTGTTCAAAATGTAAACGGTCGTAAAATACAGTATGTAAAACTTACGCCAATTGACACACATTCTGAAATTAAATATGTGTTATTAGGGATTGACGCGCAAACCAAGCACATCTATAATTTAATTGAAATAGGTAAAAACGGTACAAAAACAACTTTAACCGTTAATATGTTTAAAACAAATGAACCTATTTCAAAAACACTTTTTACTTTTGACCAGTCCAAATACAAAAATTACTACATCAATAGATTGGACTAATTATAGCAATAAATGAAAATATTAGATAGGTATATACTTACAACCTACTTAAAGACATTTTTGAGCGTGTTTATTATACTCATGCTCATTTTTGTTTTACAGTCCATTTGGTTGTACATAAGCGAACTTGCGGGAAAAGATTTGTCCGTTTCGGTCATTTTTAAATTTTTACTGTACGTTACCCCTACTCTAATTCCGCTAATTTTACCCCTTACCATTTTATTGGCCTCCATTATGGTGTTTGGTAGTTTTGCCGAAAACTATGAGTTTGCTGCAATGAAATCTACAGGGATCTCATTGCAAAGAGCCATGAGAGGACTAAGCGTGTTTATTTTTGGACTCTCAATTGTAACCTTCTTTTTTGCCAATAACGTTATCCCTTGGGCCAACTTCAACTTTTATAACCTTAGAAAAAATATTGCCAAAACACAACCTGCTATGGCTATTGCCTCAGGACAGTTCAATGAAATAGCAGATTACAATATTAAGGTTGATAAGAAAAGTGGTGATAAAGGCCAATATCTAGAAAAGGTCTACATCCATAAAAAAACACCTCACCGAACAGGAAATTACACCGTAATTACTGCCAATACAGGAGAACTCATTAGTAGTGAAGAATCCAACATTCTCCAATTGGTATTATATGATGGAAACTACTATGACGAAATATTTAGCAAGGATCCTAAGCAAAATGCCAAAAAACCCCATGTTCGAAGTGCTTTCGAAAAATATGTGATTAATGTAGACCTTGAAGGCTTGAATGATGTGGATTATGAAGACAAGAGCTTTGAAGGTCGATACAACATGTTAAATATAAGCGATCTTAGCTACACCATTGACAGCCTTAAAGACAAAGAAAAGACCGAATATAAGAACTTTGCCAAATCACTTTATGACCGCACTGCTGTAGCGTCCTTAAATGCAAACATTAAACCAAAAAAGGATTCTCTTTACACCGATGAAGTTCTTGATTTATTTGATAACAGAACCAAATTACAAGTACTGAATCTAGCAGCCAATACAGTAAACAGTACCAATCAAATTATCAAGACCAAAAAACACACTTTGGGAACCCAAAAGAAATGGCTTAACCAACACGTCATTTCCCTGCATGAAAAATATGTCTTGGGCATTGCCTGTATCATCCTGTTTTTTGTAGGAGCACCGTTGGGAGCCTTGATTAGAAAAGGGGGAATTGGACTTCCAATGGTTATTGCTATTCTTCTGTTTTTAACCTATCACTTTATAGGGATCTTTTCAAAAAACAGTTCACAAGATGGTTCTCTCAATCCTATTTTTGCTACCTGGCTATCTACCTTAATCATGCTTCCGTTAAGTATTTTCTTAACTAAAAGAGCGACCAAAGATAGAGGTTTGTTTGAGTTTGATACCATTACAGATCCTTTGAGAAAACTTTTCAGCTTCAAGAACAAAAAAGAAGCTTTTGACAAAGCCTACAAACGTTTGGATACTTTTGAAGATGATAAACTTATTGATATCATTAAAAATTACTCCCACTATGAGTACGACAAGACAATAAAACCTGTTGCGTATCAGCTTTTATTGGACCGTGGATTAAGTGCAGACGACATCAAAGACAAAGGCGTTATATTGCACAATACCCTGCTTAAATCGGAGAAAATTGCCAACGACTTTTATGATTATTCCTTAACCACCATAGTAAGTTATGGCATTGGTGCGGTATTGATTCTTTTCTATTTTATTTTTAGAAACAATAAACTACCTGAGTTAGCACACATAGTACTGCAACTGGGAATTATTTCATTCGTTTTTGTAGTCATCTATTTTACGGTGTCCTCTTTTGTGCTGTCCAAATTCTATGCTTCATTACCCGAGAGCGATAAAAAGATTAACTTTTTTCTATTAATTATTGGGCTTCCCTTCTATCCAATTACCTACTTTTTGTTAAAAATTAGGATCAAGGAAGAGTTGTATAAAACAAGCATAGAAAATATAAAATAAGCTATATCTTTGCAGCATAATACAAAATGCTACTATGTCTACGCTTAAAACCGTTAACAATTCAACTGAATTCAAGTTAGATACCATTGAAGATGCCATAAACGATATCCGTCAAGGAAAAGTAATTATCGTTGTGGATGACGAAAACAGGGAAAATGAAGGTGACTTTCTTGCCGCTGCCGAAATGGTGACCCCAGAAATGATCAACTTTATGGCTACCCACGGAAGAGGTCTAATCTGTACCCCGCTTACCGAAAACCGATGTAAAGCTCTTGAACTGGGCATGATGGTAAGCAACAACACCGACCCAATGGAGACCGCCTTTACCATTTCAGTTGATTTACGAGGTAATGGTGTGACCACCGGTATTTCCGCAAGTGATAGAGCCAAAACGGTGAAAGCACTAGTAGACAAAGACACTAAACCTTTTGAATTGGCACGTCCAGGACATATCTTCCCGCTTGTGGCCAAAGAAGGAGGAGTTTTAAGAAGAACAGGCCATACCGAAGCAGCAATAGACTTTGCCCGTTTGGCTGGATTGCAACCTGCTGGTGTGATTGTTGAAATCATGAACGAAGATGGTACCATGGCACGTTTGCCACAGCTAATGGAAGTAGCAAAGAAATTCGATCTTAAAATCGTTTCTATTGAAGATTTAGTGGCCTACCGTATGCAACACGATTCATTGATTGAAAAGAAAGAAGACTTTGAAATCGTGACCCGTTTTGGGGAATTTAGATTGCGTGCTTACCAACAAACTACCAATAACCAGGTACATATTGCCATAACAAAAGGGACTTGGAATACAAATGAACATGTATTGACCAGAGTAAATTCAACTTTGGTAAACAACGATATTCTAGGAACCTTGACCAACAATGCTGATAAGAAACTGGACGACATGTTCCAATTGATTAACGAAGCAGGAAAAGGCGCCATCATTTTTATAAATCAGCAAAACCAATCTACCAATTTACTGCATAGATTGTCTATTTTGAAAGAGCAGCAAAACCATAAGGATGTCGTTAAGGCACCTGGGATTCAAATGGACTCTAAAGATTTTGGAATTGGGGCACAAATCCTTCACGATTTAAACATCCATAAGCTTAAATTGATTTCCAATAGCGAGCAAACCAAACGTGTAGGAATGATTGGCTACGGGTTGGAAATCATGGATTACGTGAAGTACTAATCGATTACTTCAAAAACTTTCAACATATTTTTTTCGCTGGCCTTAGGTACTTCGGAAATAAATGCATATTTGCCCTTAGTAAGTGTCGCCTTAAAATAGCCCTCGCTTCCTGCGGGCATTTCTTGCATCCCACCTAAAAAGGTAACACCCGCTGGGGCTGGATTGATAAGCCCTTTCGGATTGGACCAATCCATCCATGCTTCCAAAGCAGCCAAATCGGCTGTATCATCCAGTTTCACAAGATTCACATCATGCTCCAAAAAGTGTTCATGCTTTTTTTGATCTACAAAAGTCACCTTTATCGTATTTTCGCCTGCTTTGATAACATCATCAAACATGATACCTTCAGTACTTGAAATAGATACATTAACAGTAGAAATCGGAGGTAAAAGATCAGACACTTCGGAGGTCACTATAATCGGTTTTATCATTCCCATAGAGGTGTGAAATTTTCCATTGGACATCTTTACGTAGCATTCCATTATATAATATCCAGGATCCAATTTAATGGTTAGTTCTGTAGTTTGATTAGGAGAAATCAATCCAGCTCCGCCTGTAAACACGACATTCTGAAACCATTCTGGTAAAGCTCCAAAGGCGGCATAACCTTCCTCCACCTTCCCTTCGTTAATTAAATCCATCCCCTTATCGAAAGGCGGGAAAATATCCTTCTTTGTGTCAGCTATGGTTTTCCCTTCAGGATATTTATCTAATAAAAACAAATGGGTTTCGAATGATTTATTGGAGTATCTAAAGGTTGTCCAGCCAGATGATAACGAATCGGGACCAATAAATTCCATACTCTCGGTATAGTACTCTGCCACCTGATCTTTTGGCTTTTCTGCTTCAATTGTTACTTCTTCCCTCACTTCATTCGTTTTTTTATCTCCTTTGCAGTTAAGAAATAAAATAAAAACAAATAAAAGTCCTAAACTTACACTATGATTAGCCTTCATAATTCACTGTATTTTAACTGGTTACCCTTTAAAGATACTAAATTAAGAGCTAACCAAATTAAAGTCAGAGAAATAAGACCTTTGGTACTACTAAAATAAACCCAATAAATTATTCTGAAAATAAAAGCTTTAACCCAGAACTTCTTTAATAACCTGAACCATTTTTGAAGCTCTGTCCTTGGCTTCTTGCTCCGTCCAAGATAGTTTGATCAAACAGGAAATATTTCTTCCCACATAATGATCGGACTGTTCAAAAGTTTTGGTTTGAAGGTAGTATAATCCTTCTTTCACCTCTTGAGATAAGGGATACAGCGTCTTAAATTCCTTTAGGTGCTCCCACTTTCTGATATAGTGCCAGTTGTTGTTATAGTACTGAAAACAACCATCAATACCTGCTTCCTTAAGAGCTGCCGATGCCTTAAGGGAAATTTCTGTATCTGGTAAAAAGAAACTTAAAAAAGAATAGTTCTCTTCGCCTCCTTCAGGTATCCTTCTAAATGTAATTTCGGGAATTGAGGATAAAGCCTCTCGTAATATTGTGAAGTGTTGTTTCTGAATTTCTAAAAATTCAGGTAAACGCCTTAACTGAGCCACACCAACGGCAGCATTCAGTTCTGAAATTCTAAAGTTATAACCCAAGAATGGATGACCCTCTGCACCACGATCGTAACCTACGTGGTCATGCCCATGGTCACTAAAATGATCGGCATTCTTAAAATAGGCTTCATTATTGGTAAGAACAGCTCCTCCTTCTCCACAAGTTATGGTCTTTACAAAATCGAAGGAAAAACACCCAACATCTCCAATGCTTCCCAAAGTTTTTCCTTTATAGGTAGCCCCTATAGCCTGGCAAGCATCTTCGATAAGTAATAAATTATGCTCCTTGCATAGTTGTTGCAAGGCATCCAAATTGGCCATACTTCCACACATATGGACAGGCATAATGGCCTTGGTTTTTGCAGTAATAGCTGCTTCTACTGCTTGAGGATCCAAGGTAAGGGTATCATCAATATCCACTAAAACAGGAATGGCCCCCAACATCATAACGGCCTCAAAACTGGCTACAAAAGTAAAGGTAGGCATGATAACTTCATCGCCAGCTCCTACTCCTGCTACAGCCAAGGCTACCGAAACCGCCGCGGTACCACTAGAAACCAACTGAGCATGATTCACCTGGAAATATTCCTGTAAATCATGCTCTAGCTGTTTTGCTTTCCAATGGCCGTTACGCATGGCATCGAAGCCATATCGCATTAACACTCCAGTTTCCAAAACATCATTCACTTCTTTTCTTTCGGCATCGCCGAAGTGCTCAAATCCGGGCATATATCAATAAACTATAATTGCTTTAAAAAACCTATGTATTCTTCAATTGTTTCTTCACTAAATACTTTCACCTCATTCATCGGCGCACCTTGAGCATTTAAAGTTACAAATGCTGGGAAGGTTTTTGTTTTATTATAGTGAATAATTTTGCGTTGTGCAGCATCTGATTCATCAGCATTATCCACTGCTACCAATACCACTCTATCTGCAATTTGAGCAAACTCTGGTGCATTGATAACCGTAGCTTCCATTTTTTTACACGCATCGCAATTCTGGGAATCCTTAAAGTACATTAAGATAGGTTTGTTTTGAGCTTTTGCAGTTTTCATGGCTTGCTCAAAATCGGTTGTCCACTGGGCGTCTTGCGCATAAATGCCTACACTAAATAAGCAAATAAGAACTAGTAATAGTTTTTTCATCAGGAATAAATTAAAAAGTTAAAAAGTTATGTTAAAAAACAAATATAAGCTATTCGATGTTTTGTCCAAAAAAAAGAAAAAGAATTAATCACAGCTCCAAAACAGCGTCCTCATCCTGCTTTCTCACCTTAGTCATAGAGGCAAACATATCATTTTCAGACCGATACCCAATAGGCAATAGCAGTACCGATTTTAGGTTGTGTTCACCTAACTTTAAAACTTTATCATATTCTTCTGAGAGAAATCCCTCCATAGGGCAAGAATCCACTTGTTCCAAGGCACAAACCGTCATAATATTCCCCATAGCAAGATACGCCTGCTTAGTAGCCCATTCCTCAATTTCCTGTTGAGATTTTTGTTCAAAATCATCCACTAGAAAGTCTTCAAAAGGTTTTAAGATCTCTTTCGGAGTTTGCCTCAAATCATGTACCCTTTTGAAATATTCATTTACAAAAGACTTATCAATATTGGTCTGTATACAAAATACCAATACATGGGAAGCAGAAACTATTTGCTTTTGGTTCATGGAATATTGCAAGAGTTCCTGCTGCAATTCCTTATTCTTTATAATTACCAATTTTATTGGCTGAAGTCCATATGAGGTCGCCGTTAAATTGAAGGCCTTTTTTATGATGTTCAATTTTTCAGAAGGCACCTCTTTAGTTATGTCAAAGGCCTTGGTTGCATAGCGCCATTTTAAAAAATTAATGATTTCCATAAGTCTTTTTAAATTTTCTCCACAAATGTAGCATTTGAAAATTCCTTTAACCAACACAAAATCAATTTTATATTGAATGACTGAAAAATCTTTTAAATTTTTTCTCATTTTTTCTTTGATAGTAATGAAAAAGGTTACTATATTTGCACCCGCAATCAGGAAATACCTGATGAGACACTCAAGGAGAAATGGCAGAGTGGTCGAATGCGGCAGTCTTGAAAACTGTTGAGGGTCACACCTCCGGGGGTTCGAATCCCTCTTTCTCCGCTTTTTGAAACCGCAATCGCTTGATTTTAAAGCCTTTGCGGTTTTTTATTGCTCTAAAATCCCCACATAATCCCCACAATATTTTTATTAAAAAAGCATAAAAAAACCGCTACAATTTAATGTAACGGTTTCATCGCTATTAATTTAGGATCACTTTAAGATGCCGTACCACTACCTAAATAAACGCTATTTGATACTGTATTGTTCTCTGCTGAAACAAAGGCCATGAAAAGCTCTACAGTGTCACCAACATATAAAGCTGGGATTGGCACTGCTTGAGAACCTGCGGTTCGGTCAGCACCTCCTAAAATGGAAACTGAAGCTTTTTTAGATGGGTTGTACACTAACAACATCGCCTTGTCCGTTGCGCTTGCATTTCCCTCGTCTGAGTTATCGTCCCAAGAGAATGATACTTGTCCTGGAGTCGTTAAGTCTACATCTGGGTTCAAAGGTCCAGAAAGGCTACCTCTACTTAGAAGCGCTAAAGAATAGTCTACTTCAAAGTCAGGAGCTGTTCCTGTAATTGCGTTGTTCAACACATAAGACATTGCGGCATTAAAAGCAGTTTTTTGAACTGCATAGCCTTTATATCCAATTTTAATAAACCCTAAATTGGGTTGTAGGTAATCCAAAGTCGTAGAGAAACGATTTCTTTGGTTAACCTGTCCTTCGGTTCTTGGATTGGCTACAGAAGCAGGCTTACTTCTGATATAGTCAATACCTTTCCAAGACGCACCTACCACTGTGCCTACTTTACCTGAGATACCTCCCAGGATTCCTTTTGAAATTACTGCCATAACATATGCATATTTAATTAATACTCACTTGGACTTGGTACGGACTTAGCATAGGTTTAAACCCTATTTAGATTAAATTCTAACGAAATATACTATAGAATAAGTCGGTAAGTCTCCTTTAGGGCTTGAATGCCTTGTATTTCCCTTGTTTACTTTGAATTAAAGTAAGCCATGATATAAGCTTTCTTCAAATCGGTTAGTTTGGCTAGGGTGTTTTGAAGTTGCATTTGCTTATTGTGAATGGTTGTCATTATTTGTAATTGCTTTTGCAAGTCATGATCTGGGTAGTTGTCTGTATTTAGGCCTTGTTTTAAAACCTTCAAACAATCATTTATAGAAATGAATGGAATCACACTCCCTTTTAAATAGTAGGCGTAATAACCGCCTATTTGCAACATCATACACAACATGAAAATTGTTTCTTTATGGGCTTCGGTGGGCGTGGTAACAACAAAGCAATTAGGGCAAGCTGTTTTTAAGGGTTTTCCGCTGTTAAGCCCTTTGTTTAAGATATAAAAATGGGGCTGGGTGTAGGTTCTTCCGGGGCGATGGGTTTTCATTTCAAAAGTTTGCATAGCTATCCAATTTAAATTTGCTTCGCTACGCTTCGCGCCTATAATTTTTCAAAAGAAAAAACAATAAAAAAAGAAAGCCTACAGTTTATGTGGTGTGGGGTGGCTGTCAAGGTTTTTGGAAAAAATACTACCCAATGCCAATTGATAATTTAGACTGTACAATTTAAAATTAAGGGTGGAGATTTTTTTCAAAACCCGGAGGGCTTGACCTTGATAGGCATAAGCGTGGGCCGTGGGAAGCCACATTACTTTGCAGCCTTTTTTTATTAATTTCTAAATACTAATGCTATGGAAAATCCTTTTGAAATTATCAATGAAAGATTAGAACGTATTGAAAAATTACTTAAACAAATTAAAGTAAGTAATACAGATGGTTCGGCTATTTCCGAAATCATGAATATGAACCAATTATCCAGCTATTTAGGCATTACAAAAGGTTACGTGTACAAATTGACATCGAAACGAGAAATACCTTTTTATAAACGAGGTAAAATGCTTTATTTCGATAAAGAAGAGATTAATGACTGGATTAAACAATATAGGGTTTCAACCAGAGCTGAAATTGAACAAAAAGCTGCTGATTATATTATGAAGCATCCTTTAAAATGGAGGTAGGTACTAATGTCTTAATTCGTTTTTCTTTAAGAGGTCTATAAGTTCTTTTTTATTGTAGTATCTCCTATTGCCAATGCCATAACTTTTAACTACACCTCTATTAGTCCAATGCCAAAGGGTTGTAATACTGATATTAAGAAAATCGGCAGTTTCTTGGCTGGTTAGATAAACATCGCTTTCATTGGTTTTTAATTCATCAAGGTAAACTTTGATTTTATCCATTAATTTGTCGGCTACTTTATCGGCTAATTCATCAACGGTTACTTCTGTAATTTCGATGGTTTTTGTTTTCATGATTGTTTTAATTTTCAATTTACCTAAAGATATTGTTTCGGCAGGTAATCTAAAAGGCGCGAGCCGACTGCGAGATGAGCAAGGGTGCTGTGGTGGAAGCACGTTGCACACTTGCAAAAGTGCGTGCCACAGCAACGGTTTACCGCAAGGGTGGCGCATTTTTTGACTTTTTCAATAGCCGGATGTTAAGTTTATTGGGATGGCGAAATATTCAGGCTTAGGCAAGTGCAGGGATTGAAGGAGGCAATGGAAGGTTTGGGAATAGTTTTCATTTAAGGTTTTGGCGTTTATCTACTTTCAAGAGCATTGCGGATTTTGAGGGTTTGAGGGCATGTTTGTTTAATGGATAATACGCCAAACCGTAATGTAAAAACTATTGGAGGGGTGCTGAGATTGCCGACTGAATGAGCTGCTCTTGGATCTTTCAGCAAATGGGATAATCCGCCGTGTTCCAATATGTTCTAATTATTGTGGATAAGTGATATTATAGATTGTAGCACTATTAATCAGAAGCCGTACTGCGGTTATCTTATTTGCCCTTGGGTAGCCCCAAAAAATGTGACAGCCTGATTAGCCCGATGCGACCCGCAGGCTCGCACAACATTAAGTAGCGGTTGTACCCCAATTTAAATACTGTGAGCGCCTAGCGAACTCCTTATTGGGGTTTGGGGTGCAAGAGTAGCTACGGGTGAGGAAGGCATGTAATGTGTGTAACAAAACAAATACAGAGCGCCAACGAGGACGTGCCGCCGCAGTGGTGCTATGGATGGTATATGCAAGCCTTTTTTTAAGACTATATAATAATGAAATAGATTGCTTCACTGCGTTCGCAATGACAATTATAAAACAGATATTTGGCTTGCAGATATGTTTTGTGGAACTAAATGGAGTGACTGACGAACACCTTATTACCTGCCCCTCCTACACTTTCAGTTAGACGATATGCTAATAGAATGGAATTAAATGAAATATAACGTTTTACTTTTTAATTTGCATATTTGGATTAACAACAGGCAATATAGCCCCATTTAGGAATGTTCCCCTAAAAATACCATACATTACACCTCTAATTGTTGAAATAGAGATAGAATTCAGCATCACTATCACTCCATCAGGTAAATTTGGCACATTTGTATCTCTATCAAAATACTGCTTTATTTCCTCCACATAATACAAACAACTAGCACTAATATGACCTAACTTATCTTTCGTATCATTATTAAGCACATCTATCTTACAATTAACAATTACCAATTCTTTTTCTAAATTAAAACTATGTTGTAATTGTAAATCGAAACCAAAAACAGTATTACCATCAATTTTATTTTTTGGCGCAACTATACTTGTTTCAAGGATTTCCACACCTTTTATTTGAAAATTAAATGGTTTTTCTTCTGACATAATTAAGCTTGACATTCTGTACAATTATTACTTTTAGAACCTGAAAAATTTATTTTATGGGAATTGAGAATATAATCCAGACTACTATAAGAATCAAAACCACTTGTTTTATTCTCCATAACAGGAAAATGAAACTGCAGAACAATTTGCCTCTCTTCATTCTCAAAGAAGTTAATATCCAAAACCTCTCCAATTTCAACCAAAGTGTCTTGAGTAAAATTATGAGTACCACTTAACCATTTAGTAATAATACTTGGACTTTTCATATTCAAAGCCTCTAAAAGCATAGTATTATTCCACCCTTTGACATCCATAGCTTTACGGATTTTTTCCGCATTAAGCATACGTTGTTCAATTTTTTTCATTTCCACAGGTGACATTTCCTCTAAAATATCATCTATAAAATCGAAATTCTCTTGAGCTGATTTATTCATAATTAATGTTTTCTATAGTTAAGTCTCCTTCAAAATCTAAGCCATCTTCACTAAACCAGATTTCTTTGTCCTGCATTTTTTCCGTAATTAGTTTTGATAAGTCTCTTAGAATAAGGTTTTCTTTTTCTAAATTTTTGTCTTCTTGAAAAGCTCTAATAGATTTTGGTTTGTGGCCACCACCACCGAGGATAATAATTTGAGAACCATAACGAATACAATATAATCTTAGGTTGCTGTCTTCTTTGTCATAGAGAGCGCATACGCCATCTCCGGGATTGCCTTCATAAAGCTTAAAAAAGTCTTCTCTCATTCCAGTTTTAAACCCCATAGTTGTTAAACGTCCAACAATATCTTTTATTTCACTTTTAAATGAAACCTTATTGCTTAACACAAAGTTTTTAAACGCATTAATCTCTTCTTCGTCAACTAACACAGTATACACAGAACCCATAGGTCCACTAAATTGAGGTATTTTTATTAATTGACATTTCGAGAACATATGGCTTGCAAATATAATTATTTTTTTTACTTATAAGTGAAATTTATTTTAATTTAACTATTCATTATATAAAGCATACACAATAACAAAATCTAAAAATCCCGTTTCAGTATTATTATGAAGATGTATAATGCATAGCAAATTAAACCATTTTAAGGCCTTACAATTGCCCACCTACTCCTTTAAACTTTTCGATAAAGGATGAAATCTTTTGAAATACACTTTGCTTTTTAGTTAGGTATTGAGGATTTAATGGGCTCATTTTTGGTAATATGGAATTTAGTTCTGTGCCGTTCTCGCTGGCGTATTCACGTTTTAATGAGGCTGTGATATAACGTTTTGCTGCTTCTTCATTTAAATTCTCATCTGTAATTAATTCGGTAGCTTCTGTTTTCTGTTTGCCTTGTGCATAAGAAAAGAAAGCATCTATGATCGTTGCTTTTTCTTTTATTTTATCTAAATCTGTTTCATTGATAAAATCGACTACTAAGCTTTCTTTTGCTCTATTGCCTACACTTGCACGAATGATGCGTCTTATTTCTTCTACTAATTCTGATTTGTTTTTTGTTTTCTTATTATGCTCAAAAATCAATTCCAAAATGTAGTCTAGGTTGATTTCCTGTGACTTTAATAAATCGACTTCAAAAACCACCTCATCCCAATCAATCTCAGATTCTTCTGCTTCCTTGCCTTTTCGCTCGCGTCGTAACCAATCACGAATGTCGTTATAGGTAGAGCGATAATCTTGGATGGTTCGTTCTGCCGGCAATTCAATTTGTTTCATTACCTCAATATCTTCATCCGAAACAAAATAGGTTTCCTTGAATGCTTCCACAGCTTCCGGGTCGTTTATATCTATTTCCTGAAATGCTTTCAGGTTGGCAAACTCATCGTAATTCTGGAGTATATTTTCTACGCGTAAATATTCACCAAAGAGTTTTGAAAATTCTTTTTTGTCCTTCTCTGTTACAATGGCATCCGGATCAGGGAATTTTTCTCTTAATTCCTTAACTACTTCAATATAACCGCGACGAGCATTACCCGTTGCAATATCAGTAAACCCTTCTAGGTATTCTTTATAACTCTTCTCTAACACCACATTTCTTGTACTGCTATCCCCAAAAAGGGTTATTGCATCAATGGTGGCTTGTTCTAAATCTCTAAAGGTTACAATATTTCCAAAGGTTTTTGTTGCATCGTAAATACGATTGGTACGTGAAAAGGCTTGCATTAAGCCATGATAACGCAGGTTTTTGTCAACAAATAATGTATTCAGGGTTGGTGCATCAAAGCCTGTTAAAAACATCCCTACTACAATTAGTAAGTCTATTTCCTTATTCTTAACTCGTTTTGCAAGGTCTCTATAATAGTTCTGAAATTCTTTGCTTTCAACCCCATAACTTGTCCTGAACATGGCGTTGTAATCGCTGATTGCCTGAGTTAAAAACTCTTTAGCGCTTAAATCCATTGCCGTTGGCTCAAAGGTTTCATCAGGGATTTCACCTATGGCATTTTGTTCTTCATTGGCTGCAAAAGAAAATATAGTCGCTATTCTTAAAGGCTTATCACTATCTTTTTGCAGGCTATTTAATTCTTCATAATAACATTTTGCTGCATCTACACTACTAACGGCAAACATGGCATTAAAACCACTGTTACCTCCTTTGGTTCTGTGTGTTTTTTGTCTGTAATGCTTTAAGATGTATTGCGAAATTTCTTTGATGCGCACAGGATGCAGTAATGCCTTTTTGTTTTCCGCTGCACTTAACTTGGTTAAATCCTGTTCTGTTTCTATACCTTTAAACTGTGGACGAACGTCGTTATAGTCTACTTTAAACTTTAATACCTTTTCGTCTCTAATGGCATCGGTAATTACATAGGAATGTAGTTCACGACCAAAAACACTTGCGGTAGTTTCCGCACCTAAAGCATTTTCGGGAAAAATAGGTGTACCAGTAAACCCAAACTGATAGTATTTTTTAAACTTCTTTTTCAGGTTCTTTTGTGCTTCACCAAATTGGGAGCGGTGTGCTTCATCAAAAATAAAAACGACCTGTTTTTGGTAGATATCCAAATCGTTTTCACTTTTCATAAGATTATTCAGTTTTTGAATGGTGGTAACAATAATCTTATTATCCTGCTTTTCTATGTTTCTTTTTAATCCGGCCGTACTATCAGAACCATTTACACTATCTGGAGAGAAACGCTGGTATTCTTTCATGGTCTGAAAGTCTAAATCTTTACGGTCTACCACAAAAAACACCTTATCAATAAAATCCAATTGCGTTGCTAATCTTGCAGCTTTAAAGCTAGTAAGGGTTTTACCCGATCCTGTAGTATGCCAAATGTACCCGCCACTTTCTGTATCAGACCAATTTTTAGTATTAAAGGAGCTTTCTATTTTCCATAACATCCGTTCAGTTGCGGCAATTTGATACGGTCTCATGACAAGCAGGGTATCGCTTACATCAAATACCGAATAGTTTAAAAGTACATTCAGTAACGTTCGTTTTTCAAAAAATGTAATGGTAAAATCCTTTAAATCCTTTATCAAGGCATTATCGGCTTTTGCCCAGTTCATGGTAAAATCGAAGCTATTTTTATCACGTTGTACCGTGTTGGCAAAATAGCGACTGTCTGTACCATTAGATATGACGAACAGCTGTAAATATTTAAATAGTGAATTATTAGTATTGAAACTTTCTTTAGTGTAGCGATGTACCTGATTGAAAGCTTCCCGAATAGCCACCCCTCGTTTTTTTAGTTCTACTTGCACCAGAGGTAAACCATTAACCAAAATAGTCACATCATAACGGTTGGCATGAGTACCCTTTTGTTCAAATTGTGAAATGACCTGAAGTTTATTACGTGTGATGTTTTTCTTATCTACTAAGTAGATGTTTTGAATATGCCCATCATCAAACACAAAGTCATAGATGTAATTATCATGTATCTTTCTTGATTTATCTGTAAGGTTATCACTGGGTTTGTCTAGATATTCTATTATAAAACGCTGCCATTCCTTATCTGAGAATTGCATGTTGTTAAGTTCCTCCAATTGCACACGCACATTAGCCAACATATGCACTTGATTGGTGATTTGCTGCACAAATTCATAGCCTTGGTTTTTTAAATCCTGAACCAATTCTCTTTCTAAATCTGCCTCTGTTTGATAGCTTGCTGGTGCTTCATGAAGTTCTGAGAACTTTTTATAGGTATCTAAAACAATAAAGTTGTTGGATTCTGCTATGGTTTTGTATTGTGACATGTGTTGGTTTTGTGGTTTAGGCTTCAGCTGCTACTGGTGTTGCTGCTACTATTTCTTCTTTCCAATAATTATTATCAACTAAATGGTCTAGTAAAAACTTTACAGTCTTTTTTTCTTGTTCTGTTGGCTCGGGAACAACTTCATTTGATAAGGTTGAATGACTTGTAAATTGAATTACCCGATTATAATATGTTTGTTTATTATCTGGTAATAAATCTGACCATTTTGGATACCCTAAAAAATTAGCAGTTTTCTCGTACAAATTACGAAGTAATATAAAATGATATTTCTCTATAGCATTTGAACTTATGGCTTCCTCAATGATATGCTTAAGATATAAATGGTATGAAAAGCTTTTATTTGAATCACCTTTTTTTTCATTTAATTCATAAGTGCTATCCTCAAGTTTATTTAACATGTAGCAATTTTTATTGCCAATTTCATTAAAAAGTACATTATAAAACAACGGATTGTGTGTTGAAATAATAAACTTCAATCCATTAGATTTCTTTACAAGTTCGGCTAAGTTTACCGCAAGTTCTATTAAATGATTATCATCCAATGAACTAACAGGGTCGTCAATAAACACATATTCTAAATGGTCAAACTGGTTGGTAGAGCGGTCTTCAGGTTCTGTATTAAAAATTTCAACAATTTGTTCGAACAAACTATGAAATATACACCAAATAAAGTTACTCTCTTCTCCTTTAGATATTTTAATATTATCTAAACTTTGGTTATCGCCACTAGTTACAGAAAATGTTACTTCTGAAAAATCAGCACTAAATTTAGGTGTTATTGAATCGCTGGTGAAATGCTGAAAATTAGTTACAATATTATTATCTAACCCTTGATCTTTAAGGAACTGTAAGGTTAAATTTGTAAATCCATTCGGACGTATTGTCAATTTTCTGTTTTTATCTGCATCTAAATCATTATCCCAATAAAACAAATCTTCTGTAAACGCATTATAATACAACACTTTAGATTGATAATCTTCTTCCGATTCAGGGTCTTTAGGAGATATTAATTTTTTAAACTCACCAGACAAGCGTGTTTTACCTGTACCATTAAAAGCATAGATTAATTGTACTTTTTTGTTATCAGCTCTTAGTTTCTCAGCTATTTGTGTTAATGTTTGCGCCATGTATTTATACTTCTATAGTTTCTTTAGGGAATGTTAGTAATTGTTCACGGTAATACTCATACTGTTTTTGCCTTAACTCTATTTCTTTTGGTAACCCTTCGATTATGGACGTCGTTAGCGTATCAAATTTATCTAAGATGTTTACAATACGTTCTTGTTCTTCTGGCGATGGAATAGGAATTATTGCTTTACCTAATCCTTTTGAGTTAATAGCTGAAATTTTACCGGTACGAATATGTTTTTTTATTTGGTCATGAAACTGCCTCGTTCTTGTAAAATACGCGACATATTTAGGATTTAAATTGCTTTTGTAATAAAAGCAAGCATCGTGAATAACAGCACCTTCTTCACCTAACCATGCTGTTCCTTGGCCAATATCTTCAATGGTTTCTCCTGCTGCTACAATTACAACATCTCCCTTTGTTGCTCGCCTTAAATTTTTCTTATCTACAAGTTCTTTACTTACAAACGATTTTGTTTTGTTTGCCCAAGTACCATAATGTGTATACATTTCACCATAGTGGATACATGGAACACCTTCAGAAATCATGTCGGTTTTTACGAAGCGTTTACCTCTTATAAATTCACCTACATTTTCATCATCCATAGGCAAATGTTTTACTTCTGTTCCATCAAAATTCAACAATTGCTCGCGGTAATACTCGTATTGCTGTTTACGAGCTGTAAGCTCTGTTGTAAGCTCTGTTGTAAGCTTTGTTGTAAGCTCTGTAAATTTATCTAGGATGTCAACTATTTCTTGTTGAATTTCTAGAGATTTTTTAGGGTTATCAGGGCAAGGTATTGGTATTTGGAAACCATTAATTACCTTTGAACTCAGGTTATTAATAGTAGAACTATTTAATACTCTTTCAAGATAGTTTGTAAACAGATTTGAAGTTAACAAATGAAAAAGAAATCTCGATTCAATTTCATTTTTAGCTCTAACAACTCCCATAAAACCTCCAAAGAAGAAATCAATATCAGAATGAATAAAAGCAACTTTACCAACATGTTCTCTACTTCCGCTAGCTGCACTTATCAAAATATCATTTTCATATAGCTTTTGAGTATTCTTAACTTTTGTGCTATAATCTATATATTTAATATCATCAAAATTTAAAGTATTGGTTGATAAAGTAATATTGTTACCTCGAAGTACTTTATAACCTTCATCAGTTTTACTTTCATTTTGCTTACTATATGTCAAACCTCGAACATAATCAGCAACTTCAATAAGAGGTTTCCATACAACATCAACTTCTTCTAATAATTTTTCTAAAAAACTCATGCTTCAATTTCATTTATAATGTTATCAATATCGGCACGTAGTTTGTCTATCTTTCTTACAATATTAACTACATCAAAATTCAGCTTTTCAATATCAATCTTCTCTCGATTGTCTTTAGCTTCCACATAGCTATTAACAGAAAGGTTATAATCGTTTTCGGCAATTTTTTTGTTATCTATTGTGGTAGCTACATGTGCAACTTCTTCTTTAGTGTCAAAAATTCGCATAACCTTCCCAATGTGAGCATCCGTCATTTCATTGTTGTTGGTTACTTTTTTAAAGAAGTCTTCACCTGTTGCATCAATAAACTGTGTTTTGGTATCGGTTTTACTTTTAGATAACACCAAAAGTGTAACCGCTATGGTAGTGCCGTAAAATAAATTGGGTGCTAAATCAATAATAGTTTCTACATAGTTATTATCTACCAAATACTTTCTAATTTTTTGTTCTGCACCCCCACGGTAAAAAATACCTGGAAAACATACTAAGGCTGCTCTACCTTTACTTGATAGGTAACTGAGTGCATGTAACACAAAAGCAAAGTCTGCTTTTGATTTTGGCGCTAATACACCTGCAGGGGCAAAACGGTCGTCGTTAATTAGTGTTGGGTCGTCACTACCTTTCCATTTTATAGAATATGGTGGATTAGATACGATGGCATCAAAAGGTTTATCATCTCCTAATTGCGGATTCATTAAGGTGTTACCTAATACAATATGAAACTTGTCGTAGTTTACGTTATGTAAAAACATGTTCATACGTGCTAAGTTGTAGGTGGTATGGTTTATTTCTTGACCAAAGAACCCCTCTTCTATAATATGATTATCAAAGTGTTTTTTAGCTTGTAAAAGTAATGAACCCGAGCCTGCAGCAGGATCGTATATTTTATTAATTTTATCTTGCTTGTGCATTGCCAATTGTGCAATCAATTGTGATACGTTTGTTGGTGTGAAAAATTCGCCCCCAGACTTACCTGCATTTGCTGCATATTTATGAATTAGAAACTCATAAGCATCACCAAAGAAGTCTATCTTACTATCTTTAAAATCGCTCCCCATCTTTAAACCTGCCACACCTTTTAAAACATCTGCTAATCGACTGTTTTTATTTTCGACAGTATTCCCAAGTCGGTTACTTGTGGTGTCAAAATCTGCAAACAAGCCTTTTATATCTTCTTCTGAAGGATAACCAATAGCAGAATTTTCTATTGAAGAGAATATTGCTGCCAAGTCTGTGTTTAGATTTTCGTTTTTAGACGCAGTTTTAACTACGTTTACAAACAACTGGCTTGGATAAATAAAATACCCTTTGGTCTTTATAGCATCATCTTTTATTTCGGACGTAATGACGTCATCAGGCAATGACGGATAATTAATACTTTCATCACCTGCTTCAATATAATCAGTGAAATTCTCACTTATAAAGCGATAAAAAAGTGTCCCTAATACGAAGTGTTTAAAATCCCATCCATCTACAGAACCACGAACATCATTGGCAATTTTCCATATTTGAGCGTGTAATTCAGCTCTTTGTGCTATGCTAGTCATTTTTTGAGTTTATGCGTTTTATCTAGATTTAGACACAGTGAAGACTTTATCTAGATTTTGAAGTGTTAAAAATAAAAATATATCTCGGTTTTACATTATGGTTTTACGCATTTCCCTCACTTTCCTCATCTTCTTCTTTTGAGGGGTTGATATAGTGCCCATGTGCTTCCCTAAGTAAAAAATTGGTTTTACATAGATTGGTTATATAACGTTCGGCTGTTTTTTGGGTAATACTCAATTTGTTAGCTAAAACTACATAATCCTGGGTCGTAAACCGATGCGGTAATGCTTCTATAAATTGCTCCTTTTTGTTTTTATAGTTAATAGCGGTTTTATCTTCGGGTAAGCTGGAATACACTTTACTGCTATGCTTTACAAGTACTTTAACCATTGTAAGGGTGGTATTGAAGTCTTCATCTGTACAATACAGAGGATTTGACATATCGCCAGTTTCCAATATTCTTAAGGCTGACAGCACCATACTAATTCTAAAGGCTATAATACCCGTTCGTTTAATAGATGAATTGTATTCTATAGGATTTACATTTAGGTAATACAAATTGATTTTGGAAAAAAAGTCGTTAAAAATTTCTTGCTGCTCTGGTGTATAGGAAAACTGTATTTCGAGATTTGACATTAAATGCCGGTACAGGTCGTAAAATTGATTTCCCAATTGATCGTAATATTCATTCAATCCTTTTTTAGTGTCTATAGCAAATACGTTTTTCCAACCTGTATTTGTAGGCATTTGATAAAACATAAAGCGACTAAACAAGCCATTTTCGGCGTTGGGCATTAATGCCAATACTTGTTTTGGCGTGCCTGTTAAGGCACAGGATAAACAAGGCTGCTCTATCTCGACATATTCTCTATCGGTTCGTCTAAAGTATTTTATGGTTTCGTGGTGGAATGCATTTCTAAAGCCATCGGAATAATCGCCGTAATCGGTTTTAAAATTCTTTGCCAAAGTATCGGCTTCGGTTTCAAATATCAATCCGCGGCCTTTACTGTCGTTCAACAACTGAAACATGCCCGTAGAACTGTTGTTTGCAGGAATGAACAACATGCGTATTGGTGGTTTTTGCGGTTTCTTTAGACTGTCATTTTTAGCTTTGTTTTTATTGTAGTGTGCTAAATCTTTATCGTATTCGGCTTCCATAAGTTGCGCTTCTTCACGCATGGTGGCATGAATTTTATAGACTAGACGTTTACAAAATTTCAACTTTCCTTTACCAGAAGCCGCTGCTGCGGTAATAAACAAATACAGATTAGAAAACACCTTGTCGCCATCATAAATGCCGAACAACTTAGGTAAACAGGCACTAATAGCTGTGATAGCTCCCAAAATCATAATGTCCTTCTCTTGGTCTGTATTTGCATATTTAACAACATCCTGAAGGAATTGCGGAAGTTGGGGAATTAAGGAAGTTGAGAATGTTGGTGTGTCTGTTTGCTCTTTTTCCTTTGTTTGTTCCGGGATATCTAAAGGTTCTTGACTAATAGCAGCTTCAAAAGGTTTTATGTTGTTTTGATGTGCCAAATAATAAAAGGTAGAAATATTAACACCCGATCCCTTTGCTTTTAAACAGTTGGTGAACTGTTTATCGCATTCTTGATAATTGTATTTTGGGTAGAATCTGCTAATTCTGTGATAATAATCCCTACCTGCTTCGCCATATGCTTCGGATAAGGCAAAACCTAAATTACGCCATGTTTGATAATCGCCTGTTATATCTGTAGCGGTTTTCTCGATATTAGAAATATATACTTCAATATCATTAGAGGTTTGATTGTTTGTAGTTAATGGTTTTACCGGTTCTTCCTTTTTTAAAACAACCTCAAATATGGCGGCATTGGAATTGGTATAACATTCTTCGTCGTAAGACATAAAGCATAGGCGGCAAATATCGCTCCCAGAGGTGTCAATGTCGATATTTAAAGCCTGTTCGTAATAGGCTACAACTTGCTTGTAGGCTTCTTTATGGTGTTCTGTTTTGCTATTTACTTTAGCAAGAATCTTTAATCCTTTTCCACTAGGACTTACAAAGGCCGCATAGGTGTAAGGTGCTAAATGTGCTATTGGAATGATACGTTTTAATTCGGCAGCGGATAATTTGTCTATATCCAAAATTACAAAGCCACTATATTCTGCAATAGTTGCTGCGGTTCTTGTTCCGTTAAAGGTTCCTGAAGCCGTAAAGGCTAACAGTCGTTTTTTTAATTCGGCAGCCTCTTGGTCTTTGCCTTGATTGAGTAGCTTGCGAATAGCTTCTACCTGATCTTTATATTTCCCTTCTTTTATTTGGGTAATTACTCGTGCTATATGTGTGTCTTCCACCTTTGCGGTGAAATCCTTAAAAATTGAAACTTGTGGCATCTTAAACTATTTTAAAAGTGAGTACTATTTATTTTTAGTGGTTTTGTAATTGGCATTTAACAGTTCCTGAACATCGCTTAGGCGGTAATAGATTTTATTGCCTATTTGCGAAAATGCTATGAGGTTATTGTCTCTCCAGTTCTGTGCTGTTTTTTGGCTTATTTTGAAGAGTTGCAGTAAGTCGGCATTATCGAGTAGTACGAGTTCTGGTTTATGCGACACACTGCTTTCGAGTCTGTTTACAAGGGTTTCCAAACGTTGGTAAAGACTGCGCCATTCTTGAATTGAAATGTTTTCTAAATGCTTCATTATTGCTTGTTTTTAGAGTTATACACAGCAATAAGCGCTTTGTCTATTTCTTCACTTTTATACCTGATGAGGTTTCCTAAGCGATACGGTTTTAGTACTCCTTTTTTGTTCCAGTCGGTAAGGGTTACCAAGGATACTTTAAGGATTTTAGCCACCTCCTGACGTGTGAGATATTCGGGTGGCTGTACGGGTTGGAAATTTTGAGCTATGATGCTAAGTTCTGCTCTTACATCGTTGATGATGTCTTCTTTTAATTCTGAAGGCGTAATGCCAAATACTTGGGTAATTTTACTTTGTTCCATCGTTGTATGTTTTTGTGGTTCAACGATGCTAAACTATACTGTAGTTAACGGATTCAGCCCATTGGAGTAACTCCAAAAGGCACTCCAGGGGTTACTCCAAGCTGTTTAAAATAGTATCTATTTTATCAATATCCTTTTGATGATTATCTCCCAATTCCTTTAGAGTTTTATCTAAATTTTGAATTTTAATTTTTATGTTTTTTGAGTTTAAACCACATATCTTACTTATCAACTCCGATTGCTTCACTTTTGATGCGTTTTCAATTTTGGGATGTGTAAAGAAACCTATTTCCTGGAGCAACAATACTATTTGATTTATGGTGAGTTGTTTTTCCGTTTTGGGTTCGGATAATTCAAGAGATTCGTGTTTACTATTATTTTGAGGACTAGTATCATTAGCTCTTCTTTTTTCTATAATATTAGCAGTAGTATAACCTCCATAAAAGCCCCCATGAATATCAAATTCAGATTCAATTTCTTCAATAATAATGGCTTTATCGAACTTCCTAATTTTGGTGTCTAAAAATTTCAATTTTCTAGACATAGGTATTCTGTACTTGTCGTTATAATCTATATAGGAATCATAAGGAATATCACAAAATTCCATATCAAACTTTCTATTGGAAGTTTGAGTCAGGAATTTGACTTCTGCGGAAATAAAATCTTCCTCAGATGAATCCAAAACTTTTTTTAAATATTCTTCTTTTCTGGAATTATAATGATGCTCATAAACCTTTAAGGAGCAATCGAAATAAAAGTAATTATCATCGTTTGAAGCATAATATAGTTTATCCAACAAACCTTTCATATCATAAGTTAGCTCAGCAAATTCAGGTTCATATTCATCATCAATATGAGATGTGTCTGCCCAAGCATCGTTACCGTATGCTAAATTCTTTTCTTGATTTAATTGCTCATTAAGTTTATTAATCTCAAAGTATTTACCGCTAATTTCTTTTACAATTTCTTCGCTACTTGATAAGATTTGAGGTGCGCCTTGTGTCGTTGTTGTAGCTTGTTTAGTGCGTACAGGAGTTAAATTGACTTTTTTGGACTCTAGAAACTCAATTAACATTGTTGCATATTTATTTAAAAAATAAAACAATATACTTTCTTGGATAAGGCGTTTAGTATCCATATCCTCAATATATTCTGAAGGATCTAAAGGAATACCTATAACTTCTTGGAGTTTAACCGGTACGGTTAAATCTTCCAGTTGTTTTTCGGTAAGATTGTTTTGTTTTAACCAAGGGGTTATTTTATCAATACCATAATCTTTTATATAATCCTGCCTTTCAATTTCGTTTATGAAGTATTCTATATAGTTATCGTCGTATTCAAATTCTGAAAAATTTAGTAGTAAATCAGATTTAGTCTTACTATAAGACTTTTTTAATTTACTTATCACACCTAAAACAGAGTGCGTTTTTAGGATATTATTATCATTTAAAATTTTACAAAACGGGGTAACAATCGATTTATTCATTTAAAAATAATTAGCAAAAGCTTTAAATTTAACAAACCTTATCTTACTAAACCTTCCTTATAGGAATTTTTTCATAATTATTTTCTTGATTTTGTTTTAACCAAAACTGTTGTAACATTTTCGCATTTTCTTTAGGGGTAATTTTAATATACTTTAAAAACTGGGCTTCGGTTTGATGTCCTGTAATCGCCATAATTACCATATTAGGCAATTTGCCATACAAATTTGATGCGAAACTACGGCGGCAAATATGCGACGACACCAATTTATGCATTGGGTAAACGCCTTTTTCCTTTCTGCTGGTTTCGGGGTTTATTAAACTGCCTTCAATTTCTTGTGTGAATCCAGCTTCCTTGCAAACATCCTTTATATGTAGATTAAACTTTTGGTCGGAAATACTTCTTGGGAAACCATTATGTTTTTCTAAAATTGCTTTTACTTGTGGGTGCATGGGTATTACCACATTTTGGCCTGTCTTTTGGGTTTCTACCTCAATAAAGCCTTCTTTGATATTGGTATCTTTCAGGCGTAAGAAATCTGACACTCTTAAACCTGTACGCAAACCAATAATAAATAGGTCTCTGGCGTTTTCCAGACGTTCAACACCTTTGTAGTCGTGGTTGTAAATTTTATTGATATCTGCATCCCTTAAATAGATACTATCAGCTTTTACTTTAGGCGCAAAGAATTTAGGGTGGTTGATATGCTCATGAACCGGCAAGCCCTGTAATTTGGCTTCTCTAGCAATTGTTTTAATTGTGCCTATATAATTACCTACTGTACCTAAATTTATCTTTTGGTCTTGCGTTAGGTGATGTACAAACCTATCGTAAAAGGTGAGGTTTAAATCGGTGAATTTAAGTTTGGTTTTAAATTTGGCTTCGTATTGCTCTAACTTCTTTTGAGTGGTATTGTACTTTGTTATGGTTGCAGAACTAACAGGCTTATTTTTTCCTTTTATAATTCGTGATGGTGCAAGCTCAATAAAGCGTTTTACAAATGGTAAGAAAAACACTTGGTCTATGGCATCATCGTTTACCGGTCTGTTGAAATGTTTGGCTATTTTGGTTTTTAACCAATCACGGTCAATATAAATGCCTTTGGAGTTGTCGGAATTAAATTCAGAGATTATGAAGTTCTCCAGGTTAAATAAATGGTCGTTTACTTCATCCTTATAGGTTACTCCTGTAATATTTTTCACCCTTTGTTTTGCAGTACTCCAATGAGAAGGTTGAATTTTTAAATCGGTGGAAGCGGTATAATCGAATTTTCTACCGTTCTTAAAACGCACAAGAATATTGGAATATCCCTTAGTGCCTTTGACAAGGAAATTGAGAGTGGCCATAATGTAAACATCTTAAAAGTGAGCCTTATAAAGATACAAAACTATCCCCACATTATCCCCACAATTACTGTTTTTATGGCATATTTACTTAATTATTTTTTGATTCAAATATCCTTAAACCCCTTTATACACAGGGGTTTCACGAGGTTTTGGGTAAATATGTATTATACTAAAAAAGTGTTGGTGGGTTCCTCTTTCTCCGCGAAAAGCCTTGCATTTAATGCAAGGTTTTTTTTATATCTTCCCACCCCACATCTTAATCACTTATCTTTGTTTACTATTAGTAATTAAGCTTATTTAAAACTATAAGTACAACTATTACAAAATACACTCCTTGTGTTCATCACAAAAAACTAAGCTCCTTTTAGACTTTGTTTTAAACTCAATTTCCTACTCCACAGGATATCCAAACTACAAAAATCATGGTCTTCCGTGACAGTGCCATAGCAAGCATATACCCCAACGCCGTGAATAGGATACAAATCGACCACTTTTGTAAAATGTACTGTATCAAAATATTGACCCTCCCCATCAATAAAAGTACAAAACCGAATACGCTTCCCTTGGGATGTTTTATGAAACCTTGTATGTACCAAAGCACCATACAACAACACCTTTTTATTGACATACTTTTTAAAATCTTTAACCAATATATGAGGCATCAAAGTCTCTTCCACCAAATCAAAATACCCACAGAGAGGAAAGCCTAACAACTCCATTTGGTCATAGGCATTTTCCAACCAATTGCCATTTAGCTTTGGCAGTTTATAGGTTTTGTGCTCAGGTTTAAACAACAATGCCTGAGAAGACTTCAACTTGTTTTTATTGAGTTTAAACATGGCCTGCCATAACAATTCCGTTTTAGGCTGCCCCGTAAACCTAAAAGCATCTATCCTAATCAAGATGGACAGCTGCTCTATACTAACATGCACCCTATCAATAAAATCATCCAAGGATTTATAAGGTCCATAGAGTTGGCGCTCTGAAAGAACCCTCCTTATAGTATAGTGTTCCAATTGCTTAAGATACCCCAAGCCTAAATAGATGTTATCTCCTTGAATGGTTGTGGGATGGTCGCTTGTATTAACACAAGGAGGATGTACTTTACCTCCGCACATCTGGGCTTCGTGGATGTAATGTTCGGTGCTGTAAAAACCACCACCATTGTTGAGCACCGCTACCATAAATTCCAACGGATAGTAACATTTGAGATAGAGACTTTGATAACTTTCCACAGCATAGGAAGCAGAATGCCCCTTAGCAAAGGCGTAGCCAGCAAAACTTTTAATCTGCTCCCAAACCTCTATGGTGAGGCTATCGGGATACCCCCTTTCCCTACAATTGGAAATAAACTTTTGCTCCACTTCCAAAAACTCGGCCCTCGAACGGAACTTACCACTCATCCCCCTTCTCAACACATCTGCCTCTCCAAAATTTAACCCCGCAAATTGATGGGCCACTTTCAATACATCTTCTTGATAAACCATGATGCCATAGGTTTCAGGCATGATTTTGAGCAGCATAGGATTGGCCTCCTTCCTCCTTTCGGGGTGACGTTGACGGATGATATATTCCTGTTTCATTCCGGAACTGGATACTCCTGGCCTGATAATAGAGCTTGCCGCCACCAACCCCAAATAGTCCTGTGTCTGTAATTTTTGCATCAAGCCCCTCATAGCGGGAGACTCTACATAATAAGCCCCAATGGCTTTGCCCCGTTTGAGAAGGTCATTGACTTTGGGATCCCGTTTGAACTTTTCCACATCGGTGATGTCTATGGGAGGTAGATTGGGATTGTTCTGTTTGATAAGCTCCAAGGCATCCTTGATTTTTGCAAGACCCCGTTGGCCCAAAATATCGAATTTGAAGATGCCCACATCCTCAGCAATAATCATGTCGAACTGTACCGTTGGAAATCCTTTTGGCGGCATGTCAGTAGCGGAGTAATAATGGATGGGCCTGTCCAAAATTAAAATGCCACAGGAATGAACACTGAGATGGTTGGGAAACCCCTTTATCAATTGACCATACTTTAGTACCAATTTTGCCATGTCGTCCAATTGGTCCTGAGGCACTTTACCACCACTCAGTTTATCAATCTCTTCCTTAGGCAGACCAAAGACTTTCCCTATTTCCCTTACTACGCCACGGTATTTAAAGGTGTTGTAGGTAGCCAAAAGGGCTGTATGCGGAAACCTTTGGAAGATATAAGCTGTAATATCTTCGCGTTCCTTCCATGAAAAATCGATGTCGAAATCTGGAGGCGAGGTCCGATAGGGATTAATGAACCTTTCAAAATAAAGATCCAACTCAATAGGGTCTACATCGGTTATCCCAATTAAATAGGCTACGATGCTATTGGCCCCACTCCCTCTGCCCACATGAACATAGCCCTGTTGATTGGCATAATTCACAATATCGTAATTGATCAAGAAATAAGACACAAAATCCATATCCCTAATGGTATTGAGCTCTACCTCCAAGCGTTCCAATACTTGTTTGGACGGATTGCCATAGCGTTTTGAAAGCCCTTGATAGCTGAGATCTTTCAGCATTTCAAAATCCTTTTCGGCACTATCTAAATACAGGCTTTGGTTTTGGGAGCTACGTGCCTTTCCAAATTCAAAGTTTATACTGCACTCATCCAAGAGCTGTTGTGTGTTTTTGATGATATGTGGATATTCTTGAAACGCTTCACACAATTGGTCTAAGGGTAGCATCTTATCATTTTCGCTGCATTCTTCAGACTTAGGCAACTTACTAAGCAGTGTATTGTTATCGATGGCTCTTAGCAATCTGTGAGCATTGAAATCTTTTTTGTTCCTCACGGTAACCTGCTGCTGCATGACCAATTTATCCTTATAATCCCTGTAATGGCTAAAGGGCAGTTTTCTCAAATCCTGGACACTGATCCCAATGAACTCATTGGTTGCAAAGGATTCCTTTTCCATTTGCATGACCTGTTCAAAAGGATAGACCACAAAGGCATTGGCAAAGCATGACGCCTGTTCGGGAAACTGCTTGTTTTGGTGAGTATGCTGGGACAAAAAACTGTTGAGTTCCCTAAAGCCTTCATTGTTTTTAGCCAAGCCTACAAACAGCTGTGACACACCATTCCTAAAGTCGATACCCACAATTGGTTTGATATGGTATGCTTTGGCCGTCCGGATAAAATTTAGGCAGGCAGAGGTATTATTGATATCGGTTAAAGCCATTGCTTGCACGCCATTTTGAACGGCCAACTCCAAGAGTTCTGCTTCGGAAAACGTTCCATAGCGCAGGGAATAATAAGTATGACAATTGATATACATAACAAAGCCTTATTGATTGCGATGCGCCAATACAATAGGCGGCTCGCCATTGAATGGATTGTTGAAGCGTCCGATGGTTTTAGCCCCCATGGAAGCAGCCTTTTGGATACTGAGTTCCCCAAAGCGGTTGCGGATATGGTCCATAGCACTGTAGAGTCTTAACATTTCCTCAGTATCATCGAAAAGGTTGATCTGGTAATTACCACTAACCAAATCACTGAACTTAACACCCACCAACCTGATGAGCAAGCGACGTTCGTACAACCTGTCGAAAAGTTCCATGACCTTGGGAATGATAACATGGTCTGCACTGGTATAGGGAATCTTCAACTGTTTGGTATGGGTATTAAAATCGGAATACCTAATCTTGACCGCAATACAGGCCGTTAACTTTTCCCCTTTCCTTAGCTGAAAGGCCAAGTTTTCTGCCATGGCAAAAATGGTAGTCCTCAACTTGAGCATGTCGATGGTATCCTTATTGAAGGTACGCTCGGTGGAAATGGATTTGCGTTCATGAAACGGGATGAGTGGTGGATTGTCGATACCCTGCGCCCTTCTCCAAATAGTACGCCCATTGGCGCCCAATACCGTTTCCATCATTTCCAAGGGCATTTGCTGTACCGTAGCCACTTTATCGATGCCCAAATTTCGTAGGGTATGATAAGTCTTTTCACCTACAGAGGGTATTTTCTTAATTGACAAGGGCGCCAAAAAGGGCTTTTCAAAGCCGTTCTCTATACGCAATTGGTTGTTGGGTTTTGCTTCTCCTGTAGCCATTTTAGATACTATTTTATTAGCTGAAAGTCCAAAGGAAATAGGCAAACCTGTTTCCTTCATAATACTCCTTCTTAACTCTGTAGCGTATTTGTAACTTCCAAAAAACTTGTCCATCCCACTAAGGTCGGCATAAAACTCATCGATACTGGCCTTTTCAAACACGGGCACCCTTTCCCTTATAATTTCGGTGACCATTTGTGATTGTTTAGTATAGATGGAAGCATCCCCACGGATGACCACCGCTTCAGGGCACAGCCGTCTTGCCATTTTCATGGGCATTCCAGAATGTATACCAAAGCGTCTGGTCTCGTAACTGCATGCCGCCACAACCCCTCTATCCCCCGTTCCGCCTACCAATAAGGGCCTTTTTTGAAGGCGACTGTCTATGAGGCGTTCACAGGAAACAAAGAAGGTATCGAGGTCCAAATGCAGAATATTTTTGTTCATTTTGCAAAGTTAGCTACATATTTGAGCAGTTATTGCTTATATTTGTAGCAAACAAAATCAACCTCCTTTTTACGATGTAGCCATGACAGCACTTTCTAGAAATATCAGTCATTTGCGGGAGCTTAAACGCATTACCCAAGAAACCCTTGCGGAAGATCTTGGTATTACCCGATCCCGAGTGAGCTCGTATGAAGAAGGGCGTTCGGCCCCACCCATTGAGCTACTTATCAAACTTTCGGACTATTTTAAATTGCCCATTGATGTGTTGGTACGGCACGACCTTACCAAAGGGAGCGAACATTCCTTTATTGAACTACGGAATCAACGAGTACTGTTCCCCATTACCATAAACTCTGAGGGCGATGATTTGATTGAAGTGGTTCCCGTAAAAACCTCAGCAGGGTATTTGGCAGGTTATGACGACCCCGAATATATTGAGCAGTTGGAAAAAATAAAGCTTCCTTTTTTACCCACTGGCAAGCACCGAGCCTTCCCTATAAAAGGAGACTCTATGCTGCCCCTGAAACCTGGCAGTTATGTGGTGGGAAAATTTATTGAGGACCGACGGGATATCATGGATGGGCGTTCGTATATCTTGTTGACCCAAAATGACGGAATGGTGTACAAACGGATAAAAGACCAGATTAAAGACAATAATACCTTGTTGTTGATTTCGGACAATCCACAGTACCAGCCCTATGAAGTGCCTATTGATGAAGTCCTGGAACTTTGGGAATTTACCTGCAGTATCAACACCCAAGAATACGATCCGCACGAACTAAAAATTAGTAGTATTTTGGAAATGTTCAACAGTTTGGGTGTGGAATTGGAAGCCCTAAAAAAAGCCTTGTGATGCACTACACTATTATCGATATTGAAACCACTGGAGGTCAAAACATCACCGAAATTGCCATGTGCCGTCATGACGGCTCCAAAATTATTGACAGTTACAGTACTTTGGTGAATCCACAAGCCTATATCCCAGATTACATCACGGCATTAACAGGGATTGACAACGCCATGGTAGCTGAAGCACCTACCTTTTCCGAAATTGCCGAGACTATTTTAAACTTTACCCAAGACAGTGTTTTTGTGGCCCACAATGTCAATTTCGATTACAACATCATTCGGAATGAGTTTAAAACACTAGGCATTGATTTCAACAGAAAAAAACTTTGTACCATACGCCTATCTCGAAAACTATTGCCTGGGCACGCTTCCTACAGTTTGGGCAAACTATGCAGAGCCCTCAATATAGACATCCAAAATAGGCACCGTGCCAAGGGAGATACCGATGCCACGGTGATATTGTTCGAAATGTTATTGGCTCAAGACGGATCGGAAAATGTCTTTCAGGATTTTTTACGCAAGACCTCCAAAGAGGCGACACTTCCGCCTCATTTACCTAGTCAGGTTTTCAATAGGATTCCCAATGCCCCCGGTATTTATTATTTCAAAAACAAAAAGGGCAAAATTATTTATGTTGGAAAGGCCAAAGACCTCAAAAAACGGGTTTTGGGACATTTCTACAACAAAAGCCAAAAAGAACTAGATCTTTGCCGAGACACTGCAGATATTGATTTTGAACTTTCCGGTAGCGAAACCATTGCCCTATTAATGGAAGATGCGGCTATCAAACATCATTTCCCGGCATACAACCAAGCGGCCAAACGGCCACCAAAAAGCTATGCTGTATTTTCATATCAAGACCGTCAGGGCATTTTACATTTAGCCTATAACACATTAAAATCGGCACCCAATCCCATTCAGATATTCCATGGCATTAGGGAATGTAGAAGCTATTTGGAAACTTTATGTAGAACCTACGAGCTCTGCCCAAAATATTGCCATTTACAGGAAGGTGTTTCGGAATGTTCCCACTATGCCATACACACTTGCCATGGTATTTGCCGACAAGAAGAAACTGTTACCAAATACAACCAAAGGGTTACTGAGGCCATCGAGCAGATACAGAACAGCACTAAAGATATCGTCATCAAACAAACAGGGAGACACCCTGAAGAGAAGAGTTTTATTCTCATTCAGAACGGTTCCTATAGAGGTTATGGCTTTGTGGATAAATCAGAACAAATTATGCACAGCTCAGATCTTGAAACATTTTTGATTCCGCAAAAAGACACTATAGATATCCAACGGGTTTTACGACCTTTGATTTTGAAAATGTAATGATTATTTATTTTAATTTATATCCATAATAAACTACCCTACACCTCACATTCATGTATTATTAAAATTACACCACATTTAAACCATCTTTCACAACATCATTTTTAAAGGTTGTTGTATTTTTGACATCTCTTTTATCACTTATCTTTTTATGGGTTTCGCTGATGGGGATTTTAAAAAAAATGTGAGGAAAACAATGTAAAAGACCTTTAAACCACATTAGACTTTGCATCAAAGTGGAATAATCATCTAAATTGGAATTTTCCACTAGGGCACCTCGCTAAATTTACGCTATGATGAATACTACAGATAACGAACAACATAGACTGTTTGATTTTTTATTAGGTGACAATATCAAAACGTTGCCAGAAAACTTCTTACAATACAAAAAAGACGGTGTTTGGGACCATTATACACCAATCCAACTAAAGGAAATGGCCTTCGGATTAGCAAAGTCCCTGTTAGAAAAAAATATCAACGGCAATGGAGACTCGATAGAGGAACAATCTAAAGTTGGTTTGATTTGCTTTTCTTCACCCAATTGGCTGGTTGTAGATTTAGCCGTACAGCTTACAGGAGCTGTTCTCGTACCATTATACCCCAACATTTCCAGCAAGGAGTTAAGTGCTATTTTTAATGAAGCTGCTCTTGAAATCTGTTTTGTGGACAATATGGAACTTTATGAAAAATTACATTCCATCCAACATGAAATCCCTAAGCTTAAAGAAATATATGTTATCAACACCTCCAACGATCATCTTAGTTGGAAACCATTGATACAACCTTATTCCAACACAATCTATGAAGAAGTTTTAAGCTACTCTGGGAAAGTTCAAGAAAACGATGTGTGCACGATTATCTACACATCTGGGACCACAGGAACCCCCAAGGGTGTGATGCTTTCCCATAAAAATATCTTTTCCAATATGAAAGCCACTTCTGATGAAGTGTTTGAAGAACTGATTTTAGAAGAAAAACATGCCTTAAGCTTTTTGCCTTTGAACCATGTTTATGAAAAAATGGCCATGTATGTATATGCCTATAATGGTTTCAAAATTTCATTTGCCGAAAGCGTAGAAAAGGTAGCCGAGAATCTAAGGGAAGTAAAACCTTATATGTTCTGCGCCGTGCCAAGGCTACTAGAAAAGGTTTATGAAAAAATCCTTTCCATAGGTGAATCTCAAAGAGGGTTTAAAAGAAATATCTTCTTTTGGGCCGTTAAATTGGCCAATCGCTATGAATATAACCAAAAATTCAGCCTTTCCTATAAACTTCAATTGAAGCTAGCCGACAAACTCATTTATTCAAAATGGAGAGAAGCCCTTGGCGGCAATATAGAAGCCATTATTATGGGTGGTGGCGCTTGCCAACAAAGGTTGATACGTGTCTTTGGAGCCGCAGGAATTAAAGTTGTAGAAGGTTATGGACTAACGGAAACTTCTCCCATCCTAGCCTTTAACCGCGTTAACAATATTAGACCAGGTACTGTTGGCATGCCCTTAAAATCGGTGGAGATTAAATTTATGGAAGATGGTGAAATCTGCTGCAAAGGGGACAATATTATGGTAGGCTATTTTAAAAAGCCTGAAGAAACAGAAAAAGTCATGAAAGATGGTTGGTTCTGCACTGGTGACATTGGAGAAATGGTGGATTCGAAATATTTAAAAATCACCGATCGCAAAAAGGAAATGTTCAAGACTTCGGGTGGTAAGTATGTGGTACCGCAACCTATAGAAAACAAAATGAAAGAGAGTTTTCTAATTGAACAGATCATGGTGGTTGGAGATGGCCAAAAATTTGTCTCGGCATTGATTGTCCCTAACTTTTCCGGTTTAGCCGATTGGTGCCGAAAGCATTCTATCCCATACGTAGGCAAAGAAATTGCCCTAAAATCGGAGAATATTACCAAGCTTTACCAAAGTATCATAGACCGTTACAACCCACTGTTCAACCATGTGGAGCAAATTAAAAAGTTTGTACTGCTGCCGGAAGAATGGACTGTTGATAAAGGTGAACTAACTCCAAGTATGAAAATCAAAAGAAAGGTCATTGCTAAAAAACATGAGACTGATATCGCTCAACTATACGGTATGCAATAAATAAAAATCTGTATGAAGTGCAGTTTATGAAAGAGGAAGTAGCTTCTTAATCCTTTTCTTTTTTATGTTATCTATTTAATCCTCGAAGAGGTAATGCATGTCTCCATTTAGATATAGAATTCCTATGTACAATAGGGTGTAGATTATAAAGAAGATTCCCCCAACAGCAAGGAATATTAGAAATCGAAACATGAATTGCTTGAAATTTAGTTTGAACAGTCTGATGAGGCAATAGGATATGTAGATGGTTTGCAAGGGGAGAATTACAGACAGTGAAATGTCATTGTAGTGAATGCCAAAAGCAGCTAAAAATACCATTATAATAGCACCATAAATAGACGATTGGGAAATTAGGTATAAAAATATAACCAGGTGCTCTGTATAGTTAAAGGTCTTGACATTGTAAAACACGATACGGGATATCAAGGCGTGAACAGGAATGTAGAGCATAAAGAAAAGGGATTGATACTCCATCATAAAGTCAAAATTCTTCTTTTGAAGTTCTTCTGAGCCTCCATGAAGCAAAGCTCCCATTTCAAAGGTTTTAGGGAATATATGGGATAATATGTAATATTGAATTCCTAAAACGGTCAGGGCAATGGCAAAATAGCTAATAACATCTACATACTTTTTACGAACGCCATTGATGTAGCCAATAATGACATCTTCTGGAACTTTAAAAAGTGCTATAAAGGTTTGAAGAAACTGATTGTCGTAGTTTAGGAAAGTCTCCGTAAAATATTCTAATAGATTTTTTAAGGTCAGGCGGTTTTTTATGACCTTTCCGCCACACTGGTTGCAATATAGACTGGTCTCAGAAAGCTGTGTATGGCAGTTTTTGCATTCCATGTTTTAGGCCAAGTCTCGTTTGAGCATTCCCACTAAATCATCAGGATCTTTGAACATCACAAACTCTCCATTTTTAATATAGGAAATCTGCCCAGTTTCCTCACTCACTACCAAAGCCAAAGCATCGGTTTTTTCTGTGATTCCTATAGCCGCCCTATGGCGTAAACCAAAACGCTGCGGGATGTTTTTTTCATTGTTTACCGGCAAAATAACCCGTGTGGCCTTTACCACATTATTTTCAATGATGATGGCCCCATCGTGCAGCGGACTATTCTTAAAAAAGATACTTTCAATAATGGGTTGGGTTACGCCAATACTCATGGCATCACCGGTTCCCGTTAAAAAGTCCAAATTATTATTTCGTTCCAAAACGATAAGTGCTCCTGTTTGCGTGGCGCCCATTCTTGTGCAGGCATTTACAATCGCGGTAATATCGGTGTTGGTTTCCACCTCATTTTTGAGGAATTTCATTTTACTAAAAATCTTCCGCTTGCCTCCTAAATTAGTAGAACCTACCATCAACAAAAACTTCCTGATTTCTGGTTGGAAGACGACTATCAAAGCAATAATTCCCACCTTCATAAAGCCATCGAAAATGTTGTGGAGCATTTTCATATTGAGCAAATCCGTTATCTTCCAAACGGAGTAAATAATCATGATCCCAATGAAAATGTTGATGGCTACGGTGCCTTTTACGAGCTTGTAAACATAGTAAAGAAGGATGGCTACCAGAAAGACGTCGATAAAGTCTACAATACTAAAATCCCAAAATTTTAAGTTCTCCAAGGCGTAGGTGTTTTTGTAAATGTAACAAAATAAGATTAATAAATAAATTCTCTGTTGTCTATTGTAGCGGGGCTAATTTCAGCGTTTGAAAGTATGGATTTTATAGAGATGTAGTCCTGAAAAGCATTGTGCTTTTCAATAGCCAAGGTTAGGATTCTTGGAGTGTTTTGTACTGGTAAAGAATCTTTTAGAGCATTTGCAAGTTGCTCCAAATTTGTATGTAAAACATTTATATCGGAACTCAGGATTTCGATATGTTCTGGGTTATGGAATTTCAGCAAAGAAACCTTTTTTGTGGAACTGCTATCAGGTATTGTTGGGGCAATGGTATCGTAAATAACTTCGGTGAATTCCAAAAAGCCCAAGTTTTGGATGCTGGTATCATTACAGGTGAAGTAGTTCTTGGCATTTTCATTTTTGTGAAGCTCTGCATTACGCTTTTTGTCCTGTAAAAGCATGATTTTGGGAATGGCCTGTTCCAAAGTCAATCGCTTGTCTACATTGATCAGCCAATTGGTGGTACTGATCAAATTTTTACGGTTCAGTTCGATACTGTCGGGCAAAGTTTCATCATAAAATAGGTAGGCGGCAGATACATCATGGATTTTAGTGATCCCGGCATTTTCAATTTCCGGTAACATAACCAGTTTGTCATTGCCACAAGACAAGCATAGCAAAACGATAAGCAAGCTGAAATATTTCATTTTGAGATTAAGAGTTTAGTTGATTAAAAAGTTGCACACATTCCATAGCTTCCTTGACATCATGTACACGCAAAATGGAAGCCCCTTTTTGTAGGGCAATGGTGTTTAAAACCGTTGTGCCGTTTAAAGCGTGTTCAGGAGTGGTGTCCAAAACTTTGTAGATCATCGATTTTCTGGAAATACCTACCAAAAATGGGATGTCCAAGTTTTTAAAAAGTTCCATGTGTTGTAGCAGCTCGTAATTTTGGGCTAAGGTTTTGGAAAACCCAAATCCCGGATCGGCTATAAGGTCGTGGATGCCCAAAGCTCTTGCGGCAGCCATACGCTCCGCAAAATAGAACAAAATGTCCTTGGTTAGGTTTTCATATTGGGTGTGCTGTTGCATGGTTTGCGGCGTCCCTCTCATATGCATCATGATGTATGGCACATGAAGTTTAGCAACTGTAGGCAACATATTCTCATCCAATAGACCCGCTGAAATATCATTGACCAAAGCGGCACCTGCTTCAATACAGGCTTTGGCCACCTCGCTTCTAAAGGTATCTATGGAAATCAAAGTATCTGGGAATTCCTTTAAAATCAATTCCACAATAGGAACGCTGCGTTGCAGTTCTTCAGCTTCGGAAACATGTTCGGCATTGGGGCGTGAACTATAAGCGCCCAAGTCGATAAATGTGGCGCCATCCTTGAGCATGGAGGCTGCTTTATCCAAAATATCCTTTTCATTTTTGTAGCTGCCACCATCGTAAAAAGAGTCGGGGGTCACGTTTAAAATCCCCATTACTTTTGGGGTTGAAAGCTCTACAAGTTGTCCTTTGCAATTTATGGTCATGGTTTTTAAGGAAGAATGAAGTGTCAAAATTAAGGCGCTTATTTGAGAAAAAAGCAAATCCCAATACATTTTTGGACATCGCCCAAACTTTAAACCTTAAACTTTGATGTTTAAAGTTTTTTATGCGAAATTTACGGAAAATTAAATGTATTCAATGCAAGAAACTTCAAAACAATACGATGAAGTCATTGCCACCTGTAGAGCCCTTTTTATCAATAAAATGAAAGATTATGGGAGCGCGTGGCGCATTTTAAGACTTCCTTCCCTAACAGACCAAATTTTTATAAAAGCCCAACGCATTCGCGGATTACAGGAAAACGACGTAAGAAAGATTGACGAAGATGAAACCAGTGAGTTCATTGGAATTATCAACTATTGCACCATGGCTTTGATTCAATTGGAGAAGGGTGTGGTTGAAAAACCAGATATGTCTGTTGAGGAAGCCACCAAATTGTATGATGAAAAGATTGCTTTGACCAAACAACTCATGATGGACAAAAACCATGATTATGGTGAGGCTTGGAGGGACATGCGAGTGAGCAGCCTTACGGATTTGATCCTTCAAAAATTACTTCGCGTAAAAGAGATTGAAAACAACAAGGGCAAAACGCTGGTGAGTGAGGGGATTGATGCCAATTATCAGGATATGATCAACTACTCGGTATTTGCCTTGATTCATTTAACCCAATAAGCTTTTTATGAAATTTATAGTAAACATTTGCCGTCTCTTGGTAGGGGCACTTTTTATTTTTTCCGGATTTATAAAATTGAACGACCCACTAGGGTTTTCCTATAAGCTTCAAGAATACTTTAGCTACGACGTGTTAAATATCCCTTCCTTGGAGCCTTATGCTTTGGGGATTTCGGTATTTGTGGTGATTTTTGAAGTGGTTTTGGGAGTGTTCCTATTAGTGGGATATAAACCTAAATTCACTGTATGGAGTTTGTTGGGCATGATTGTGTTCTTCACATTCTTGACGTTCTATTCTGCGTATTTCGACAAGGTGAAAGACTGTGGTTGTTTTGGAGATGCCATCAAACTAACCCCATGGGAATCCTTTACAAAAGACGTGATTTTGTTGGTGCTGATATTGGTGCTATTCTTTAACATTAGGTACATCAAACCCATATTCAGTAAGTTGGGAGTGACCATGGTGTCGCTATTGAGCTTTATTGTGTGTATGTGGTTTGCCTATCATGTGTTGATGCATTTACCTGCTATCGATTTTAGAGCCTACAGCATAGGAAGCAATATTCAGGAAAAAATGAGTATTCCAGAAGGGGCCAAAGAGCCTGTTATGGAGTGGAAATGGTTGTTTAAGGTGAATGGTGAAGAACAAGAGTTTGTGACCAACGGAAGCTACCCAAGTGTAGACGGGGAATACATCAGTGTTGAAACAACTGTGATTGAACCGGGTTACGAGCCAACTATTTTGGATTTCTCCATAGAGTCTGAAGATGATGACTTCACGGCACATTTTCTTGAAGAAGACCATTTGGTAATGGTGGTAAGCTATAGCTTGGAAAGTGCCGAAAAGCAAGGTTTAGACGTTTTGAAAGCGGTTACCGATAAGGCCATTGAAAATGGATATACCGTCATTGGTTTATCGGCTTCGGGAGCTCCTGTAAAGGAAAAGATAAAAGCTGACTATAAATTAGATTTCGATTTTTATTTATGTGATGAAAAGGTGTTGAAAACCATCGTACGTTCCAATCCGGGAGTGTTGGTATTGGAGAAAGGTACCATCATGCAGAAAGTACATTGGAACGATGTTGATGATTTAGAACTTCCTAAAGTTGCTCGCAAACCAGAGCCTAAGGTTGAAAAAGTAGAGGAGCACATTGTGTATTTTATCAATGATGAACGTGCTACCAAAGAGGCTGTAGAGGCTTTGGATTCTACTATGATCCAACAAATGGAAGTTATCAAGGACAGCACTTTGTTAAAAGAACTTGAGTTGGAAGCTGATGAGCAAGCCACAGGAGCTATAAAAGTGACCCTTAAAGACAACTAGCTGCTTGGTCAATTATCTGTTAAATAAAATATGGTATGCGCTGCTCACTTTGTTTGGAGTGGTGACCGTTATTTTCTTTTTATTTAATGTATTGCCAGGAGATCCTGCGCAAATGATGTTGGGGCAAAATGAAGATAGTAAGCAATTGGCAGCCGTTAAGGCAAAATATGGTTTTGATAAGCCTATTTCAACCCAATATGCTTACTATTTGAACGATTTGTCTCCGGTGTCTTTCCATTCTACAAACCCTGAGGATTATACTTTTTTAAGGCCTGGGAAATACTCTGCGATGACACTTTTTGAAGTCGGGAAGACCAATGTTGTTTTAAAACTACCTTATTTACGGGAGTCCTTTACCAAACAAGGGAAAGAAGTCAGTCAAGTGATTGCCGAGACGCTTCCCAATACGTTTGTATTGGCTATTTCATCCATAATCATCGCCATTGGTGTGGGGATATTTTTAGGAATAGTATCGGCTCTTTGCAAAGACCAATGGCTGGACAAAATCATTCAGGTGTTGAGTACTTTGGGGATGAGTGTCCCTTCTTTTTTCAGTGCCATTCTATTTGCTTGGTTTTTTGGGTTTGTATTGCACAAATACACCCATTTGGAAATGACCGGAAGTCTATATGAAATGGACGATTTTGGGGAAGGCATCCACATTAAGTGGAAAAACTTGATATTGCCTTCCATTGTGTTGGGGATTCGTCCGTTGGCAGTGGTTATTCAATTGATGCGAAATTCCTTGTTGGAAGTTTTTAACCAAGATTATATCAGAACCGCAAGAGCTAAGGGGCTGAGTGAATTTCAAATTATAAAAAAACATGCACTTAAAAATGCCATGAACCCTGTAGTGACGGCTATTTCTGGTTGGTTTGCCTCCATGTTGGCAGGTGCTGTTTTTGTGGAATATATCTTCGGTTGGAACGGTTTGGGTAAGGAAATCGTGAATGCCCTAAACACTTTGGACCTTCCCGTCATTATGGGTTCAGTGCTGATTATTGCCACCCTCTTCGTAATTATTAATATTTTTGTAGATATTATTTATGCTTGGCTCGATCCCAAGATAAAATTGAAATAGGGTCTGGGCAAGAAAACAGGGGTGTTATGAAATCAATAAAAATTTTAGTCCTTCTTCTTTTCGTTTGCATTGGCTGTAAAGCCCAGGAAGTCCCTACTACATTCTCCCAAGCCGCTTTGGAGGATACTTTTACAACTCTTGACGGACAGGAAATCTCCTTTCAGCAGATACTAACAAAATACCAAGGCAAAACTATTTTAATAGATGTTTGGGCCTCATGGTGCAAGGATTGTTTACAAGGCTTGCCAAAGGTGAAAAGTTTGCAGGAACAGGAAAAAAATGTGGTTTACTTATTTTTATCATTGGATAGGTCTATCGAATCCTGGAAATTTGCACTAGAAAAATATGGGATAGCTGGAGAGCATTATTATATGCAATCCGGAAGAAAGGGGGATTTTGGCAGTTTTGCCAATCTGGATTGGATCCCAAGATATATGGTGGTGTCGCCAGAAGGGACTATCAGCCTGTTTCGTGCAGTAAAAGCTGACGACCCCTTGATTATAGAAGCATTGAAATAAAAACAAAAGTTTAATTAATAAAAGTCCTTCAGCAGAAGGTGAGCATTAAAATGAGAAAACATATTGTAGCAGGAAACTGGAAAATGAACAATGATTTGTCCATGACAGAAACATTGATTTCTGAACTGAAAAAACAAACGATTACATCGGATGCTGAAGTGATGATTGCTCCAGTATTTACCAACCTTTGGCCTGCTTACCAAGCCTTGAAGGACAGCGATATTGAAGTGATTGCCCAAAACATGCATTTTGCAGAAAGTGGTGCCTACACAGGAGAGGTAAGTGCGAGTATGTTAAAAAGTGTGGGGGTAAAAACGGTGATTTTAGGTCATAGCGAGCGTAGAGAATACTTTAACGAAACAGATGAGCTATTGGCTAAAAAGGTAGATACAGCCTTGGCAAACGATATGCGTGTTATTTTCTGTTTTGGAGAAGAATTGGCAGAAAGAAAGGCAGGTAAAGAGCAAGAGGTTGTAGGTTCTCAAATTGCCAATGCATTGTTCCATTTGGATGCTTCGGCTTTTAAGCATATTGTTTTGGCCTATGAGCCAGTTTGGGCCATTGGTACAGGAGAAACCGCCTCCCCGGAGCAAGCTCAAGATATGCACGCGTTTATCAGAAAGACTTTGGCCGACAAATATGGTGCTGAGGTTGCCGATGAAGTTTCTATTTTATACGGAGGAAGTGTAAAACCTGCGAATGCCCAGGAAATTTTCTCTAAACCAGACGTTGATGGTGGATTGATTGGAGGCGCCTCGTTAAACGCCGATGATTTCTTTGCCATTGTAAATGCGTTTTAAGCCCTGGGCTTTCAAACATAAAATAGCAATCCCATAGTCGAAATTTTGGCTATGGGATTTTTTTATGAAAACGTTAAAAAGTGTGGTGGCTATTCTAGGTTTCCTAAATTTGCAAAAATTTTAACTATGTCTGAAATATACATTGGGTATGAATTCAAGGTAGAACCGTTAAACCCGGGTACCGAAATTTTAATTGCAGAACTGGGCTATGCCGGTTTTGAAAGTTTTGTGGAAACCGAAGAAGGGGTGACCGCTTATATCCAAAAGGAAGAATGGAATGAAAACATTCTTGAGGATATCCAGATTTTGGATTCAGAAGAATTTCAGATTAGTTATACGTTTGAAGAAATAGAGCAGACCAACTGGAACCAGGAATGGGAAAAGAACTTCAGTCCTATTGTAGTAGACGATCGTTGTGCGGTAAGAGCGCCTTTCCACGATAAATTTAATACGGAATACGATATCGTCATTGAACCTAAAATGAGTTTTGGTACTGGGCATCATGAAACCACGCACATGATGATTCAGCATCTTTTAAAGAATGATGTGAAGGACAAATCGGTGTTGGATATGGGCTGCGGTACTGGAGTTTTGGCTATTTTGGCAGAAATGAAAGGCGCACATCCTATTGATGCCATCGACATTGACAATTGGTGCTACCTAAACAGTTTGGAGAATGTAGAGCGTAATAATTGCGAACACATTACCGTTTACGAAGGCGATGCCCAATTGTTGGAAGGCAAACATTATGATGTCATTATTGCCAACATCAACCGCAATATCCTGCTGAACGACCTAAAATATTACAGCAAATGTTTGAACCAAGGAGGGAGCTTATTTTTGAGTGGTTTTTATAAAGATGACATTGAAGCCATTGAAAAAGAGTGTGCTGCCCATGGTTTGAAGTGCGTGGATATTTTGGAAAAAAACCATTGGGTTGCTTTAAAATTCTTAAATTAGAGACAATTTAGTCTTATTATCAATATATTACGTTTTTTGAGATTATGAGTGTAAGAGAAAAAACATCGGAAGATTTACTGTATGCAGAAGAAGTCCTAAAACAAAATGAGATAGTATTGTACAATGACGATGTCAATACCTTCGACCACGTTATTGAGACGCTTATTTATGCCTGCGACCACACTGCAGAACAAGCTGAACAATGTTCCATTATTGTACATTACAATGGAAAATGCACCGTAAAGACTGGTGATTACGACGATTTATTGCCGCGTTGTTCCAAGATGTTGGAGGCAGGTCTAAGCGCAGAAATTGTATAAGCCTCTTTAGTGAGGCAGTTTGTCTTTAAACTTCCCGTAGACATAGGTGCCCAAGATGGCGGCCAAAATCACTATGAGCATTTGGAATACGCCTGTTCCTACCAAGATATACATTGGTCCAGGACAGGCTCCTGACAAGGCCCAGCCCAATCCAAAAATGGAGCCCCCAATGATATAACGCATCAAGCCCTTTTCTTTTTTAGGAACATCCAGCAATTGGCCTGTAATGTTTTTTAGTTTCATTTTTTTGGATACCAAAAGGATCAATACCCCAGTGGTCACAGCACTTCCTATGATGCCGTACATATGGAAGGATTCAAAACGGAACATTTCATAAATACGGTACCAGGATACTGCTTCCGATTTTACCAAAACAATTCCAAACAGGATACCAACCAATAAAAACTTAATATATTTCATCATAATGTGTGTCTAAAAGATTAATGGGAACAATAGGTGGACCATGATAAGTCCTCCAATAAAAAAGCCTATTACAGCAATTAATGAAGGCAACTGTAAACTGCTTAATCCGGTAATGGCATGCCCAGAGGTACATCCTCCTGCATAGCGGGTACCAAAACCAACTAGAAAACCTCCAATAATTAAAATGGCCAATCCTTTTACTGAAAATACGGCATCCCAACTAAAAAGCTCCTGAGGCAATAATGATTTGCCTACGTTGTCAAATCCTAGCTCATTTAATTTGGCTACGGTATCAGGATTCAAATCTATATTGGTAGGGGCAGAAAGTAAAAAGTGAGCGATGAAGCCACCAATGACAGTTCCAATAACCACCACCAAGTTCCATTTTTGCTCTCTCCAGTTAAAATTGAAGAAAGGTACTTTTTTTCCCGCACCACCAATGGCACAAAGGGTTCTTAAATTGGATGACATTCCAAATGTTTTACCAAAATACAGTAAAAGGAACATCACGATTGCTATTAAAGGGCCGCTTACATACCAGGGCCAAGGTTGAAGAATATAGTCCATAGAAATTTTTAAAAAAGTTGCAAAAATAAGCTGTTTTTACTTTTTGCAATGTAATATAAGTTACAAAAAGGTTTCGAACTTTATGCTATAACAGCAGGGGTTAAAAAAAAGTATTTAAAATATTTGAAATAAATTTTGGAAGTTTCTGAATAAATGTTTTATATTTGCACCCACAAAAAAACGGCCTCGTGGCGCAACTGAATAGCGCATCTGATTACGGCTCAGAAGGTTACAGGTTTGAATCCTGTCGAGGTCACTTTTGAAATGGAAATTAGTTCAAGAACCACTTAAGTCTTAAGATTTAGGTGGTTTTTCTTTTTTATTGGGTTTTTATGCTAGATTTGAATTCCGCTGTGTTTAACTCAAAAATTAAACTAATCGACACCTAAAATACTGTGGTTATCAAAATTGAAATTACTGATAACAAATAAGTTCATTGAAATAAAAAATCCGCTCAATGAGCGGATTTTTTATGCATAATAGTTTCCTTTACTACTCCAAGGTATTCAGTATTTGGGCAAACTTTGCTTTGGTAGAAAGCACCTTATTATTAATGTCAATACGCTTCAATTCTGTTTCAATCAATTTGGCCTCTCGATAATTGATCAAAAACAAAGAACCTTCCCCCAACTCAAATCGTTCTTGTTCAAAAGCCACCAGCTGCTGGTAATCTACCACCAAACTTTGGGCAATGGCACTTTGGGTTTCATAGGAGTCAATTTCCTGCTGAACGACGTTAATTTTGTTAAGCAAACTTACTTTTGTTGCAGATAGACTAAATTCAACATCCTGCAATTTCAATTTAGTAAGCTTCAAATCGCCACGCTCCTTTCGTAAAAACAAAGGCATACTAATGTTAAGCCCAGCTTTATAGTTATGCACCGTCAACGAATTTATACGCTCGTAATCACTGGTTAAAAAATTGTATTGCGCATCTATTTTAGGCAAAAGGTTATTGGTGTTCAACCGTTTTTCCAATACCAATTGCTCTTTTTCAAGATTGATGGCCTGTATTTTTGGATGGTTTTCCAGAAGTTCCTCGTTCACCTCCAACAAACTACTGTTCAACACTTGATCTGCTATAAAAAGGGAATTTTCATCTGGCACCAAACTATAGTCCAATTCCACTGGTGTATTGTTTTCGAGCCATAAATAATTGGAAAGCTCCAATTGCGATTTCACATAGTTAATTCGGGATTTCTCTACATCCAATTCCCTGTTTTTTAAATTGATACTCGCTTCCAAAGTATCCACAGCAGGCTTATCCCCCGCCTCAAAACTTACCACAACATTAGCTAAGCGCTCTCGAGCATTCTCTTGAAATGAAGCATACACCTGATACTCCTGATAATACTTCAACCAACTAAAATAAGCTTCAACCGCATTGTAGAGCACTTCATTCACCGCCAAACTTTGCTTGCTCAAACTAATGTCCCTATAAAGCTTTGCCTGTTTTAAAGTGGTCATTCGTTGGTTGGCCAAAAAGCCTTTTGCCAAGGAAATGGACACTCCTGCGCTATAAAGACCATCTTCTGGAACTTTAGCCTCCGGATTTAGGTAATAGCCTTCATTATTTTCATAGTTGGCCTTAAACTCGATTCCGTACCACGTAGGGATTTTAAATGCCGCATTGAGCTTATCATAATACTCTGTTCCCGTAAATTCCTTTTTACCGTAATCCACTTCTATTTTGGGATCGAAAGCCCCGCGAGCCTTAAGCAGTTTTGCCTCTGCTTCACTCGCAATCAAGTGGGCCTGCTTTACTACGGGATGGTACTGTTTTACATAGCCCAAAAATTCTTCCAAAGTAAAAATACTATCAGTCATCGTTTGCCCCTGAACCTTAAAGTTCACGACACTTAACAGTAATACAATAATCACTATATATTTAGGAAAATGTATGTTTTTAAAAACCATTATATCTTTTTAAATGATAGCTGTTACTTTTTTGAATCGCTTTTTTGAGCTGCATCCGTCCCATTAGGGGTATAGAAATTTGGTGGAAAACTGTTGATCTGTCTCCACAATTCAAACCAAATAGGCACATCTTCCAAAAGCGCAATGGTTTTGGCTCCCGATCCCACACGCAAGGCTTCTGGCCACGGTCCATAATCTGGATCTCGTGTAATCAATACACGGTACATTCCATTTTGACTGGCAAAATTTTCAATAGCTACAATTTGCGCCCCATAGGTTCCGTAGGACACATTTGGCCAACCACTAAACACGATTGCAGGCCAACCTTCAAACTCTACCTGCACATGTTCGCCTTTATGCAATAAGGGTAAATCTATAGGCTTGACGTACATTTCAACCGCAAGCTCATAATTGGCGGGCATGATCCCAACCAAAGGTTCACCTTCTTTAAAAGTTTCCCCTATCCCCGATTTTATGGCCTTATTGATATAACCATCCTGAGGCGCTGTGATGAAAAGCAAACTGTTCCGTTTTTCATAATTAGCCAAGCTGTTTTCTAGTTTCGATACCTGTGCTTCGGTATCCAAAGCACTGGATTCTGCCGAATACAAATCACTTTGGGCTTTTGCCAACTTATCTCCATAAGTAGCGCGAATGGTAGAAATATTCAATTCTGAATTAATAACTTCATTTTTGGAAGCCAACCATTTATTTTCCTGTGAAATCAACTTGGCATTGGCCTCTTGCAATTTATTGCGGTATTCTTCCACATCCTTCACCGCTTTCAACCCTTTTTCCTGTAAGGTCACGGTTCTTTCAAATTGGGTTTGAGCAATTTGCGCTTTGGTTTTTATGGCTTCCAAATCAATACTGTCCGATTCTACTTTTAATTTGGACTGCAATAATTTATTTTTAGCCTGCTCCAACTTCAACTGCTGCTCCTGTTGCAATGCAGCGTACTGATTCTTGAGTGCCTGCACTTTGGAACGATAAGCTTCCACAGAAGCCGACTTCGCCCTAATTTGCTCTCCAGTTCTATCGGTTAGTTGCTCATCAAAATACTCGCTCTTGATTTCCGAAATCTTAAGAATGGTATCGCCTTCCTTGACAAAATCCCCTTCCTGCACCAACCAAGCATCAATGCGCCCTGGAATGGGTGATTGAAGTGTTTGCGGCCTTTGGTTAGGCTTTAAAGTGGTCACCAAACCTTTACTGGTGATATTTTGTGTCCAAGGCAAAAACAGAATCACAATCAACAAAATAGTACTCACCAAAAGCACCCTTCTGAACAAACGGTGGTGATTTTTATGCAGGGTTGCCTTACCAGATTTGAATTGCTCCAAATCCAAAAATTCCGAGACCTTATTATTTGAAATGTTTAGCATAGTGTTTACGAGTTAATTATGTGACCATCTTCCAAAATAATGTGCTTGTTGCACATGCGTTTCCATACATTGAGGTTACTCACCACAATCACGCTCCAAGGGTTGGAGGCGTCACATAAATATTGAAAAATCTTTTCGGATTCTTCAATATTGAACTGCTTCAAAGGCTCTTCCAAAATGAGCACTTTAGGCTGTTTTAAAATGGCTCTTGCCAATAATAATTTAGCTGAAATAAAATAAGGTATCTGTTTCCCTTCTGGTTTCAATAAGGTGTTCAAACCTTTGGGCTGGCGCTTTAAAAAATTGGACAACCCAAGTTTTTCAAACACTTGAAAAATGGCTTCATCACTAATTTCAGGATTTCCAAAAGTGACATTTTCCCTAATAGTACCCTCAAAAGGTGATTCTTCGGAAAGGACCATCCCCAAATGCGACCGGTATTTATTAATATGTAAACTCTCTATAGAAAGATTGTCTATATAAATATACCCATCGGTTGGCGCCAGTACCCCAGCTATAAGCTGCAACAAGCTGGATTTCCCCGATCCACTGTCCCCTTGAATCAACACACGGTCTGTAGGTTCAATTGTAAAGGAAATATGTTCCAAAATTGGTTTCTTCCGATTGAATACTCTATAGCCAGCATTTTTCAATTCAATGGTAAAAGGCTTGGCTGCGGTAATCTCTTCGCCATATTGATTTTCAATTGGCTTATCTACCACTTGGCCTAACTTTTCAATCGCCGTCAACACATCATAAAAAGACTCCAATCCTAAAATGAGTTTTTCTACGGAAGCAATAATCAAAATGATAATGATTTCCGCCGCCACAAACTGCCCGATATTCATCTGCTGATGCAATACCAAATAGCCTCCAACCAACAACAATCCAGCAGTTACCAATACTTTAAAACCAATCATTTGCTTGAACTGCAACATTAAGATTTTAAAATGGCTTTCACGTGAATTCACATAATCAAACACCAAATCATCGGTTTTGTTCATGGCCAGACTGGTCTTCCCCGAAAGTTTAAAGCTGATTACTGTACGGGCAATTTCTTCCAGCCAATGGGCCATTTTATACTTGTATTTAGACTCCGTCAAACTGGTATCCAAACCCTTTTTGGCGGTATACTTGAACACGATAATAATAAGCCCTATTAGCAGTAAACCAAACACAATAAAAAACGGGTGGTAAAAAGACAGTAGAATAAGGGCGAAAATGATCTGCAGGAATGCCGAAGGAATATCAATCAAAATCTTTGACAATCCCTTTTGAATGCTTAGCGTATCAAAAAAACGGTTGGCAAGTTCTGGCAAGTAGTAATTGCGCATTTCATTCATTTTGATTTTAGGAAACCTGTAGGCCAAATCAAATGAAGCCCTGGCAAAAATACGTTGCTGAATGCTCTCAATAATACGAATCTGGAAAAGTTTTAAAATCCCCGTAAAGGCCACTCCAGCCGTTACCAACACCACCAACACAATCCACGATGTAGACACTTGCCCTCCTTGCAAAAGCGTAATAATGGCTTGAATTCCCAAAGGCAAGGTCAAAGCCAAAATACCTTCAAAAATTGCAAAATAGGCTACTCTAAAAATGTCTTCTTTTTCTAGCTGCACCAAGCCCAAAAAGCGTTTCCAAGGTGATAGGGTTTCGTTATTCTTCATGCATTAGGGTGTTAAAAATGACGTTTGTATAAAATTGGGTAACCGACGTAGCATCGGTATTGTTGGTAAGCGTTTTAAAATGGTCTGCAAAAAAGTGTTGGTGCAAAGCCCCCTCAACCGTAGAACTAGCCAAACTCAATGGAAATTGATAACTGCCATTATAGTCTTGTATGACTTCTGCAAAGCGCTTCACCACACGTTTAAAAGGCATAAAAAAGCCTTCTTCATTTTCGGTATCGACATCGCAGGTAAGGTACGCCTTGGCATTTTCCTTGATGATGATTTTGTTGAGCAATACCTCGTTAATATGCTCAAAATTGCTATCCTGTTCAGTGGTTCTAGTAAGTACCTCGATGGCTTTTTCAAGTTTTTCCTTAGGTGCTTTTAAGGCAAAGGTTTCCAACACCAATTGGTACTCTATCCATACCCAATACCAAGAAGTCAAGTACATCAACAAATGGTGTTTGCTCTCAAAATATCTGTAAATAGAACTCTCATTGGAATTAATATCGGCTCCCAACTTTTTAAAATTGAACTGCTCAAAACCAAGTTGGTCAATGAGTTCAATGCTATGCTTGATGATGCGCTTTCCCAATTCTGAGGTCTCAGGATCTTTGATAAAGATGCCCTTGGGAACTTCAATTTTAAAGTTTTGCAGCAAATTGATCATTATAATAATTATTTAAATCACAAATCTAATAGTATTACTATTATAATTGTGATTTGATATATTAAAAATTTGTGAAAATTTCTACAAAATGAGCAACCTAAGACTTTATAACATTATTTGATTCGACTTCTTTTTTCAAATGCCAAACCACTGCAAAACAAATAACACTCTAAAATACAACATCTTAACACAAACACTAGTGACTTTTGATTAAATTTTTAAACGAATGAATAAGGAAAGAAAGCCTTATGTAGGGATATATTCCTACAATTTTATAAGAAAGTTGTTATTTTAGTAAAGTGAAGGAGGGAATTTTAGACCATCCCTTTAAGACAACGAAATGCGGTGCTCCCAATCCCAAGTATTATGTTCTGGCCTTGAAAGCAGGATGAGTTCACTCACTTCAAACTCCTTGAAATACTTTACATCCTTAAACAATTCAAAGCTTTTATGAAGTGTTGCGCTATCCCTTGTTTTAGAAATGGTGAGGTGTGGCGTTTTGGAAACAATTAAAGAGCTTAGCTCCCTTTGTAGATTCCTTTCCCACAACAACTTTAGTTGCGCCAGTAAGTGGTCAAATTCTTTAGACGGACTCACTTTTAACAGCAATACGTTTGAGCCCTTTTCAAACATATCAAAGCCTTCAATGGCCATTTTAAATTTCTCAGTCTTAGACAGGCACGCAAAACACTTAATCAAAAAAGGTTCATATTGCTCATCCATTTTAAACTGTACCAAGGTAATGTGCGGTTTGGATTTTGAATATTGAAGCGGACCAAAAACCTCTATAAATTGCGTTTTAAAAGCAGCCACTTCCCCATAAATGGGGTTGGGCGGCACGATACGCAAATTGTAAATTTTTACTTCAGACATGGTCCTTAAAGTTTCCTTTATCCAAGCGCTACATAGAGCTCCTGCATCACCTCTGCAAATTTCTCCAACGAATACAGCCTGTCGTTGATATCGTAAACATTAGTTGATATAATAAGCTCGTCTGCCTGGGTTTGCTTTAAAAAGGCGGCCACCTGTTTCTTTACGGTTGCTTTGCTTCCCACAAAACTGTACTTAATCATGTTCTGAATGGAAGGGTGCTGCATGATTTCCTTTAAATCTGGAGTCATCTCTGTAGGCGGATTCAAATAATCGCGCTTCCCTGTAAACATCCCAATAATCATCCGCAAAGACGAGGTCTGTAAGCGTTGGGCCGCTTCATCTGTATCGGCAATAATCACATTAACTCCTGCAATAACGTAAGGAGTTTCCAAAACTTCGGAGGGGATAAATTGTGCTCTATAAATAGCCAGGGCCTCATCTAAATACGCTGTCGCAAAATGACTGGCAAATGCATATGGTAGACCTTTTCTGGAAGCCAAATGAGCACTATCTGTACTAGAACCCAAAATATAAATGGGCACGTCTACGCCTTCGGCTACCACCGCCCTCACCTTTGCAGTTTCATTATGTTTTGCAAAGAACCCTTGTATTTGCTCTACATCATTTGGAAAAGAATGAGATGCCTGCAAAAAATCGGACTTTATGGCCATGGCCGTGTCACGATCGGTTCCTGGAGCTCTTCCCAGTCCCAAATCAATACGATTAGGATATAAATTCCCAAGGGTTCCAAATTGCTCCGCGACAATTAATGGAGAGTGATTGGGCAACATTACCCCTCCAGATCCTACCCGTATTTTGGAAGTCTGCTGGGCTACATGCCCTATTAATACCGTTGGGGCATTACTGCCCACGGCCATCATATTATGGTGTTCGGCAAACCAAATCCGGGTATAGCCTAAGGCTTCCGCTTTTTGTGCCAAAGCCACTGCATTTTTATAGGTTTGCTGAACCGATTGTCCTTTAGATATCAATGCCAATTCCAAAATGGAATAGGCCGTTTGTTTTGTAATCATATGTTGCGTATTTGGGTTTCCATTGCTTCAGTATCCAAACTCAAAGCAGTGCTCTTATTCCTCAGAAATTAGTATTGTAGAAATTCAATGCAAAGGTACAGAGCCAAAGTGATTATGGCAAACTCTTCCCGACATTGCCATCGCATCGGGCTTGTTGAAAATCCCTTACATTTTAGTAACTTAGACACTCAACTAACATGCTATTGATATCACCTTAAAATTTAGACCATAAAAAATGTCCTTAGCATAACTTTATAACATGAACAAACTCTTCCATATTTTTAAAGTTGATGAGACCGAGGCCCAGAAAATTGCCTCGAATCCCAACGAGCCCCACAATCATGATTTTGAAGAGCTGCTCATTGGTGTAGAGGGCCAATTGGAACATTTTATAGATTTCAATTCAAAATCTATGGAAGCACCTTTTATAACCTTCATCACCAAAGGCAAAGTGCACCGTGTCCTTCCCAAAGCTGTCAACGGCAACTGTGATATTTGGGGTATTCGTTTTAAAAGTGAATTTATCCCGGAAACCACATTTCAACTCTATTCCTTATACCATAACCAAGCCAATTTAAAACTTGGTAGGGATTATTGCTTTCAGCGTATAGCAACGCTTTGTGAGATGATGTACGACGAATCCCAACAGGAAAATCCAAACTATGCCATTATACGCCAACTATTGAGTGTGCTTTTTACAATGATTGAAGTAGAGCGCAAAAAAGAAACCTCTTCAAACCAACCTCTTGAAAAATCACAAAATACCACCTTCAAGAATTTTCTAAACATTCTTGAAGAGAACTACCACCGACCTGTTGGTGTAGAATATTATTCCGAAAAACTGTTTATGTCCTCCCGTAACCTCAATATGATCTGTCAAAACATCATGGAACAAAGTGTTTCCGAACTTATTGAAACCAGAAAACTTATCGAGGCCAAAAACCTATTGATTTCTACAGATAAAAGCATCTCGGAAATTGCCTATGATCTCGGGTACAACGAAAACTCATACTTCTCCAACGTCTTTAAAAAGAAGTCTGGGCAATCACCCAGTGAGTTTCGGGAAGACATGAAAAAGATGCTACTTTCCTAAATCTACAAGCCTATTTCCGAATAGTGTAATACCCTCCTCCTATTTAGTTACCATCTTTGTACTAGAAGTTTAACATCAATAAAACACAAAACATGGCAACAACAAAATGGGTTATCGACCCAACACACAGCGACATAGGTTTTAAAGTAAAACACTTGATGATTTCCTATGTAAAAGGAACATTTACCAATTATGAAGCAAGTATCGAGGGTGAAGATTTCTCTTCATCTCCTTTAGAAGTTTCTATTGAAGCAGCCTCAATTTCAACCCACAATCCTGAAAGGGATGCCCACTTAAAAAGCGCCGACTTTTTTGATGTGGAGCAGTATAAATTCATTACCTTTAAAAGTACCTCCTTTACAAAAGTGGATGATGCCTACGAACTGGAAGGCCTACTTACCATAAAAGACGTGACCAAAACAGTTAGTTTATATGTAGAATACGGAGGTACTAACAAAGATCCTTGGGGCAACGAAAAACTGGCCTTTGAAATCACAGGAAAAATCAACCGAAAAGATTTTGGACTTAACTGGAATGCGGCTTTGGAAACTGGAGGCGTATTGGTTGGTGAAGATGTAAAAATAATGGTCGAAGTGCAATTTGTAAAGCAAGTTTTATAAATTGTTTAGGGAATGAAGAGAACGAAATTCTTAAAATCCTTGGCGTTATTACCTTTAATAAGTGCTAGCATGAATTTGAAAGATTTACATAAAATGACCTCATCCTTAGGTAATACAGGCAAAATGCCTGTATTGTTCCTAGGTCATGGAAGCCCCATGAATGCCATTGAAGAAAATGAGTTTGTACAGGCCTTTAGAAAATTAGGCCAGGAGCTCATTCGTCCCAATGCCATTCTCTGTATTTCGGCGCACTGGGAAACTAAAGGCACCTTTGTTACGTCTATGCAACATCCGCCTACCATCCACGATTTTGGTGGGTTTCCGCAAGCATTGTTCGACGTGCAATATCCAGCACCCGGTAGCCCAGAACTGGCGCAGGAAACCAAAAACCTAATAACCAAAACCAACGTTGGTTTGGATGAAAAATGGGGATTGGACCACGGTGCTTGGAGTGTTATTAAACATCTGTACCCCAATGCAGATATCCCTGTAATACAAATGAGTATTGATTATTCGCAACCACCAAGTTATCATTATGAATTGGCCAAGGAAATTCAAAAGCTGCGCCACAAGGGGGTATTGATTATTGGAAGCGGGAATATGGTACACAATCTGCGAAAAGTAGCTTGGAACAGATTGAATGAAGAATTTGCCTATGATTGGGCTTTAGAGGCCAATGAAAAAATGAAAAGCTATATTTTGGATGATAATCATCAGAATCTTATCAATTTTAGATCCCAAGGAAAAGCCTTTGATTTGGCCATTCCTACCCCAGAGCATTATTTACCCCTGCTTTACACTTTGGCCTTAAAGGACAAGAATGAAAAGGTTACCCTGTTTAATGACAAACCCGTAGGTGGCTCCTTGACCATGACCTCTATAAAAATTGAAACTGTTTAAGAAGCTTTCAGTTCATAAAAAAACAAGAGTATCCAGCTCTTCCTTTTATAAAAAAACGCCCACTCAACAGTGGGCGTTTTGCAGTAACCAAAAACAACCTTTATTACTTAGAAGCGCAACAATCGCCTTCTTTCTTTACTCCAAACTTAGAGAGGATGTCCTCCATCAAACACCATTTGGTAATTCCAGACTGCAACAAGTTGGCTCCTACAAATAAGGTAAACCATAACCAATTTTCGTTTACAAACATGCCAAGCAATACGCTAATAATTATAAACGTTCCTGCAATGACACGGATATATCTATTCATCATAACTTTATATTTTTAGTGTTAAATACTCTTTTCTATAGGAATTACAATCGCCCTTATTGGGTTATTGGTTTCCATTTGGCTGTTAAATTCCTGAATCAACTTAAACAATAGATCTATATTGGCCTCTTCTGTAAAGGAGAAGAACAAAATGGACTCATTTCCACTGGCTTCCCCCGGAAACCAACTGCTGGTAGCCAATACAGCGGGTACGTTTTTATAGCCATCGATATCCGAACTACTAAAACTCTCAATATTGGCTTGCTTAAAGAGTTTTAAGACGTCCTTTTGAAAGTCTTCTACAGCCGTAACTATTACTAATTTCATTTCCTGTGTTTTTTAATTATGCTTTTTACGCTCTATCATATAGTATACCAATGGCACTACCAGCAAGGTAAATACTGTGGACACAATAGTTCCTCCCATTAGGGAGATTGCCAACCCTTGGAAAATAGGGTCGAATAAGATCACAAAGGCTCCAATTACTACCGTTCCTGCCGTTAACAAAATTGGCGTGGTACGTACAGCTCCCGCTTCAATAGCCGCCTGTTTCAATGGCACGCCTTCGGCTACTCTTAGGTTGATAAAATCAATCAACAATACCGAGTTCCTTACCATGATTCCTGCTAGGGCAATCATTCCGATAAATGAGGTCGCGGTAAAAAATGCCCCCATAATCCAGTGTCCTAAAATAATCCCGATCAATGACAATGGAATGGCCACCATCATTACCACAGGCGCTTTAAAGTTTTGGAACCAGCCAACGATTAGAATGTAAATCAAGATGATGGCTCCCATAAAGGCAATTCCCAAATCCCTAAATACTTCCAAGGTAATTTGCCATTCACCATCCCATTTTACAGTATAGTCATCTTCAAACTCGGGTTGGTTGATGTATAATTCCTCCAAAGCATAGCCTTCAGGTAAATCAATCTCTTTCAGTTTCTTTTCCATTCCCAAAATGGCATAGGCAGGACTTTCCAAAGTTCCAGCCATATCGGCCAATACATATACCACACGCTTTTGGTTCTTTCTATAGATACTCTTAGCTCGGGTTACCGGGTTGATGTCTACCAAATCACTAATGGATACCATATTCCCCATTTGAGATTTCACTTGCAACTGGGCAATATCCTGAATGGTGGACTTTTCCTTTTCATCCAAACTCAACACCAAACCAACTTGACGGAAGGCATCCTCATCATATAAATTGGTAATGGCACGATTGGACAAAGCCAAATTCAAGGTATGGGTAATTTGTTGAGGGGCCACACCGTACAACATGGCCTTTTCCTTATTGATCACAAACTCATACTCCACCTGATCTGCTTCTACCATCCAATCGATATCCACCACATCATCGGTATTTTTAAGAATGGTCTGAATGCTGTCGGCAATAGCAATTTGCTCATCATAATCTGGACCGTACACCTCAGCAACAATGGTTGACAAAACTGGAGGTCCTGGCGGCACTTCCACCAATTTTACATTGGCATTGTACTTTGCGGCAATCTTTTGTATATCCGGACGCAATAACTTGGCAATATCATGACTCTGTGCACTACGCTCCCCTTTATCGATAAGGTTCACCTGAATATCAGCCATATTGCTACCACCACGCAAATCGTAGTGTCTTACCAATCCGTTGAAGGTAATTGGCGCTGAAGTCCCAATATAATTTTGGTAGCTCACCACTTCCGGTCTTGTAGAAAGGTATTGTGAAATTTCTTGAGCCACTATAGCAGTACGCTCCAACGTTGTGCCTTCCGGCATGTCAATTACTACCTGAAATTCATTTTTGTTATCAAAAGGCAGCATTTTCACCGCTACGGAATTGGTCATAAACAGTCCCATAGACCCCAGCAACAAGACAAAGGTAAACCCTAGGAACATCCAACGCTTAAAGCGGTTTTCCAATAATGGACGCTCAAATTTGTTATACATTCTGTAGATAAAGGTTTCTTCCAGAGGCTTCTCTGTTTTCTCTTTATGCTGCTTGTTATCCTTTTCACGTAAAAATATGTACCCTAAATACGGTGTAATGGTCAAGGCTACAAATAGAGACAGAATCATCGCTATGGACGCCCCAATTGGCATTGGTGCCATATAAGGCCCCATCAATCCAGATACAAATGCCATTGGCAATACCGAAGCAATTACCGTGAAAGTTGCTAGAATAGTAGGGTTTCCAACTTCATTGATCGCATACAAGGCTGCCTGCTTAAACGGCAAGCGTTTCATTCTGAAATGCCTATGCATGTTTTCTGCTATAATAATGGAGTCATCCACTACAATACCCGTTACGAATACCAAAGCAAAAAGCGTAATTCTATTCAATGTGTAATCCAGCATGTAGTAGCTCAACAAGGTCAAGGCAAAAGTGATAGGCACTGATAAAAATACTACCAAACCACCACGCCATCCCATGGCCAACATTACCACAAAGGTTACAGCAATGATAGAACCAATAAGGTGCAATAACAATTCCGACACTTTATGTGAAGCGGTTTCTCCATAGTTACGGGTAACTTCCACATGCACATCGTCAGGAATCAAGTTTCTTTCCAAATGCGATACTTTGTCAAGGATCACATCTGCAATTTTCATGGCATCGGCACCTTTTCTTTTAGCTACCGAAATAGTTACCGCGGAATATTCCGAAGGAAACTCAGCTGCTTTTTCACTTCCCTGTCCAAATCCTAAACTCACGTAGTTTACGGGCACTTCTGGCCCGTCTATAATTTTAGAAACCTGCTTTAGATAAATAGGTTTGTTATCTTGAACACCTACTACCAAGTTCTCAACATCGCTCACCGTTTTAAGGAAATCTCCAGAGCTCACCAAAAATTCGGTATCGTTTTTATCAAAGCTTCCTGCTCCCATTTGGGCATTATTGGCCTGAATCATTTTGGACACTTCCAAAAAGTCCAATCCACTGGCTGCCAACTTATCTTTATCCAAGACCACACGAAGCTGCCTGTCGCGTCCTCCAATTTTATGGGTAATGGCAACATCGCCTACCTTTTCAATTTCGTTTCGGAGCTCTTGGGCCATTTGTCCCAATTGGTAATCGTCATAGGTTTCGCTCCACAAAGTCAATCCCAACATAGGCACATCATCGATGGCACGGGTTTTCACCAAAGGCATGGTTACACCTTGTGGCATTTGATCCATATGCTTATTGATCTCATTGTACAGCTTTACAAAGGAACGCTCGATGTCCTCGCCCACATAAAACTGAACGATCACCATTCCCTGCTCTTTCATAGACGTAGAATACACATATTCTACCCCTTTGATATTGCTAATCAATTTTTCCAAGGGCTTGATCACACGCGACTCAACCTCAGTTGGGCTAGCGCCTGGATACCCCACAAAAATATCGGCCATAGGCACATCAATTTGTGGCTCTTCTTCCCTAGGAATTAAAAATGAACTATAGACCCCAATGACCATAAACACAATCATAAGGAGCACTGTAAGCTTAGAGCCTATAAAACTCTTGGCTATTTTTCCTGCTAAACCTTCTTTCATCTGTTCTGCTTATTTAATGGTTATTGAAGCTCCGTTGTATAATTTACCTTCAGCTGAAACAATATAAGTTTCGCTGCTATCCAAACCTGACAATACTTCTACTTGATCTCCATAGGTACGGCCCAATCGTAACCAACGTAATACTGCTGTGTTATTTTGGCTTACCGTATAGACTCCAGTTAATTGTCCCTTGGTAACAATTGCTGAAGTTGGCAACAAAACCATTTGTTTTTGGGTAGAGCCTTCCATTGGGAATTGTACTGTGGCAAACATGCCTGACAGAATCTTATCATCTGCTTTAGGCAAGGCTATCTTTACCACATATTGCCCTCCGGTATGTTTTGCTGAAGTACTTACTTCCGTTACGTTCCCTTCATAGGTTTTATTGGTTGCTTTTACCAATACCTCTACTTTTTGATTTTTGGCCACTTTTGAAATATCCGACTCTGGCACCATGGCAATAACCTCAAAGTTCCCTGGACCTTCCACGGATACCAATGGCATTCCAGGATTCGCCATATCGCCTGCCTTTACCGTAGTAACTGTTACCACTCCATTAAAAGGTGCGGTGATATTGGTATAAGCCATTTGGGCATTGATTTCATTTTTCTGCTGCTTAGCCGCCTCTAGATTGGCCGCTGCCATATCATATCGAGCCGTGATATCATCAAATTCCTTTTGGGTTGCACTGTTTTGTGCAAATAGGTTTTTGTAGCGGTTATAATCCTTTTCGGCATTTTTAAACGCTGCAGTTGCTTGGGTAATTCCCGCATTGATTTGTGCGCGCTTGGCCTCAAGGTCACTATTATTGATAGCTACCAACAATTGCCCTTTTCTTACTTGGTCTCCCACTTTTACGGGCACACTGTTTACATACCCCATAAAACGGGTGCTCAAATCGGCACTGTTTACGGCCTGTACTTTCCCGCTAACACTTAAAAAAGTGTTATTTCCATCGGCCTTAACAGGACTTACCGTTACGGCTACTGCCGGTCCCTTTTGCGATTCCTGTTTTGCGTCCTTGCTTCCGCAGCTCATAAACAATGCTGTTACAGCTACGATTGATAATGTGTATAATGTTTTCATATGTATATCTGTCTTGCTTAGTAATTTATTTGGTTAGAAACTGCACATAAGCCTGTGCATAGTTATATTCGAAAATAGTTTGGTAATATTCCAATTGCTTTTGGGCGTATAGTGTCTCAGACATCAACAAATCGGTAGTTTTCTCCAATCCTTCCTCAAAACGATTGGTTCTGATTCGTAAAGATTCTTCCGATTGATCCAAGGCCAATTTGGACAGTTGCAATCTGTTTTTGGCATCATTCAACATGCGCTTGGCTTTGTTGAGTTCCATTTGGCTTTGTGAGACATATTGTTCATACTGAAGTTTGGACGTTTCAAACTCGGCTCTACTTTTTTGGGCTTTGCCAAAACGCTTGGTTCCTTCCAATATATTCCAGCTCAACGAGGCCCCAAACAGATACCCACTGGCATCGGCATGGAAAATTTGATCGTCATACAGCTCATAACTTCCAAAAGCATTTAGACGTGGTAAAAAGGTCATTTTATCGGCCTTGTATTGGGTTTCATAGGCATTGCTTGCCAACTCCATCGCCTTGATATCTGAACGTTCTTTGGAAATCATCAAGGCATTCTCTTCCGTTAACATCTCCGCTTCAAGCGCATCTGTTGGAAGATACACTACATCCTGACTTGTATTCATTAAAAAAGAGATATAGTTTGAAGCGTTTTGCACTTGGCTCTTGGCCGTTTGCAATTGGTTTCTCACTTCGGTTACACGAACCTCAACAGCCAATACATCCGATTTTTGCAAGTAGCCTTGAGTGTAACTATTGTCTGCCAATTGCTTGTTGGCCAAAGCAGCTTCCAAAGCCTGCTCCAACACCTCTACGCCTTTATAGGCCAACTGCAATTGCATATAGGCCTTGTCCACTTCAAACGTGAGATAGTCTTTGGTACGCTCACTTTGTAGTGCCGTGGCTTCCATTTTGGATTTAGCAGCCTTACGTTGGTAAAAACCATCCACATTGATCAAGGGTTGTTGAATCTCGAACTTGGTAGCAAAATTTTGAATTTGCTGTGGATCATTTAAAAGATCCGGATTGAAATCGGCGGCCGTTACTATTTCTTGGTTCAATTTAGAACCAAAGGCCATTAAGGGATTAGTTGTGGAAATCCCTGTGTGCGATGCCGTAATGTTTGGCAAAAAGACAGCATTGGTCTGCCTAAAATCTGCCCTAGCGGCATTGAACTGTTCTTCGGAAATTTTAAGGCTGTGATTGGATTCAACCACGGCATCCAAAACCTCCGATTTAGCAATAGGCACTTCGGTTTGGGCGTTCCCTGAAAACTGTAAGCCTATCAGCGTTATTACAAAAATATATAAACGATGCTTCATAATGTATTCTTAAATGTTGGGACAAAAATACATTTGAAAAAAAGGGTTGTCAGTAACTTAGGTTACCAAGCCTTTTTGTCACATGCTTAGTTTTTAACGCAAAAGCGCCCACTGTAAAGTGAGCGCTCTATTATAAGTTTCATAAGGACTAAACCTCGTAAGGTTGGTCCTTTAGCAAATCTTCAACCACATCCAATTCAAACAGGGTTTCAAATTCATCGCAGGAATCCCTAAGGAATTTTCTAATTTTATTGGCACTCTCCGGAAGGTTCTTGCCTGCCGACTGCCATGTTTCATAATCGGGCCATTGGGCATAAGCGATATAATGTGAATCATTTTTTTTATGCAGTCGAGACCCCAAACCGCCCTCGTACTGATGGACAAGCTCGGTAAGTTGTCTCCAGCCATTTACAAATGTAGCTTCCAAACCTTCTTTTACTTTAAATGAATAAATTACGGCAAACATAGGCTCCTGGTTTTAAAAATTCTGTTCATCGGCCGAAGGTCCATAACTGGCAGGAACTGGAATTCCCAACAAACGGTAATACACTCCCAACTGCGCTCTATGATGGGTTATTTGATTGAGGGAATGTCTTATGGCTCCATATTTAGACCATTCCTTTATGGTGTGTCCATTCATCTTCAATGCCCAGACATCACTTAAATCACCTTCGTTGGCTGCTCTAAGCGCGGCCATGTTTTTTTCATACTTCTCATTAAGGGTCTGCTCCAACTCTTGGGCGTTTTCCTTCAATTTTGGTCCGTCCCCTTCTTTAAAATCCAACTCATCTGTAGTCAATACTACTTCTGGCCATCCAAATATTTCTGCTATATGGGTACTTAAATGTCCCATTTTCATGCTCTTTTCATGAGGGGCATACTCATTCTTATCGTTGGGGTACAATTTGAAGAACTTTTGGGTGATGTGATATTCCTCCAATAATTCGTCCTGAAGATTTTTAAGGCTGTCCATAATGCTCATTATTTTTGATTAACAAGCTAAATTTAAAGCTTTTAAATTTAGCCAATTCAAAGTGAACGTTAATATTACCTTATCTCTAGATTGCCAGTAAAAAAGGGCTTGCAAACTTCTGATTCATCCTATAAATACAGACGAAAAACGGCATACAATTTCTTAATCCTTACTTTCCGGTATGATCAGGAAGGGCACCTTTAATTGACTCCCTATTTTTTTAATTACAGGCTCTCTTGTTAAACTTTCATATAAACTATGCTGGTAACTCACCATAGCCAACATATCTATGTTGTGCTCGTCCACAAAATCATTGATTTCAGTAGCTTTTTTGGCATAATGCGGCATCCAATGGAAGCTATGGTCTAAGTCCTGCATATACTCCTTAACAGCGTTCACATTATAGGTTTGTATTTCCGTAAGCTTCGATTCAGTATTGATGTGTACCACATTAATTTTGGAGTTGAACAACTCGGCAATATTCTTGATTGCTCCCATTTCGGTTGGACTGTAAAAACGGTTGTAATCGGTTGGAAAAGCAATTTGTTTTGGGGGCACAAATTCACTTTTATCCGGAATAGCCAAAATTGGACAATTCTTTATTCTACCAATAATGCCTACCGTATTACTGCCAAACAACATGCCTTTGGCACCTGTAGCTCCTGTGGTTCCCATCACAATTAAGTTGATGTGATATTTTCTTATGTAGGCCTCAACAGATTCTCCCAGATTTCCTGCACTTAAAATGATTTCAAATGAATGATTTGGATTTGTGTTGGCAGCCTCCACAGTTTCTTTTAACTTGGTCAATTCCTTGAGGTTGCTCTCCCGCATCACATCATTATACTTTTTGGACATATTGGCCATGGCAGAAATCTTTTCATTCTTGCAATGCAGCAAATAGAAAGTACATTCTTCTTCAGCTAATAATTTAAGCGCATAAACTGTGGCATTCCACGCATTATCAGAGAAATCAGTCGGCAATAATATCTGGTATTTCATGATCTTAGTAGTGTTGATGTATGTCAATTTACCCTATAAAATTAAAACAATTTAGTTCGCTATACAATGACATTTATCAGCCATCTCTCACAAATGGTTTTGTTGATCAATATTATGCTTGTATAACACTTCCAAATCACCACTCAAAATCAAGTCTTTATGAGAAATATCATAAGCTTTATCATAATTCTTGGGTATCTTTATAAATAACAAATAATCCTGCAATGAAAACCATATTACTGTTAACAGACTTTTCGCAGAACTCTATCAATGCCATTGGTTACGCCCTAAATTTATTCAAAGGCAAAAACATGCAGTATTATTTGTTACATGTGAAAAGTGCGACCGCTTTCACCTCGGACGATTTAATGGTGGCTGGCGGGCAGCCCATTTACCAAGCCCTGATAAGCCCCGCAAAAAAACGCCTTGCTGCCTTAGTGGATACTCTTCAACGCGATTTTGACCTTAGCGACAACAGTATAGAGTATTTGGTTGATTTTGATATTCTCACCAATGCCATACAACAGGTCATTGCCTCTAAAGATATCGATATGGTAGTTATGGGTACCAACGGAGCTACAGGTGCCCAAGAAGTCATTTTTGGAAGTAACACCATTAATGTTATCAGAAAAGTGGACTGCCCTACTTTGGTGATCCCCGAAGGCTTTAAATACCGTCCTCCAAAAAACACCATTCTTCCTTTGGACGAAGACACTTCTATGGATGATGCCGCTTTCAAAAAGGGTATTTTAAGCTTTGTATCAACCTTTGAGAGCTCCCTACATGTATTAAGAATCCATCCCCACAATCCAAAACGGATAGATTTAAAAAAAGAAGAAGATCTCAAAGTACTCCAAACACTTGATAATCCTATCAATTATCAATATCATGTAATAAACAATGTTCCCGTGTATTATGCCTCCCATAGTTACCTACAGACCAACCCTATCGATCTGGTGACCCTAATCACACATAGGGAACGTTTTTTTGAGCGCTATTTATCCACCTCATCTACAGCAAGAATCAGCAACAATCTTACCCTGCCATTATTAATTTTCCATAGTCATTAAACAGCCTTATTTATTGGCCACCACACTTACAATACCAATAAGAAAGATGAGCATTAAAACGAAATTCCGAAACTGCTCTTGAGATACGCGCTCCAAGATTTTTTTGCCTATCCAAGTCCCGACAACACTTATCACAATCAAAATTGGAATCAAATACATAAAGTCCTTGCGCATATACCCATTGAAATAGTACACAATGGTACGGCTAAAATCCACCGCCAAATCGATTACCGCAGAAGTGGCTATAAATTTATCCTTATCCATTTTAAAAGCTGCCATTGTAATCCCCCTTATGGCACCTCCAGTTCCCAAAAGTCCCGCACTTAATCCAGACAACGAACCTCCTACAATGGCATTTGAAACATTAGGAATAACTCGAAGTTTACTGAAGATTAAAAAAATTAAACTCATGAGCATTAAAAATACCCCCAACACATACGTTAATACCTTAGGATTAAAATATTTACTAAAATATGCCCCTACGGACACAAAAATAACCGCTGGAATACCCAATGTTAAAACCAGCTTTTTATCAAATCCCTTTTTGAACAAAACAATTTTACTGGTATTGCTTGCCAAATGGTACAAGGCCGTAAGCCCAAGAACGGATTGAAAGTCGAAGAAAAAATTGGCAATAGGCACAAAGTATACCGAAGATCCAAACCCACCAATAGTTCCCAAAACTTCGGCAAGCAGAGAAAGCAATACAAAAATTGGGAGGTATTTGGTCAACATTAAAAAAACAATAGCATTGGGTTAAGGAGCTTTAACTATTTGAAGTTACGCACTTTTACAAACAAAAAAAAGCAGAAAGCGGTTACCCCTTACTTTCTGCCTTTTTCACTATCAATTAACCTCAATAATTTTTTTTAGAGACTCGTTGGCGTTTTCTCTTTTTAGAAGGTTCAACTTTAAAATACCATCTTTGTATTTTGCTTTAACCTCTTGGTCCATAGCAACAGATTTTGGTAATTTCAAAGAGCGTTCAAAGTAATTATAGTTGAATTCTCTACGCTTGTAGCCGTGTTCTTCATTTTCCTCTACTTCATTTTCCTTCTTGCCACAAACACGTAGCACATTGTCATCAATAGTCACTTCGAAGTCCTTTTTAGAGAACCCAGGAGCCGCAAATTCAATTTCAAAGTCTTTGTCATGTTCGGTAACATTCATCGCAGGCATTGAATTGTCCTCGTCAAATAAATCGTTGTTGAAAAAAGCATCAGAGCCCAACAGCGATTTTAAACCCTCATCATCCCAAAATGGGAGTAATCGGTTTCTTTTGTTAAATTTAATAAGTGACATGACCTTAATTTTAATGGTTAAACTTACCAACCCCAATGTAAGGATATCACACGAAAAATAAAATGATATATATCAGTTAGTTACATTATTTACAACCTAATTTTAAAGGAATTTACTTTCAAAAAAATCGACCTTATTTTTGAAGATTACAACATCACTTTTTCGGTATCCAATAATTTTGGAATAGTGACCTTCCAGCCAAATTCACTCTCTATTTTCAACCTAAAGGCATCCAAGGCCGGTGGTTCTCCATGTACCAAATACACCTTCTCTGGAATGTTTTTAATGGTGCGCAACCAATGAAGCAAATCATCCTGATCGGCATGGGCAGAAAGACTATCCAAACATTTTACAGTAGCCTTTACAGGATAATACCTACCGTAAAACTTAATTTCATGAGCCCCGTCCTTCAGTTGGCGCCCACGGGTCCCTTCCGCCTGATATCCCACCAACAATACGGTGGTACTAGGCACATCTATAAATTGCTGCAAATAGGTCAACACCCGTCCTCCGGTTACCATCCCGCTACCCGCAATGATTATTTTTGGCCTTGGATCATCAATGGTTTCCCAGGTTTCACCAAAGGATTGCACAATATTGACATGATTGCACATGGCATCATATTCCTGCATGGGCAATTTGTGCCATTTTGGAAAGCGTTTAAAAACTTCCAACACATTGTTACCCATTGGGCTGTCAATAAATATGGGAATATTTGGAATTTTGTTGCTTTTGTAAAGTTTCCAAAGAATGTAAATCAGGGTCTGTAAACGTTCCACAGCAAAACTGGGAATAATGAGATTCCCTTGTTTTTCTATAGTATCCAAGACCAATTGGGCCATGATATCTTCTACATCTTCCTCTGGATGCAATTTGTTTCCATAGGTGCTTTCCACAAACAAATAATCGGCCCATTCCGGAGTTTTAGGATCGTTCAACAAATAATCATCCCAACGCCCTATATCACCAGAAAACACAAAGCGTTTCCCATTAATGTCCAATTCAATAAAAGTTGCCCCTATGATATGCCCGTTGTACCGAAACCGATAGGTAATATGTTCCGAAAGGTTCAACCAGGTATCCTGAATCCCTACTTGAAAAAATCGCAAGGTTTTCTCCACATCTTCCTCTGTATAAAAAGGTAAGGCGGGATGGTGTTTTGTATAATGCTCTTTATTGGCTTTTTCGGCTTCTTCTTCCTGAATCTTGGCACTGTCTTTTAAAATGATTTCCGCAATAGCCAAGGTTGGCGCCGTTCCAATAATTTTTCCCGAAAACCCCTTCTGAACCAACTTAGGCAAATAGCCTACGTGATCCAAATGGCCGTGGGTTAACAGCACCACATCTATTGTTTCTACATCAATGGGCAATTCTTCCCAGTTGAGCTGCCTCAATTCCTTTAGCCCTTGAAACATACCACAATCTACAAGGATGTTCATCTCTGAAGTTTCCACAAAGTATTTAGAGCCGGTTACCACGCCTGAGGCTCCCAAAAAATGGATGTTTGCATAATTTTTCATTCTTCATGCGGTAAATTACATAGTTGTTCAATTTCCTTTAAAATGCGCTCCTTTCGGGATTCTGAAACACCTAGGTGATCCAAGTAAAAGGAATCTCCCATTAGGTCCCGACACAAAACCACATCCCTACTCAGCAGAAATTGCTTTTCTCGATTGGTAAGCAATGAGGACACCGTAATTGGGTACAACCCCAAACGGTCTATCCTATCTCTTAAGCCATTGCCATCTGGATAATCCCAACTAAGCAGATACAATCCACAGCATTTTCCAAATTGCAAAGCATCCGAGGTAAAACGCGTATTGGTAACCAACCAGCCATCGGTTAAAATGGAGTTGTTGTTTACATTGGTATTCCAATGTGCTTTCACATCTTGATATCGGGAATGGATGTATAGGGGAATCTTGACATTACAATTTTGTCCCTGCTCGCTATGGAACTTACATTCTACAATAGTGGTTTCGTTATTTTTATGGGCCACCACATCTATTTCGTGCGAGACACACTTTCCCTGTACAATCTGGCTTACTTCTGTATTATAACCAGAATACTTTAAAATTGCGCCTACAAATTTCTCGAATGGATACCCCGTTGGCCCCAGTTCATAGATGGCCCGCTTCAACTTGTATTTGGAGGCCCAATACCTACTTTTCTTTTTGAGCAATGCAAAGGCTCTATTATAGATTTCCTTAGTAGAAATTCCCTGGTAGAGTTCATCCCGAACCTTATCAATAATTTGGCTGACCACCTCATCACTAGCCCCTACGCGTCTTAGCGAGGCCTTCAATTTGGGCAATGAAAAACTCACCCGCTCCCCTGAAGACTTTGTAATATCCAAATTGTGATTTACCATGCTTGATTATTTAAGACCCAATGCAAATCAATTCCTTAAATCGTGCATGACCAAAATAGGAACCCTTGAATGGAACCCGATATTTTTCACCATGGGATTGCTCAAAATACTTCCGAAAAAAGAGTGTTTTTTATTGATGAAGGCCACCATATCACTATCCCTACTTTCTACAAACATATTCACTGCGGGTTCGACTGCCTTGTAATGCAAGGTGTGATATTCGTAAGATACATCTTCCAACTGCTCTTCCAGCATTTGCTTATGCTCAGCCTGTTTCTCGTCCAATAGGTCATCATCTGAAACATACAGAATACTGATTGTGGCCTGACACTTTTGAGCCAACTCTACCAAATAGGCCAGCTCCCGTTTTTTGTAATGGGTTTTAAAACTGGTAGGAAACACAATCTCCTTGGGCATAGCCAGCTTACTAGCTTCAGGCACCACAATTACAGGGCAATTGCGTACCTTCTCCATTACGTAAACTGCGGTACTACCATAGGCTACATGCTCGGAGCCTGTTTCGCCTTTGGTGCCCATGACAATCATATCGATATCCTTTTGTTCCACAATCTCCTTAATGGCTTCTATTGGATTGTTAAAGGTTGAAATGGTCTCAAAATGGTGCTTTGGATTGTGTTCATACTTAAATGCCAATTTATCCATCACCTCCGCCAAGCCTTCTTCCGAATTGGACTTTGCCGTTTCGTAGAGTTCGCTTCCGGGTTCCATGTTCAACAAACTTTTCAAAATATTGCTAGTGGCCGTAAACACATTGAGCACATAGAAATCGCAATGGTCGTTTTGGTAGAGTTCAATGGCATAGTTCATAGCTTGCCAAGCGTTCTTGGAGAAGTCTGTTGGTAACAAAATTTTTTTTCTCATGACTTCTAAATTTAAAAGTTATTATTCGTGTTGTTAGTTGACAGACCAAGACGTTTGTGGGCTCAATCTGGGATTACCATAAAGGGAACCGCAGGATGATATCCTATTTTCTTAATGACAGGTTCCCTCGTAAATCGTTCCAAAAGGCTGTGTTTATAATTAATCATCACCAACATATCAATCTCCAATTCTTCAATAAAATCAAAGATTTCATGAGTTTTACTGGAGTAATTGGGCATCCAATGAAAACTGTGCTCATAGGGTTCCAAAAGTTCTTTTAACAATGTATAATGATTTCTTTGTTCGGCACTCAACCTACTTTTTTCCTGTATGTGTACTACCCTAATTCTTGTACCAAATTGTTGAGCCATGGTAAACAACGGCTGCAAATCTTCCGCACGATAAGGTCTTATAAAGTTTGTTGGAAAGGCTATTTGCTTCGGAATTTTAAATTGGCAATCTTCTGGAACAATAATCAATGGGCATAATGACAATTTGGAAATCAAGCCCACCGTATTGCTTCCAAAAAAGACTTCCTTGGCACCGGTTGCCCCTTTGGTGCCCATAACCACCAAATTGAGCTTGTATTTTTTAACACTGGTGGCAATGGCATCATTTAGGCTTTCGCTACTAAAAATGATCTCAAAACGGTGTTTCTCCTTGGGATGGGCCGCTTCCGCCATCGCTTTTAAATCCCTCAGTTCCTTAATGGCACTTTCGCTCATGGCCTCATTAAATTTTTTGGACATATTGGACATGGCCGAAATCTTGGCATTCATGGCATTTAGGAAATAAAATGTGCACGCTTCTTCAGCCAAAAGGTTCATGGCGTGGACGGTTGCATTCCATGCGTTATCAGAAAAGTCTGTCGGTATTAATACATGATATTCCATGATCAAACCCTTTAAGGATATTTCCCCTAAATTTAAGACAATTAGCGCATTTAAACTATGACAAAAATCACACACAAAATACTGAACACAAGATTTTTACATTCTAAAAACCTCCTATTGAACACCAAAAATCTCTAGCACACCGCAAAAACAGCCATAAACACTAACAATCAATATATTAACAAGATTAATTTAAAATAAACATTAATGATAAATATCATTCCATTTTAGTTTAATTTTAAATAAATTTACTCATTACCAACGTTTTAACATCACAGCCATGATCAAGACATTAAACCAAAAGGAATGCTATATGGTGCTCGAGAGGAACTACATTGGTCATTTGGCTTATATGTTTTACCACCAACCCTTCATTGCTCCGATTACGTATTTTTATGACACAGCCAACCATTGGATTTTGGCATATGCGGCCGAAGGTCATAAAATTAATGCCATGCGAAAACACAGAGACGTGGCCCTACAGGTAGAAGAAGTAACCTCGGTAAACGAATGGAAATCTGTGTTGGTTCATGGTACCTATGAGGAGCTTACAGGCAGCTACGCCAAAGCTCAATTGCACAGTTTCTCTTTAGGAGTAAAAGATTTGATTATGATGAAAGAGCACAAGGATGTAGACTTCCTTAGTGAGTTTTCGAGTAAAATACATCTTGGCGATGTTCCCGTAGTTTATGTGATCAAAATAGACGCCATTAACGGCAAACAGAGAGACGACCACGATAGCTAAAGCATCTTACTTCGCCGCAGTTGCAGATCCGTAAAAACAACTTTCTAGCATCTTGTACAATTCCGTATGCTTCTTTTTCATGCGCTCGGGATTTTCGAAAAAATACTCAGAAGCCACCGCAAAAAATTCTGCCTCATTGGTGCCTCCATAATTTCTAATATCCGATTTATTGTCATTAATGGCTTCCATTTCCTTATGAATCATTTTTAACCAAGGAATCACATAAGCGTGCTGTATCAAACGCTCTGGAACCCCATCTGTCACTCCATCCATTTTATCAATGAGGTGCACAAACTCATGAATGCCCGTATTGGTTTTGGATGAACTTTTTGAAAACCCATGTCGCAACGCTTTTTTGGAAAGGATCATTTGCTTTTCCAATCGGCCAGTGCCAACAACTCCAGCAATAATGCGGTTGCCCTTTTTGTCTTCAAACTCGAAATCTTCATTAAAGTTATCGGGATAGAGCAATACCCCACTTAAATTAGTATAATGCCACTCTGGAAACCCAAAAACAGGAATCACGGCGCTGGCGGCAATCAGGATTTTGTCCAATTCTTCGAGTTCTACTTTAACACCTTCCAAATACACCTCACTTAAAAACTCCATCATCCGTTTTTGAAAACGCTGTTGCTCCTTTTGTGGTAATCCTTCATAAAATTCCACATGCTCCATGAGTAATTTGTGCCAATGTTTTGGAAAAGGTTCTACAGGTTTACGTTTCAACTTAGATAGAGCGAATACTCCAAAAGCCAGCAGTAACAAAAATGCAATAGTTGTGATCATGGTTTACAAATGTGATTGCCCATCAAAAATAAAGTAAAGCAACAATAAAAGGAATTATTTATAGTTGTAAAGCAAATTATCTCGAATTATACAGAAGTTACCATATTGAAATAGCTTCAAAAAAATACTTTTTTCAATCTAAAAACTTAATAATACATTTGGCACAATAAATGTTAAAAGCATTTAGAGTTTAAACAAAGCCCTATGAACAAAATTCGCTTAACACTAGCCTTTTCTTTTTTGGTTTCTGTGCTGTCTTTTGCCCAAAACGACGCCGTTGGCGCTGGAGAAACCCTTATTTTTTCAGCATCTTACAACATGTCTGGAATCCTAACGGAACTTGCGCAAGTTAAAATGGAAACCAGTGAAGTAACCACTTCCAAAGCGACCTTACTTCGCTTAAAATGTACAGCGGCAACCTATAGCAAATGGGACAATTTCTTTAAAATTAGAGACCTATACGAAAGCTATGTAAGCCCTAAAACCCTTTCCCCTTACCTATACAAAAGAGAAATAGACGAAGGTGGCTATTACAAGTTTATGCAATACAAATACAGCCATAAAACAAACACTGTAAAAAGCCTTAAAAAGAAGAAAAAGAAAGGCGGCGGTTTTAACGAAGAAAATACCACGGTCTCCATTAGCAGCACTACCCGGGATTTGGTAAGCACACTTTACAAGCTGCGTACTTTGGATCTTGCTAGTCTATCAACAGGGGCAACCAAATCGTTCAAAGTATTGTTTGACAACAAAGAAAACATTGTCAATTTTAAATATTTGGGTACCGAAACAATCAACACTAGCCTTGGGCAAAAAACCTGCTACAAATTGGCTATTTCCATCAACAACAGCGATGTCCTAAAAGGTACCAACGACAACTTATTATGGTTGACGGCCGATGCCAATAAAATTCCTGTATACGCCAAATTTAAGATTGCAGTAGGTAATGGCGAATTAAAAATAAAATCGGCCACAGGCCTTAAAAACTAAGAGCATGAGAAAAGCATTGATCATTTTAGGATTTATCACCAGTCTATTGGCCGTTATTCTAGCCTTGACCCCACTATCCAATCTAGCGTTTATCCCTGCTATATTGGCTTTTTTATTGGGACTTTCCATCTTTTTTGTTTCCAAAAAGCAGAACAAATCCAAAAAAGTGGTGCAGTATATTTTCCTGTTAACCATCATCACTTTGGGTATCTCCATCTACAAATCGGTATTCCATACCGTAGAAGTTGGCAATACCGAAGAATTGCAGGAACGCGCCAAAGAATCGGAAGAAAATTCTAAGGAAATTCTGGAAGAATTGGACATTGACGAAGAGGATCTGGAAATAGAAGACATCGATCTAGATACTGAAGAAATTGATATTGAAGAAGTTGACGATATAGAATTTGAATAATTCACTTCCCACAAATTTTAAGGAATACTTCGGTATTCCTTTTTTTTTCGCTTTATTTGACTGACAATTAACACAGTACAATGAAGCTTTTCATTTTCACTTCTGTTCTTTCCATTGTTGGATCCTGTGCCACAAAAAAGTATAGTGAACGCATTGAGGACCTCAAAAATAGCATTGTTTTTGAAGACCGACAGACTGTAGAACAGTACGCCAGCACCATTACCTCGCAAGAATTGATGGACTATGTTTACGAATTGTCCTCAGACCAATACCAAGGTCGAAAAACCGGCGAAACAGGCCTAAAGGAAGCAGCCAATTATCTTAAAGATTACTATATCGCCCAAGGCATTCCATCCCCTTTTGGCAATCAAAATTATTTTCAACCGGTTCCCAAATCTTTTTTTACAGATAGCCTTAACAGCTCCCAAAATGTGGTTGCCTATATTGAGGGCAACAAGCACCCCAAGGAAACCATCATCATTACTGCGCATCTAGATCATGAAGGTGTGGAAAACGGTGAAATCTACAACGGCGCCGATGACAATGCCTCTGGAACTGCTGCCCTTATGGAAATGGCAGAAGCCTTTAACGAAGCCAAAAAAAATGGAAATGGGCCTAAACGAAGTATCCTGTTCCTTCACCTTACTGGGGAAGAAGAAGGCCTTATGGGATCAAAATTCTATGTAGAACACCCAATTGTTCCCCTAAAAAAAACCATTGCCAACCTGAATATTGATATGATTGGTCGAGTTGATGAAACACACATGGACACCCCAAATTATGTGTACGTTATAGGAGCTGATAGACTCAGTAAGGAGTTATACTTTATTTCGGAAACCGCCAATACTACCTTCTCCCAATTGGATTTGGATTACAGATTCAACGACAAAAATGACACCAACCATTACTTCTCCAGATCCGATCAATACAACTTTGCCCAAGCCGGAATTCCTGTCATCTTTTATTTTAACGGAGAACACGAAGATTACCACAAACCAACAGATACCGCAGAAAAACTGAACTATCCCCTTTTGGCGAAACGCACCCAATTAATCTTTGCCACGGCCTGGTATTTGGCCAATTCCAAACATAAATTGACTCTAGACCAGGAATAAAACTGTGTTAAAGCCTTTTATTTTAAACCATTCTGTTTAACATAATTATTACATTCGCAGGATAATTTTTCTAATTTTAATTCAGTATAGCTTTAATTTTGCGCTTAATGAAAAACCTGATTACCCTTTGCTGCCTCGCGTTGCTAATATCTAGCTGTAGCAGCTCCAAGAAAAACGAACATTTCAACCTAACCCCTACCTCTACAGATCCTACGGTTTATGCCAATACGATTACATCCGCAGAACTCAAAGAATTACTTTACACCTATGCCTCTGACGAATTTCAGGGAAGGGAAACTGGTACCGAAGGACAAAAGAAAGCCGTAGCATTCTTGGCGCAACAATATCAAGATATGGAAGTGCCTTCACCTATGGCAGGCACTTACTTTCAAAAGGTTCCTTTGGAAATAAAGGGAACATCCCAAACCAATATCTTCATAAACGGGAAAACCTTAACCTGTTTTGTTGACTACGCTCCTCTAGGAACGTCCTCTACTCAGCATATAGAGGCCAAAGACATTGTATATGTGGCTTACGGTATTGAATCAGAAAAATACTCCAACTACAACAACCTCGATGTAAAGGACAAAATCGTGCTTATGAAATCGGGGGAACCACAAAACGAGGACGGCACCTATATCACCTCGGGAACCGAAAAACCTACCATTTGGACCTCTGGTCGCGGTGCAAGAAACTTAAAAAGGGACGTTGCCATTACGAAAGGAGCCAAAGCGGTTATCTATATGGATAGTGAATCCTTTGATCGTGTGGCCAATTTCTACCAAAAGCAAGCAACCAAAAGTAACCATGGCACCATGGCGGTTCAAGGAGACGGGATAAATGTTCCGCATTTCATTATCAACGACATTGTTGGTAAAGAAATTTACACCAACATCCTTACAGATAATAACTCCAAAACTATCGAAGCAACTGTAACAATAGATATTACCACGGAATCAAATAACATTAATTCTGAAAATGTACTGGCATTTATCAAAGGTTCAGAAAAACCAGAAGAAATTTTGGTAATTTCTTCCCACCTAGACCATGAGGGTATCAAAAATGGACAGATTTACAATGGTGCTGATGATGACGGTTCAGGGACAGTGGCCCTTTTGGAAATTGCTGAAGCCTTTAAAACAGCCGTAAAAGAAGGGAAAGGACCTAAGCGCTCCATTTTGTTTTTACATGTAACCGGAGAAGAAAAAGGCCTATTGGGCTCTAAGTATTACACCGATTTCAATCCTGTTTTTCCTTTGGAAAACACTATAGCCGATTTAAACATCGACATGATTGGCCGTGTAGATGACAAGCATACAGATAACCCAAACTATGTATACTTGATTGGAGCAGATCGCTTGAGCACAGAACTGCACCAAATCTCTGAAGCTACCAATGAAAAATACACTAAAATAGATCTTGATTACACTTATAATGCAGAGAACGATCCCAACCGTTTCTATTTCAGATCAGATCACTACAACTTTGCAAAACATAATGTTCCGGCTATTTTCTATTTCAACGGTTCCCATGCCGATTACCACAAGCCAACCGATACACCAGACAAAATAGTCTACGATTTATTGGAAACCAGAACTCGTTTGGTTTTCTACACTGCATGGCAATTGGCCAACCAAGAGCAACGTATTGTGGCTGATAAAGCTGTTCAATAAAAAGAGAAAACACTAAAAAAAAAGCCTCCATATTGGGAGGCTTTTTTTTAGAACTTTTAGTCTCTTGTAAGAAAATATAATAAATCTATGTTTTCGCAAAATATTTCTGTTTATTGCAGCTATAATTTGAACTAAAACAAAACTTAAAACCAATCTAATGACAAAATCTCTTATCAAAAAACACAACCTATTCTTTGCATTCTGTCTAATTTCAACAATTTTTGCCTGTTCCTCTTCTGACGACAACTCGCAAAATCCAGTTACCGAAGATCCAATTACAGGCACTTGGAACTTCTCCAAAGCTGTTGACTTTTATAATAACACCGAATATGAATTTCCAGCAGATGAATGTTCGAGTCAAGGGCAACAAATTTTTGATTCCAATGGAAATTACAGTTTCACAAATTACAGTACTCCTGACAATGAATGTGTAAACGGTTATTACAGTACCTCTGGAACATGGAATAATATAAACGAGGTTTATGAAGTTTCTTTTGAGTATGAATGCCTAAGTGAGGATTGCGATGGGAGCATCCCTAATGTAATACTCATTGACAACAGCACCCTACGAATTCAATTCAATGGAGAAATTGTTAATGGAGAACCAACTGAATACTACTACAAGGAATACACCAAACAATAATATTTGCTTTTCCCCAACCATCTCTAAAAGCAATATTTACAAAAGTTATAAATACGATAGCAGTAATCTAATCTCAGAAAGTTTATAGCAACTATCAAAATCCTTACATTAAAAAAGTAAGGATTTTTCTTTTTACCGCTAAAACCAATATTGTATTTACCTTTCCTCTAAAAAACACTTTAAATTTAGAACTTGGAAATTTTTATAAAGGGCTCTATTTTTGAACTTAAATTCAGCCTTAAAACATTAAAATGAAAACAAGACACTTAGGAAAAAACGGATTTGAAGTCAGCGAAATAGGCTTGGGAACTTGGCAAATTGGTGCCGATTGGGGAAAGCAATTTTCTACAGATAAGGCATTGGATATTTTAAACACTGCCGTAGAAAACGGTATCACTTTTTTTGATACCGCCGATGTCTATGGTAATGGGCAAAGCGAAAGCTTTATCGGGGAATTTTTAAAGCAAACCGATAAAGATATTAAAGTGGCTACCAAATTTGGCCGCGGCGGCGATGTCTATCCATCATCCTACACCAAAGATGCCATGCGAAAGGCCATCGAGCATTCCCTAGATCGCTTGGGTGTAGATGCCTTGGATTTGTTGCAACTGCATTGCATTCCAACTGCCGAAATGCAAAAGGGAGACGTTTTCAATTGGTTACGCGATTTTAAAAGCGAAGGACTCATCAAAACCTTTGGAGCCAGTGTCGAGTCGGTTGAAGAAGGACTGTTGTGTTTAGAGCAAGAAGGCCTGCAATCCTTGCAGGTTATTTTTAATATTTTCAGACAGAAATTGGTCAATGAATTATTACCTCAAGCCGAAGCCAAAGAGGTGGGCATTATTGTACGTCTACCTTTGGCCAGTGGGTTATTGGCGGGTAAATTCACTAAAACTACCACCTTTGAAAAAGAAGACCACAGAAACTACAATAAGGATGGTAACGCCTTTAATGTAGGTGAAACCTTTGCTGGTTTACCGTTTGAAAAAGGTGTAGAATTTGCAGATGCCCTAAAGCCTTTAGTACCTAAAGGCATGACCATGGCACAGTTAGCTTTGAGATGGATTTTAGATCATAAAGCCGTGTCTACAATCATTCCTGGGGCCAGTTCCCCAAATCAAGCACAAGCCAATGCCCTGGTATCTGAACTACCTCCACTATCAAAAGAACTACACGCAACACTTGCTGAATTTTACAAAGCAACCGTACAGGAGTTTATCCGTGGGGTTTATTAAAAACTTTACTTGACCACATATTCCATTCTCAAGGGAACCAAGAATAATTGAACACAATTAAAACTGGGTTCCCTTCCTTTTTGAGAAGCGTATTCTCCCTTCCTTTTACTCACTAAGAAGCATCACAACTCCAACTTATTTCACTTAGCCTCATTTCATTATCATTTTTATTGTATATTAGTTATGAAGTTTTACATCGTATTTAGTAAGGCTTACTGAAGAAATTTCGTTTTTTACGAAATAAGCATTTCATCATAATCCCCAATTCCTCCCAAAATAAAACCGACCGTTCCCTAAGAACAAAAGCTATTCAAGCTGAAACCCCAAACATAACAACCATAAAAAACATTTCTATTCACTGCCTAAAAAGTAGGGAAAAGCAGATGCCACTTATCCTGTATATGAATATGTAACCAACAAATAACAGCCTTATGGAAGTATTGATTGTAGATGACGAAAGAGATATTGAAACCTTGTTTCGTCAAAAATTCAGAAGAGAAGTAAGAAACCAAAATCTAGAATTGTTGTTCGCCTTTTCTGGTTCTGAAGCCTTGGAAATACTGGAACGGGAAAACCCTCCCAAAGTGGTTTATGTATTTTCCGATATCAACATGCCGGGAATGACGGGCTTGGAATTATTGGACAAGATTAAATCACAATTCCCAAATATCACCGTAAGCATGATTTCAGCTTACGGCGACAGTGACAATTTCAATAGAGCCATACAATCCGGTGCCAAGGAATTCTTCACAAAACCAATCGACTTTGAATCCCTAAGAAAAGAAATCCATCAAATGTTATAACATTCAATATCTAGAACAGCTGACCATGTATAAGCAAAAACCAATATTCTTAATCGGATTCTATTGCGTGACCATAAGCTTGATGCTCTTTTCATGCCAACAAAAGATTCCTGCGCCTCCATTACCAAAATGGGACATGGAATACCTTCCCCCGATAGAGAAAAAAATAACCTTTCCTAAAAAGGACACCATCAATTGGGACTCCATCCCCTCCATTAAACTGGCTCCCTTACCTACAAAGAAATTAGACTTAGAGAGCATCCCTTCCAAACCCTTTGTTATAGATGACATTACCAACATTGAGGGGCAAATAGAATCTGAACACCTTGATTTAAACGAACTCCCCTCTACTCCATTCAATTTGGATTCTCTACCCACGTTCACCTTTGAATTAGAAACTATAACATTAGGGGAGCCTGATATTATCGAAGCGGGGCCTTTATCAAATATAAGCGGCACCTCTAGAGGGGTTCAAACGGGAGGCCAAGCATTTGGGTTAACGGGTTCGCCAAACAATATTATAAAAGACAACAATGGCTTTTTGTGGGTTGGCACCCAAGTAGGGATTGCTCGTTATGACTCCCATAAATTTGAGTTTTATGGAATTGACCAAGGTCTGGATTTATCTTATGCCTTTTGCCAATTTATCGATACTAAGGACCGTATCTGGATACAATGTAATAGTGGGCTTTGGATTTTAGACCCATCACTTAAATTAGCTTATAGAATTATTACTGACATTCCTCTAAGAGATGGATATGGCTTTACAGAAGATAAGTATGGAAATATTTGGTACTCCAATATTAATTTTGGCTACCATGTAATAAACCTGGAAAACCAAACCATAAAAAACATTACTCCAAAAGAAGGATTAATGAAATCTACTCCTTCAATTTATATTTCACCTTTAACTGATAAAGAAGGTCTTGTATGGCTTTCCTCGTTTAATGGCTTAAATATCCTTGATCTTAAGAAAGGTACAAATCAATCCATAGTATTCGAAAAAGAGAAAGATAGCTTACGCAATAAAATCATTTCTATTGAAGAAGACTCCAAAGGCAACCTATGGATAGGAGGACTGGATGGCGTCGCTTTTATCGACAAAAAAAATAAAACTTACAACAGACTACCTGTTTCTAAATTTATAGAAGATTGGGTTGGCATCGCCTCCACATATGAAGACAAACATAAAAATATGTGGCTAGGTACAGGAATCGGCTCCATTTTAAAATACGATCCATCCAACCAGACTATTGAAAAATTTATTTTAGATAATTCTAAGGGTCGACGACCAATCGCATCCATTGTGGAGGACTATCAAGGTAATATATGGTCCACCAAAAAATTTGTGGCTACCGGTGGAATATTTAAATTAAACACATCACAAGGAAGAGCTAGTAATTACTCCTCAATTGATGGCTTATCAAATGATAGCATATGGAGTAACGTGATGCTCGATGATAAAAGCATTTGGATTGGCTCAAGAGGTGGAATAGACTTTTACAATCCTAAAACAAAGACTATTAAAAACCTTGGTATCAAAGACAATTTATTGCATGAGGACAATAGAAATCTATTTAAAGATTCTAAAAATCGAATTTGGGCAACTGGGAATAGTTCTCCTGGTATTAGCATTATAGATCCCGAAAAGCAAACCATTCAATACCTAACTAAAGACCAAGAACTACAAAACTATGGGCCAAAAGTTGAAGACGAAAACGGCAATTTTTGGCTAACTAGCTTTGACGGAAATATATTAATCCTAAACAAAGAGTTAACAGAAGCTAAGAAAATCCAATTGGACACTGTTGGAAGTGGAACCGGCTTTTATTCTCTTAGCAAAGATGTCAACAATAACATTTGGGCATCAACAAATGGAAAAGGCATTTATCGCATAGACCCTCAACATCATACAATTGAGCATTTCACTTCTGAAAATGGCTTTTTAACCGACAACCTTAACTATATTCATATAAGTGAGCCAAACAAACTTTGGATTTCATCAGATCGAGGTGCTTATCTCTTTAATCCTAGCAACGGCTCAGTTAAAATATTCCAAAAAGAACAAGGTTTGGTATCAAATGAAATTTTCGATATTAACAGTCATAACAACAAAATCTATGTTGGCTCCCTCAGAGGAATCAACATTTTGGAAGAAATGGAAAGGGCCAATTCTTTAAATGAACAATGGCAAGTCACCACTATAGCAGAGGAACAAGGCTTACAGTATTTGGATGTGAACATGGGTAGCTCCATGATTGATGATCAGGGTAGGTTATGGATTGGGATTGAAAGCAAAATCCTTTCTATATTGGATGAAATGAAACTGGATACTATACCAATAAAAACCTTTATTACTGGCATCAACCTCTACGACACAACCATTAACTTTAAAAGTGACTCCCAAATCCTTGATAACAAAAAACAAGGTTTACCAACCCCTCTAGACAATAGTAATTCCTTAAATAGCAATAGCCCCTCAAGCGCTTTAGACCCCAATATTGAATACAACAATGTAGAAGGCCCTTATAATTTACCATTGCAACTACAACTCCCCCACAATCAAAATTACATCAGTTTTAATTTTAATGCTTTGGCCTATTCCAATCCAAACTCAGTAGTTTATCGTTATTTTTTGGAGGGCATTGACAAAAACTGGAGCAATATCATCACCGAAGCAAAAAGTGAAAATTACAGAGACCTTCCCCCTGGGGATTACACTTTTAAAGTCATTGCAAAGGGCTATAACAATGTATGGAGTAAGCCTGTAGAATTAAGTTTCAACATTATTCCTCCATGGTGGAAGACCTGGTGGGCCTATTTGGCCTATGTAACCCTGTTTGCTTTGATCCTCTACAGCATTAGCAATTACCGTTCCCAATGGTTAAAAAAGGAAAACCGCATCCTTGAAGAGCGCGTAAAACACCGCACCTCCCAATTGGAGAAAAGCCTTCACGACCTTGAAGCCACCCAAACCCAACTTATCCAATCCGAAAAAATGGCGAGTCTAGGAGAGTTAACCGCGGGTATTGCCCACGAGATACAAAACCCTCTCAATTTTGTCAATAATTTTTCAGAAATCAACACTGAACTTATAGAAGAGCTTCAAGCCGAGAGACAAAAACCGGAAAGCGAAAGAGATCTTGAACTGGAAGAAGAACTCATGAGAGACATCGCCGCCAATGAAGAAAAAATTAGGCACCACGGCACAAGAGCCGATGCCATTGTAAAAGGCATGCTACAGCATAGCCGCAACAGTAGCTCCGATAAAGAATTGACAGACATCAACAAATTGGCAGATGAATACATGCGTCTTTCCTATCATGGCCTTAGGGCTCGCGACAAGTCCTTTGTGGCTGGTATGCAGATGGATTTGGACGACTCAATCCCAAAAATCATGGTAGCTCCCCAAGATATTGGCCGCGTATTGCTAAACCTCATCAACAACGCATTTTATGCCGTAAATGAAAAGAAAAAAACAGCCCCTCCCGATTATAAACCAATGGTTACTGTTGCAACAAAACAAGTGGGCGATCAAATTGAAATCAATATTATCGATAATGGTCATGGCATCCCTGCAGAGGTGGTGGACAAAATTTTCCAGCCCTTTTTCACAACAAAACCCAGTGGTCAAGGAACAGGATTAGGATTGTCATTGTCGTATGATATCATTAAAACCCATGGCGGCACCTTAACCGTTAAAACCAGTGACGGTAAACCGATAAACATTAACAATGTATCAGGAAAGGATCTAGACAAGGGAACCATGTTTACCATTTTATTACCTATCAACAATGAAGATACAGTCCAAAAGTAAGAGGTATAATATCCAAACAAGGAAAGATATTCATTAAGTAGAAGGAACATTATGAAAATAATATCATGATATCGACTGTAGAACAACCAATTAAAAGTTACGGATTTAAACCTAATTAGTTATGTCAAAAATATTGGTAGTAGATGACGAACCGGATTTAGAGGTTCTGATAAAGCAAAAATTCAGAAAGCAAATTAGACAAAAAGAATATGAATTTTACTTTGCCCAAAACGGCAATGAGGCGCTAGACAAAATAGGCGATTTACCTGATTTGGACATTGTACTGAGTGATATCAACATGCCAGAAATGGATGGCCTTACCCTACTTTCAAAATTAAGCGAACAAAAGCCTCTTCTTAAAGCTGTAATCGTTTCGGCTTATGGAGATATGGAAAACATCCGTACAGCCATGAACCGTGGTGCATTTGACTTTGTTACCAAACCCATCAACTTTGAAGACCTCACCCTTACCATGGAAAAAACCCTTGACCACGCCCGCTATATCAAGCAAACCATACAAGCCGTCAAGGAAAACAACATCTTAAAAATGTACGTAGATGAAAGTGTCCTCAACTTTATGAACAGCCGTGAATTTGAAGTCACCATCATGGATAACGAAACTATTGAAGCCACTACCATTTTTATTGATATATGTGGCTTTACAGCTATTAGTGAAAATGCAAAAGCCAACACGGTAGTGTCACTAATAAACGCCTATTTTGATGAAATGGTAAAGGAAATCATGGCACAAAATGGCTATATCGATAAATTTATTGGGGATGCTATTATGGCTGTATTTAGAGGGGAATATCATTTAGATCGCGCTATAGATGCCGCCTTGGCGGTAAGAAATAAAATCAACAGTCTACCACAAATGAGCAATGATCTGGCATTTACCCCTAAAGTATCCATAGGGATTAAAAGCGGGGAAGTCATTTCTGGGAATATAGGATCGGCCAGTTTAAAACGTCTGGACTATACCGTTATTGGAGATGCCGTAAACACTGCCGCCCGATTACAGGATATCGCCAAGGAAAATCAAATCATCATTAGCGAAGATTGCTACGAAAAAGTAAAAGAGTCCTTTATCTGTGAAAAAATAGGAAGCATTTCCCTAAAAAATAAAAGTGAACCCGTAACCATCTACCAAGTCGTTGAATAGACTAAAAAACATGACCTTTCCCTTATATTCATTAGATCAATTTACTTCTCATCCTTACAACACGTAATCAGATAAAAATTGTTGGCACTGTTTTTGTAAGAAAAATTCAAATTTCTAAGTAAAACTCTTCAAAAGAGTCAATTCAAAAAATCACCAACAATTAAAAAGAAGTACTTATGAAAACCCACTCAATTCTAATCATAGTTTTCCTTATGATTACAAGCTGCAATCGAGGTCCTTACAAATCTTCCGAATCTGAAACTATTTATGAAACAGTCGATTTCATGACTATAGAAGAAAATGACGACTATAATACTGAAGAATATGGTGTAATCAAGGAAAATGAATTTCTGGAAGTCTTAAAAAATCCACTTTCCACTTTTTCTATTGATGTTGATGCGGCCTCCTACAGTAATACAAGAAGGTTCCTTACCCAAGGGCAATTACCCCCTAAAGATGCCGTAAGAATTGAAGAGTTTATCAACTATTTCAAGTATGACTATGAAGCTCCTCAAAACGAACACCCCTTTGCTATTCATACCGAAATTTCAGAATGCCCATGGAACAATAAAAACAAATTACTCCATATTGGGCTTCAAGGCAAAACCATGCCAACAGAACATATTCCGCCAAATAATCTAGTTTTCCTTTTGGATGTTTCTGGGTCTATGAACGATCCATACAAATTGCCTTTACTGAAATCATCGTTTCATTTGTTGTTGGAGCAACTAGGCGAACAAGATAAAATTGCCATTGTAGTGTATGCGGGTGCAGCTGGTTTGATATTACCTCCAACCACATGCAATAACAAAGAAGTTATCATACAAGCCATAAATAACTTGGAAACTGGTGGTAGTACCGCAGGAGGAGAAGGTATCCAACTAGCCTACAAAATTGCAGAGGAAAACTTCAAAAAAAGTGGGAACAACAGAATTATTTTGGCCACGGATGGCGATTTCAACTTAGGAACATCCAGCGATGCAGAACTTGTACGACTTATTGAAGAAAAAAGAAAAACGGGCGTTTATTTATCGGTTCTAGGGTTTGGCTCTGGAAATTATAAAGATTCTAAAATGGAGCAGTTAGCCGATAATGGGAATGGTAATTACTACTATATAGATAATTTATTTGAAGCCAAAAAAGTTTTGGTAAATGAAATGGGTAGCACTCTACACACCATTGCCAAAGATGTAAAAACTCAAATTGAATTTAACCCTTCCAAAGTGTACCAATACCGTCTTATTGGCTATGAAAATCGACTGTTAAAAAATGAAGATTTTGACGACGACACCAAAGATGCTGGAGAATTAGGCAGCGGACATTCAGTTACAGCCCTCTATGAAATTGTTCCGAAAGCACAAGATTCAAGCAATACAAAAGATGCACAATACAAATACCAAGCTACTCAAATAACCACTACAGCTTATTCAAGTGATGAGCTAGCCACCATAAAGTTTAGATATAAACTTCCAACAGACTCCACAAGTAATGGGTTTGAGCAAATAATTCTTGACCGCAATATTAGGTTAAGTAACACTTCTTCAGATTTTAGGTTTGCCGCATCCGTGGCTCAGTTTGGTATGTTGCTAAGGGATTCCAAATTTAAAGGTAATACAACCTATGACAAAGTGATTACCATGGCAACCAATTCAAAAGGAGATGATACTGAAGGATACCGGGCTGAATTTATCAAAATGGTAGAGGTAGCAAAAGCCTTGGACTTGAAATGAAGATTCTAAAAGTTTACAACTCATAGACTACTAGAAAAAACATTTATTCATCAAACCATAACACGAATGAAAAAAACCATTCTTACCCTAGCCCTTTGTGGAATTGCTTTAATTGCAAAATCCCAAAATTCAAGTGTAGAAGAATCAACCTTTGGAGTCCAAGTTGGATTTCTAGGAATTTGGGGACATAATGAATTAAAATTATCGAACTCCATAGCATTTCGATCTGAATTAGGGCTCGACAGCGGAATTTGGGCGGGGACATTTTACGAAAAAACAGGATTTCTAATGACCCCAGTGATAACCTTGGAACCAAGGTGGTACTATAATCTAAATCGAAGGGTACGCAAATCCAAAAGTATCGATGGTAATAGCGGAAATTTCATTTCACTTAGAACAAGCTACCATCCTGACTGGTTTGTTATTTCCAATTATGACAATGTTCGTGTAATTAGTGATATTTCTGTAATCCCTACCTGGGGAATTAAAAGGAATCTCGGCAAACATTTCAATTTCGAATCAGGAATTGGTATTGGATATAGGTATACCTTTGCCAAGGCAGCAGGCTATTCAAGGGATGGAAAAGAAATAGCAGCAAATTTACATGTACGGATTGGATATAGATTCTAATAAAACAATTACATCAGTCGATCAATTACTTCTCTCATCCATTTTACAAATGCCCTAAAGATTCGTAAGACTTTATCTTCATTGAAACCTTCCTTAATTATTCACTTTGAGCCACAAAAAAAGCCCTTCTTAAAAAAGAAAGGCTTGGTAATTTTGGGTGGAAGATCGGTCTCGAACCGACGACCTCCTGAACCACAATCAGGCGCTCTAACCAACTGAGCTACAACCACCGTTTTAATTGGTTTGCAAATGTAAACGATTTCATCATTACTGCAAAACTTTTTTTCAATTTATTTTACATCAAAAATGCTATCTACTGCTATACAACGCTCTACAGTAAAACCTTCCCCATGTTCTGTACCAATCAAACGACCTAGGTCCCTAGCACGGTATTCAATACTATCGGTAAAGTTCTTGCTGGAAATTGGCGTTTGTGGCCCTTTGGCCTTAGGGTCATAAAACTGTGTTTTATAAGCCATTACCGCATCTATTTTAACATCGACATAACCAGTAACATCCACAATTAAGTCTGGTTCAATGTTTTTCCACTGAATATAATGGTAGACAAACTTAGGACGCCATGGTTCTTGCTTTTCACCAAAGGCTTCGGTTTCAATTTTCATCAAGCCGCTTAAAAAACAAGCATCGCTCACCAATTTACTCCCTTTTCCGTGGTCTATATGCCGATCGTCAATGGCATTGCAAAGCACCACTTCTGGCTGATATTTCCTAATGGCTTCAATAAGCTTTAGTTGATGCTCTTTATCATTTACAAAAAAGCCATCGGCAAAGCCAAGATTTTCGCGTAGGGACACCCTTAAAATCTCGGCAGAAACGCGAGCTTCCTCCTTTCGAGTTTCGGCTGTGCCTCGAGTCCCCAATTCGCCTCGGGTCAAATCAATAATCCCCACCAATTTTCCATTGGCTATTTCTTTGGCTATAGTGGCACCGCACCCCAATTCCACATCATCGGGATGCGCCCCAATAGCAAGTATATCTAGTTTCATGAAGATTTGTTTTAAGAGGACAAATTACGAATTGTTTCTCTTTTACAAAACCCAATCCTAGCCTCTTTATTGCTCAAAAATATTAAGCCATAACGTTTTCTCCTTTTACTTTGGCTAATGCCTGTTTCAAATCCTTGATCAAATCCTCTTTACATTCAATACCCGTTGAAAATCTGATAAGGTTATCACTAATGCCAATAGCCGCACGCTCTTCAGCAGTCATAAGGGAATGTGACGTTAAATGAGGAGAAACTGTTGTGGTCTCCACCCCTGCTAGACTTAACGAAGGCTTGATGAGTTGCAAGGATTGTTGGAATTCCAAAGCATCCAAACCATCTGCCAATTCAAAAGAAAGCATACCGCCATACCCTTTCATTTGGGATTTTGCCAAGGCATGTTGCGGATGGCTTTTCAAGCCTGGATAGTACACCTGTTTTACATCCTCATGAGCTTCCAAAAACTTGGCGATCTTTTTGGCATTTCTATTTTGTGCCTTAACGCGCAACCCTAGAGTTTTGATACTGCGCTCCAACATCCATACGGTAAAATCGCTAAGGTTTCCTCCAAAATTCCTACCCACTCTCCATACTTTTTCCATAAGATCATTAGGACCTACAACTACTCCTGCCAGAATATCACTATGGCCTCCCAAATACTTGGTTGCCGAATGCATTACCAAATCAATCCCAAAATCTATGGGGTTTTGGTTTACGGGACTTGCAAAGGTGTTATCAATGGCTGTGATGATGCCTTTGGATTTTCCCAATTGGGCCACGCCTCTCACATCGGTAATGGTCAATAAGGGATTGGAAGGTGTTTCTATATAAATAACTTTGGTATTGGATTGTATAGCCTTTTCAAAATCGGCTACTTCATAGCCTTCAGTAAAAGTAAACTCAATGCCACGTTTTGGGAATTCTTCCCTAATAAAATTACTGGTGCCTCCATAAATAGTATTTTGAACCACCAAATGATCCCCTGCTTCCAACAGAGCAAACAACATACTACTTACCGCAGCCATCCCAGAACCAAAAATAAGGGCTCTATCAGTATGCTCCAAAGCTGCCAACTTTTTGGACAATGCCTCCTGATTAGGCGTGTTAAAACTACGCGGATAACGCTTTTGATCTACATCTTGAAACGCATAGGATGTAGATACATAAATAGGTGAAATGGCACTTTTAAATTGCTCGTCCTTGACTTCTCCTATATGAACACAAGTTGTGTTGAGTCCTAAATTATCGTGTGACATATTATTCTGAATTTTAGAATCTAAAATTACAAAACAAAACACACAACCAACACTTTAGCTCTTGATTTTTAAGGGCTAAAGTGTTTAAGTTTTCATTAATTTTATGTTACCCTACTGTCCCTGAATCCAGTTGATAATGGATTCATCTACGGGCAAAGTTTGAGGAGAAATCACCTTTACCAAATAGCCTTGTTCATCTAAAAGATACTTTTGAAAATTCCATTGTACTTCCGAATCTTCCAAACCATTTCTCGACTTTTGGGTCAAAAATTGGTACACCTCATGTATGTCATCTCCCTTCACCGAAATTTTCCCCATCATGGGAAACGTCACGCCATAGTCCTCTTTACAAAAGGTAGCAATCTGATTGTTACTTCCAGGTTCTTGACCTCCAAAGTTATTAGCTGGAAAACCTACAATAATGAAGTTTTCATCCTTGAACTCATTATACAGCTCTTGTAATTGGGCATATTGAGGCGTCAAACCACACTCACTAGCCGTATTGACAATCATGATCTTCTTCCCTTTTAAAGAGGCAAAATCAAATGGCTTGCCATATAAATCTTCAACCTTAAACTGGTAAATCTGTTCTTTTTCCATAGGAGTTTCAACTTGGTTTTCTACTACTGAAGCAGTTACAGCTTCCTGCTGCTCTGCGGTATGCTTGCAGTTCATAAACATAACTGCCAACACCAATACTATTAGTTTTCTCATGATTTAAAAGTAGTTATTTTTACTTAAAACCTTTATTTGTCGTCAATCTTTCAATCGCGATTTTAAAAGACTGTTCTGCTCTTCCATGAGTGTATTTAACTGAGACAACAGCTCTATATCCTTAGGAGTTGCCACAGTTTTATCGGCAGTGTTTTGAGCGCGGTTGCGGAGGCGGTTCATAAATTTCACCACAATAAATACGGTAAATCCAACAATTAAAAAATCCAACAGTGTTTCCAAGAAGGCCCCATAACCTATGGCTACCTCTTCGGAAACTATCTTGCCTGAAGCATCCATTATGGCGTCCCGTAACACCAACCGTTTGTCTTCAAAATTGATACCATGCGAAAGCAGGGACAAAGGAGGCATAAACACCTTTTTAACCAAAACATCCACGACTTTGTTGAAGGAGGCCCCTATGATAATACCTACAGCCATATCGATCATATTTCCCTTTACGGCAAATTCCTTAAATTCTTTTATTAATTTCATTTGCTACATTTTTTAGTTGAAGAATATACTTTTCCTTGCTCTTATTGCACAATATAAATGTATAAGAATATTTGCCACAAACATTATATTGAATATTATTAGTTTTTAAGATGATATCTTCGTATATTAGCTTTTAAAGTGATATACCAATATCCAAAACAACAATCATGACCAGTATCATCACCGGCGATATTATCAATTCAAGAAGCTTAGAGCCCAATGAGTGGATGCCTTCACTCAAGGAAGTGTTGAATCTATATGGCACAACACCTCAACAATGGGAAGTTTACAGAGGGGATAGCTTTCAACTGGAAGTTCCCCCTGAAAAAGCACTTGAAGCCGCCATTTTAATTAAAGCTTCCTTAAAACAATTTAAAAAAATGGATGCCAGGATGGCTATTGGTATCGGTGAAAAGAACTATACTGCTAATAAAATCACCGAATCCAATGGTACCGCCTTTATCAATTCCGGAAAGTGTTTTGAGCAATTAAAGAAAAACACCTTGGCTATCCAATCGACATTTCCTGAGTTGGACCACACCTTGAATATCATGTTTGACTTAGCATTGTTAACCATGAACAATTGGACACCAACTTCCGCCAGATTGTTAAGGGCCGCATTAGAACACCCTAACATGAACCAAATAGAACTGGCCGAGATTTTTAGTACCACGCAAGGCAATATCAGCCAAGGGTTAAAACGAGCAGGACATGACGAAATCACAAAACTCATAAATTACTACAAGTCCCAAATCACACAACTATGATTCACTTACTTATAAAATTAATACTTGCCCATATTCTTGGGGATTTTGTATTGCAACCTGCCAAATGGGTAGCCGACAAAGAAGCCAAAACCTACAAATCTAAATACCTCTATTGGCATATTGCCATTCATTTTGTACTGCTCATCCTATTATTGAAAGCCAATAGCTCTTATTGGATAGGTATCTTAAGCATTACGATATCCCATTACATCATCGATTTGTTAAAACTGCAATTCAGAAATCAAAAGAATAACCGCCTTTTATTTGTGTTGGATCAATTTGCCCACATTGCAGTAATTACAGTGGTAGCCTATGCCTACTCCCCTGTTCCGTTTAACTTTAGCGAATTATTCAATAGCAAAGTACTTCTCTTTATTTGCTGCCTTTTAGGAATTACTTCAGTCTCTTCCGTTATCATGAAAACGGTGATTTCCAAATGGCAACTGGAAGAAGACACCATAGACGAATCCTTGGAAAGTGCAGGCGCCTATATTGGTATATTAGAACGTCTGTTTGTGTTCGCCTTTATATTAATGGGCTATTGGGCCGGAATAGGTTTTTTGATAGCTGCCAAGTCCGTATTTAGATTTGGCGACCTTTCCAAAGCCAAAGACCGAAAATTGACTGAATATATCTTAATAGGAACCCTCTTAAGCTTTGGTCTGGCCATTATGTTCAGTATGGCCTATAAATTTGCCCTAACATTGTTATAAACTTACTCTTTGTAAAAATAAAAGGCGCCAACTTAGTTGGCGCCTTTTATTTATTTATAAATCCAGGAATCTTATTTCCTATAATACTTTGCATATTTTCTATAAGCCAAAGCACCCAAAAGCGCTACAATTCCAACTGCAATAGCAATAATGTTCAAACTGGCAATTTGCTGTCCCGATTGATAAGAATGTAAGCCTGAAAGGTAGAAATTCACACCAAAATAGGTAAACAAAATACTTGAAAAGGCAATGATGGAGGCTAGGTTAAACCCATATCTACCACGTAATCCTGGCACTAAACGCATGTGGATGACAAATCCATAAATCATGATACTGATTAAGGCCCAAGTTTCTTTTGGATCCCATCCCCAGTAACGTCCCCAACTTTCGTTGGCCCACATTCCTCCAAGGAAGTTCCCTATGGTCAACATCACAAGTCCTACCGTTAAAGCCATTTCATTAATGATGGTCAGCTCTTGAATATTTAAAGACATTTTGGATTTATTCTTTTCCGTGGTGAAAATCATCAATAAAAGAGACACCACTCCCAATATCATTCCAAGGGTAAACGGACCATAACTAGCTACGATTACTGCCACATGAATCATCAACCAATAAGAGTTCAAAACAGGCTGCAGGTTGGCAATAGCCGGATCCATCCAGTTCCAGTGGGCTACCATTAAAATCATGGAGGTCACAAAGGCTGTAGCTGCAAATGTCAAATCACTTTTTCTACCGAAAATCAATCCAAACAACATGGTTGCCCATGCCACATAAATCATGGATTCGTAGGCGTCACTCCAAGGCGCATGGCCAGAAATATACCAACGTACTACCAACCCCAAAGTATGCAATACAAAAAGCACGATGATAGACACCTTAAACACATTTGCCAATACAGACAAAGCTTTGCTCTTTTCATTAAAAATCTGCACAATGATTACGATGAACAGGAAAGTACCCGCATACATATACCAGCTAAACAATTTCTTAAAGATGTCGTATTTGTTATAGGTAATTTCGGCATCAATTTTCTTTTCAGAAAGCATTACATTTTCCCCTAAACGGTGCTGAGTTTTCTTGAAAGCCCCTAACATTTCATCCGCTTTGGAGAAGTCACCTGTTTGCTTGGCCTGATGCAAGTTCATTAAATAAGCACTGAACCCTACGTTGATAAAATTTCCATATAAGGAATCTTCAATTTTTTGTCGGTAACCTTCTTCCCTGAATTCCAAAGAGGAAATCCATTTATTATTAGGATCATTAGGTACCGGAAATATCTTCATGGAACGCCCTTCTATGGCATTGTACAACAAATACACACGTTGCTCGGCTTCCTTAAACTCCTTTTCATAGGCATTCAACTCATTTACATTGGTCATTTTATCCAAATATGGCTGCAGCTTAAAGCTTCCAACTTCATTGAAAAAATCCACCAAGGCCGCATATTTTTGGTCCTTTGGTACGCCAATAATACTTCTGATAGAATCCGCCTTTCTAGGCTTTAAATAGATGACCGGCACATTGTACCACAGCATTGGACTCTCCTGAATAGACAACAACACTTGGTTGGCGTCAAACTCCTCATAAGTATCATGCTTACTCAACTTACGCAACATTTCCGAAGCATAGGTATTCATAGGCATCATACGCCCGCTGTAATCCTGAATAACCATTCTACCAAACTTGGCAGCTTCTTCTTTTGGCGTGATGTTGGCACGTAATACAGAATCTATCTGTGCTTTGGTTGGACGCTCATGGTCATGCCCATCTCCTTCTGTATGTTCTTGTGAAAATCCTTGCAAACCAAATAACAAAATAGCAATGGTTAATGCTACTTTTTTGGTTTTCACCTTATCCAACATTCTTCTTAAATCCGCAAAACGGGTACCTTTTGTAAACAAGATGGCCAATAAGCCGAAGTACAATAAAAAGTACCCAATATAGGTAATCCAAGTTCCCCAGAAATCATGGTTTACAGACAACACCGTTCCTTTTTCATCTGGATCAAAACTAGCTTGGAAGAATCGGTACCCTTCATGATCCAAAATATTGTTCATAAAAACACGGTAATTGAAATCTCCATTTTCCTTGTCGAAAACAGTAATTTCACTAGCGTATGAGGAATAATTGTTTTCAGTACCCGGATAACGTTCTGCAATAAAATCGTTCAATTTAATGCTGAATGGCAGTTTGATTCTTTTGGAACCGTATTTTACAGCTACGTCCAGACCGCCTACTTTTATTTGTTCAAAAGAATTGTCGCTTCCTTTTCCTCCCAAAACTCTCACACGTTCGGTTTCACCGTTTGCCGTAACCTTTAGCACCAAACCATCGGCATCTCCTTTCAGCATTTGAGGTTTTTCAACAATATCAAATACCCCCTTAATTACTGGCTTTGGAAACACCATTTGCATGTTCCCAATAATGTAACGCGAACGCAAAACCAAAGGCTGAATGCTATCCTTAACCAATGTTCCTTGGGCGCCAGTGGCCATGGTTAAATACTCCCCTTCAAATGGCGATTGTATTAAAAGCTCTCCGTTATTATAAGTAATATTTACCGCTCCATCCACAAATTTGTTAAGTGAAAACAGTGTATTGTGGATGCTTTGTACTTCCCCACTCTTCAAGAAATGATTGTGAGGCGCACCTCCTCCAGACTCAACCACCTTTAAATAGTCTTCACCGGATTCATCCGGTATAATATCTTGTTCAGCTCCAGCAACAAATTTCTCAAGTTCTATGGAGACCGGTTGTCCGTCATAATCGGTGTCTACACTAAAACTATTGGTTAAACGCGGTGAAAAATCCACTTCCTTTTGAATAACCCTGCGCTGTGCTTGCCCATCAACAACCATATCGCCATCAATATAGGCTGTGACATATGTTTTTTGAGATAGAAACGTATCTTCAGTAGCACCTTCCCTAATAGGCATCATTCCTTCATAACCAATATAACGCGTTACAAAAGCTCCTAAAAGAATAAAGATGAACGCTAAATGCAACAACAGAGTATCCCATTTTTCCTTTGAAAGAAGTCTGTATCTAAAAATGTTCCCGATAAAGTTAATCACAAACACCCCCATAATGGCCTCAAACCACCACGCATTATAGATCAACTGTCTAGAATATGGTGTTGGCGAAGTCCCCATGTTCCGGTCCATAAAGGTCCCCGTAATCATGGCTGCGGCAAAAACAATAAATAAAATAGCGGTAAGTCGTGTTGAAAATAGAATTTTGGCAAGTTTATTTTGCATAATATGAGACTCTTATTTTAGCTCGCGCAAATTTAAGGTATTTACTTTACTTACTTATGTTAAAATAACTGAAACTTTTAAGGTGCTTGTCTGGCTTGAAAAATATTCAGGTAGAGAAAAGTGCCCATTTTTCGGGCTCTGTGCTTGGCGTTTTCGGCATAATCGCCCTGAAACAGTTCGTCTATGGTTTGCACCCACAAATTGAGCCATAGTCCAAAATGTAATTCGGTAATACTGTGGTTCGTTTCTCGATCAACTTTTACATGAACCTCCAACGGATTGCCATAATATTTGGTCTTTAGAAACAAACTGGACTCCCAAAAAGTAGTCAAGTGTTCAAAATGAGCCTCCCAATCTTTTATTATTGGGTTGAAAAAAGGCCCTAAAACCTCATCTGTTCTCACTTTTTTGTAAAACGTCGTTACCAATAAATAAATATCGGCTCTGTTTTGAATATCTTTTTTTGACATGAAACAAAGATAGACCATATCTCTTTTTTATCATGCTAGACTTACTTAATTTAGCAGCATGATTTCAGTTAGCATACTCGGTGCCGGCAATGTGGCCACACATTTATACAAGGCTTTTAAAAAGGCAGAATCAGTATCTGTAAACCAATGGTACAACAGACATTTGGCGCCTTTGGAAACCTACAGAAATGAAGTCTCCATAACCGATGACTTTTCGCAGCTTACAAAAAGTGATGTGTACATTATTGCTGTAAGTGACGATGCCGTGGCAAAATTGTCTTCCAACTTACCTTTTGAAGGCAGATTGGTCGCGCATACTTCAGGAAGTGTGGGCATCCACGATTTGGACAAGAAACATCAAAGAGGTGTCTTTTACCCTTTACAGACCTTTACTAAAGGTGCTGATGTAGATTTTGCGGATGTGCCGATTTGTATTGAAGTTTTAGAGAGAGAAAACCTTCCACTTTTACAAGAACTAGGAGAAGCTATAGGCTCCAACGTCTATAAAGTGAATAGCGATCAACGAAGAGCTTTGCATTTAGCCGCTGTTTTTGTGAACAATTTCACCAATCAACTGTATCGTGTTGCCCATGAAATCACCGAAAGCCAAGGTGTGGAATTTGAAATCCTGAAACCACTTATTACGGAAACAGCCAAAAAAGTTCAGGACATGTCCCCATATATGGCACAAACAGGTCCTGCCAAGCGCAACGACAAAAAAACAATTCAAAAACATTTAAAATTACTGGAGAATCCGCAGCACGAAGCCATCTACAAACTGCTTACCAGTTCAATAAAGAAAACCCATGGAAGATAAAAGCTATAAAGAATACCTAGAACACATCACCACCTTTATTTTTGACGTTGACGGCGTCCTTACCGATGGTACCATTACCGTAACTACTTCTGGCGAAATGCTAAGAACCATGAATATTAAAGATGGGTTCGCTTTGAAAACGGCCATAGATGCGGGTTTTCATATTTGTATTATTTCAGGAGGGTCTAACGAAGGGGTTCGTATACGATTGAACGGATTGGGTATTAAAGATGTGTATTTAGGAACCCATAATAAAATTGAAAAGCTCCACGAATACCTTGACAATAACAATATCAACATAGAAAATGTGTTGTATATGGGTGACGACATCCCAGATTACCCAGTGATGTCCTTGGCAGGCTTACCATGTTGTCCTCAGGATGCCGTACCGGAAATAAAGGCCATATCCAAATATGTATCCCATAAAAAGGGAGGTAAAGGTGCTGTTCGCGATGTGATTGAGCAAGTCTTGAAGGTACAGGGCAAATGGAACAGTAATTTTAGCGCTAAATACGATTAACACCAACAAATCCCAACTAACTAAACAACACTAACTTGGAACTATTAAAACTGATTCGCTGGAAGAACCTCCTAATGATTGCCTTGACGCAATACCTCATTAAATATGCTTTTTTTGAGCCGTTTGGCGTCAACATTACTTTAAACCTATTTGGGTTTTCTCTTTTGGTATTGGCTACTTTGTGTATTGCTGCCGGAGGTTATGTAATCAACGATATCTATGATGTGGAAACCGATTTGATCAACAAACCAGATCAAGTAATTGTTGGTAAAACCATTTCGGAACAAACCGCCAACAACCTTTTTATTGCTTTTAATGTGATTGGAGTTGGTATTGGTTTCTATCTATCACACTTGGTAGGAAAAAGTGCTTTTTTTGCAACCTTCATCATTGTATCGGGATTACTGTATGTATATGCTTCCTATTTAAAACCCATGCCGTTGATTGGCAATTTGGTAATTTCGGCCATGGTGGCTTTAAGCATTATAATTGTTGGCTTGTTTGAATTGATTCCTGCCATTACACCTGGCAACCAAGAAACACAACTGACCTTTTTCACCATTTTATGGGACTATGCCCTTTTCGCATTTATCTTGAATTTACTGCGCGAAATGATCAAAGATATTGAGGATATTGATGGTGACCACAAAGCAGGAATGAACACCTTGCCTATTGCTATTGGCCGTGAGCGTGCCAAAAAAATAGCCTTTGCTGTTTCCTTTATTCCGCTTGGAGGCGCTATTTATTATTTAATCAATTATTTGTACGGAAATATGGTTGCTGTGGTATATTTCCTTGTAGCCATCATTGCTCCAATGCTTTATATTGTTATCAAGATCTTTATGGCAGAAACCAAAAAGGAGTTTCATTTTATCAGCAATATGATTAAATTGGTCATGCTACTGGGAATGTTATCCTTGATTATTTACAAATACAGCCTTCTCGATTAATGCTGAACGACCAATTAAAACCATACCATATTGTTTTGGCGTCTGGTTCTCCCAGACGTCAGCAATTTTTCAAGGATCTTGGATTGGATTTTGAAATCATTCTAAAGCCTGTAAAAGAAGAATACCCACTACGATTAAGGCATTATGAAATCAGTGATTATTTGGCGCAGCTAAAAGCCATTCCCTTTAAGGAAGAACTTAAAGAGCATACCATCCTTATTACCAGCGACACCATTGTTTGGCACAACGATCAGGCTTTGGGCAAACCAAAAGATGAACAGGAAGCTTTTGAGATGTTAAGTTCCATAAGTGGACAAACCCATGAGGTCATCACTTCTGTATGCTTTACTACTCCTACTGTTCAAAAAACGGTAAACGCTATTACAAAGGTTACTTTTAAAGAGCTTTCCGAAGAAGAAATACGTTATTACATCAACACTTGCAAACCCTTTGACAAAGCAGGTGCCTACGGTATCCAGGAGTGGATTGGACAAATTGGCATCACTAAAATTGAAGGTTCCTATTTTAATGTAGTAGGCCTCCCCACCCATCTTGTTTACAAAACGCTGCTTAGTTTAACAGCTTAGAAATTGGCCTTTCTTATACCTTATTATTTCAATTTCTAATCTATCTTTGTTAGGAAATTTCATGACGCAACACTATGTTTTTTGAAGCTTACCAAGACAAATTAATTAAGGTTTTTATTCTCCTTATCATCCTGTTGATTATTAGGGCTGCCCTGAAAACCGGCATTACCAAAATTGGTAGAAACAGTGGCATTAATGAGGCTAGAATCCATCTTATCAATCGCTACACCACGGTATCATTGGTATTGATAAGCTTGTTATTTGGCGCCTTTATCTTTGGAGTGGAATTCAAGGATATGGCTTTGGTATTTTCCTCGGTGTTTGCAGTAATTGGTATCGCTCTTTTTGCCATTTGGTCTATTTTGAGCAATATCACTTCAGGCGTGATCATGTTTTTCTCTTTTCCCTATAAAGTAGGAGATAAAATTCAAATTCACGATAAGGATTTTCCCATTGAAGCCATTATCGAAGACATTAGGGCCTTTCAGTTACATTTGCGTTTGGACAATGGCGACCTTATCACCTACCCAAACAACCTCATTCTTCAAAAGCCTGTAACGCTTATTAAAAAAGATGCCATTGACGATGGCCACGACGCTTTATAAATATTGCCTATATTTATAAGGTCAACTTTTATGTATGGGAAAGAAACGAACCTCCAAGTATAAAAAGCACATTGCCAAAGCACCGGGAACCCTTATCTATACCGGTGAAAAAAACAGCCAGCAACTTTTTATTGAATCTTTCGATTACAATCTAGAAAGTGTCACCGAAAAGGAACTCAAAAATATAGAGGATGTCTTTGGATACAAAACCACAGAGTCCATCACTTGGGTTAACATCAACGGACTTAACCATATTGAAGCTATTGAAAAGGCCGGTGACCATTATGGCCTGCACCCTTTGATTCTTGAAGACATTGTTAATACTTCGCAGCGTCCAAAAATAGACGAGTACGACGACTACATCTTTATTTCCCTTAAAATGCTCCACCTTGATGCCGACGAAAATGTCATCATTGAGCAGGTGAGTTTTGTGATGGGAGACCGTTATGTCTTGACCTTTCAGGAAGCCGAAGGTGATGTTTTTGATAACGTAAGAGAACGCATCCGTTCTGGAAAAGGCCGTATTAGAGGCATGGGAGCCGACTATCTGCTATATGCCCTTGTAGATGCTGTTGTAGACCATTATTATGTGGTAAGTGAAATGTTAGGCAATAAAATTGAAGACATAGAAGACTCCTTATTTGAAGGCAGTATGAAGGACAACATGAGCGTTCAAATATTGATGCTGAAAAAGGAACTACTAAAAGTAAGACGTGCCATTTTTCCCTTAAGGGAAATCATCAGCCGTATCGAAAAAAGCGAAAGCCCTCTTATTGATAAAAAATCCATTCAATTCTACAGGGATATTTATGACCACGTCATCCAGCTCTCTGATAACATTGATATTTTCAGGGAGATGATTTGGAGTTTAATGGACATGTACATGACCACTATCAGCAACCGTATGAACGAAGTCATGAAAGTCCTAACCATAATCGCTACCATTTTTATTCCCTTGACCTTCATTGCCGGGATTTACGGAATGAATTTCGACCATATGCCTGAGCTTCACCTTAAATATGGCTATTACACTGTTTGGATTGTGATGATTGCGGTGTTCATTGCCATGGTGATTTATTTTAAAAGAAAGAAGTGGTTATAGTGCATACGATAACTACAAGAAAATGAACAAACTACTCACAATCACAATTCCATTTTTATTGTTGGTTCAGACTATATTTTCCCAATCTAAAGAAATAAAGGGTGATACAGCTTATTGGTACAAAAGAAATATAGAATTTCAAAAAAACTTAGATTTAAAAGATTTTGAAAAATCGGAAGATGAATTCAATTTTAGATTTTGGAATCACGGGCAGGTAATTGAAATTTCAAAAGACAGCTCTGAAATATATGGTTCAATTGTCAATTATATTTATCACACCAAAAAGGCTAACAGAAATCAAAGTGAAACACTTAAAAACAAAGTTCTTCTGACATCTCAACAAGCGGAAACCATCTTTGAAATTGTAAAAAACTCCAAAATTTTAGAATTACCAACAGATAAAAATATAGAAAACTGGAGTCAAGGTAGGGACGGAACCACCTATATTATAGAACATTCTGATAAAAAAAGTTATTGGCTAAAAAAATATTGGACACCATCTCCACAAGACTCAATTTCAGAGACTATTATTGTTTTAGATTTAGTAAAAAAACTGTCCGACACCTTAAAACTAAAAGTGGTTTACACTTCATTTAAAAACACATTACCAGAGAAAGGCTGTTACAATTCAGGAGGAATGGCAACCTGGTGCTATATACCTAACTCTATAGAGTTGGGCTATAGTGGAGCTACAAAATTACCTTTAGGTTTCTATTCATCTTATTCCGCTACAATCATAGGAAAAACAAAAATAAATGGAGGTACCTCATTACAGTATAATTTTGACAACAATGGATTTCATCATTTGAATTTACACATAGCCAAATGGAATATATTTCATAAAGATTCAAATCTTTCGGATTTTGTAGCATATAATTATCAGAATAGAATTCTCGAAATTAATAACACAAAAAATAAATTTGAAAATCATCAAGTCAAATATGGCTTAAACCTTAAGAAAAACTTAGGTATAGGAGTTGGATTAGACTATCTAAGCAGAGATTATGATAAAATTGGAGGATATTTGTATGCTACTAAATGGTTTTCTAAAGCCAATATAAGCGCAACAATTTCGACTTCACTATTTAACAATCGAATTAATTACAAAACTAAAATTTTCAAGGCTATTGATTTTAATAATAGATTCATTATAAACCGAATTTCTTTTGGAATAGCCTATGAGGAATTTATGGAATATAAAGATCTGTACTTTAGTTTTATAATACTGATTTAAGAAATGTAAGCAGGTAAATAATGAATAATTGCTTCTTATTTTTCTAGCGGAAAAACCTTGCAACGAAACTATACATAAACCGTTAAAGAAATTCTAAAACCAGCCCTTTGGCTGGTTTTATTTTTATATTTAGGGGCAATTAAAACAAACCATGAAGAAACAATTACTTGCATTTTTTCTCACATTGGCCACCTGTCTTGGCCTATACGCCCAACAACCCAAAAAGCCCAATGCCTCCGAAATTTATGAATCCATCAAAAAGCTCAACTTTTTGGGATCGGTTTTATATGTAGCAGCGCATCCAGACGACGAAAATACGCGTCTCATCTCCTATATGTCCAATGAAGTAAAAGCACGTACAGCCTATCTTTCTTTGACTAGAGGCGATGGCGGTCAAAACTTAATTGGCCCTGAAATCAGGGAATTATTGGGAGTTATCCGTACACAGGAATTGCTTACCGCCAGGCACATAGACGGTGGCGAACAACGCTTTACCAGAGCCAACGATTTTGGCTATTCAAAGCACCCAGATGAAACCTTGCAAATTTGGAATAAAGATGAAGTATTGAGTGATGTGGTTTTGGCCATTCGACAATTCAAACCCGATGTCATCATCAACAGATTTGACCATCGCAGCCCAGGCAGCACGCATGGACACCACACAAGTTCCGCCATCTTGAGCGTTGAAGCTTTTGATTTGGTAAATGATTCTTCCAAATATCAGGAGCAATTGAATTCCACAACTATATGGCAGCCGAAGCGCTTGTTCTTCAACACCTCTTGGTGGTTTTACGGAAGTGAAGAAAAGTTTGAAAAAGCTAATAAAAGCAATTTGTTGTCCTTCGATATTGGCACCTATTACCCATCCAAAGGATTGAGCAATACCGAAATTGCCTCCCTAAGCCGTAGCCAACACAAATCGCAAGGCTTTGGAAACACAGGAACCCGAGGGTCTCAAATGGAATACATAGAGCTCATTAAAGGCGATATGCCCAACGATGGAAGTGACATTTTTGAAGGCATCAATACCACTTGGACACGTATAAAAGGAGGCGAAGCCATTGGCGATATTTTAAAAAAGGTAGAAGAGCACTACAATTTTCAAAATCCGTCTGCCTCGATTCCTCAATTAATGGAAGCTTACAAACTCATCCAAAACCTGGAAGACACCCATTGGAAAACCATCAAAACAGAAGAAATCAAACAAATCATTACGGCCTGCGCAGGTTTGTATTTGGAGGCTGCTGCAGACACCAATCATGCCACAGCAGGAAGTTCTGTTCAGTTGAATATTGAAGCCATTAATCGCAGTAATGCCAACGTAAAACTTCAAAGCTTCACCATCAACAATACAAAAACCGATAAAAATTTAATGTTGGCAAACAACGTTAACCAGAAATTCCAAGAGTCACTAACTATAGACAGTCAACAACAGCCCACTACCCCATATTGGCTTACTAGCAAAGGGACTTTGGGTATGTATCAAGTGGGTGACAAATCTTTAATAGGAAAACCTGAAACGCCAAGAGCCTTCAAGGTCACCTTCAATTTAACAATCGAAGGAACACCTATTTCCTTTACGCGTCCTGTGATTTATAAAACTAACGATCCTGTAAAGGGAGAAATGTACAAACCATTTGAAATTATTCCGGAGGCCTCTGCCAAGGTTGCTGAAAAAGTTATCATTTTTGACAATGATGAAGAAAAACAAGTTTCGGTAATTGTGAAATCTGGCATCAACAATTTACAAGGTCAGGTTCAATTGGCACATCCAAAAGGCTGGACGGTTTTCCCAGAAAAGCAAACAGTAAACATTCAGCATAAAGGAGCAGAGCAAACGGTGGTTTTCACCATCATTCCTCCAAAACATCAAGATGAAGGTTTGATTACGCCTATGGTGCATGTTGGAGATCAAATCTACACCAGAGAATTGATTGAAATAGATTACGACCATATTCCTTTTCAAACCGTGTTACTTCCTAGTGAAAGTAAAATTGTGAGATTGGATATTAAAAAAATAGGACAGAATATTGGCTATATTGAAGGTGCTGGTGATGTAATTCCTGAAAGTTTACAACAAATAGGTTATAATGTCATTACCATCAACCCTGAGAATATTTCAGAAGAAACTTTGAGATATTTCGATGCTATTGTCGTGGGCGTAAGAGCCTACAACACTGTAGATGCTTTAAAGTTCAAACAACAATTATTGTTTGATTATGTTGCCAATGGCGGCAATATGATTGTACAGTACAATACCAACCACCGCCTAAAAACAGATCATTTGGCACCATATAAATTGGAATTATCAAGAGATCGCGTTACGGATGAATTGGCCGAAGTTGCCTTTTTGGAGCCTAAACACGAGCTGCTGAACTTCCCAAATAAAATCAATGAACACGATTTTGAAGGTTGGACCCAGGAACGCGGTCTTTATTTTCCAAACAGTTGGGGTAAAGAATTCACCCCTATCCTAGAAATGCATGATAAAGGTGACTCCAAGAAAAAGGGAAGTTTATTGGTAGCCAAGTATGGCAAAGGCTATTATATCTATACGGGCCTTAGTTTCTTCAGGGAATTTCCGGCAGGAGTTCCTGGAGCCTACCGTTTATTTGCCAATATGCTATCTATTGGCAAGGAAGACATTAAAACCGATAACCCTCTGAACGACTAACATGACAGAACATTCACCACAAAAACAGCCTTGGTTAAAATCCTACACACTGGTATTAGTGGCCAATGTCATCTACATCATTGCGTTTTACCTTATCATGAAAGCATTTTAGTATGGGGGTATTGAATTGGTTGGATTGGGCTGTTTTGGCCACAACATTATTGACCATTGTTGGTTACGGAACTTGGAAAACAAGAGGTAGCAAAAATGTACAGGACTTTGTAAAGGGAGGTAATTCGGCACCTTGGTGGACCGTTGGCCTTTCGGTAATGGCAACCCAAGCCAGCGCCATCACGTTTTTATCAACTCCAGGACAGGCATTTCACGACGGTATGGGCTTTGTTCAGTTTTATTTTGGTGTGCCTATTGCCATAATTGTCATTTGTATGGTATTTATTCCGTTGTATGACAAACTTAAAGTTTACACAGCTTATGAATTTTTAGAGAACAGGTTTGATAGAAAAACAAGGACACTAACCTCCTCCCTGTTTCTTATCCAACGAGGATTATCGGCCGGAATTACTATTTACGCTCCTGCCATCATCCTATCCGCTATTTTACATTGGAACCTTACCTACCTTAACATCATCATAGGAACTTTGGTGATCATTTACACGGTTTCGGGAGGTACCAAAGCGGTAAGCATTACTCAAAAGCACCAAATGGGCGTTATCTTTTTAGGGATGTTCATTGCATTTTGTTTAATTATCAGCTATCTGCCAGAGAATATCACCTTTACAAAAGCCCTGGATATTGCTGGTGCCAGTGGCAAAATGAATATCCTCAATTTCGATTTTGATTTCGAAAACCGTTACACGCTTTGGAGTGGCTTGATAGGGGGCTCCGTTTTGGCCCTCTCCTACTTTGGTACCGACCAAAGTCAAGTACAGCGCTACCTTTCAGGAAAATCGGTTAAAGAAATGCAAATGGGACTCATCTTTAACGGACTTTTAAAAGTACCTATGCAGTTCTCCATTCTTTTGGTTGGGGTAATGGTATTTGTTTTTTATCAGTTTCACAACTCGCCTATCAACTTTAATCCTGCTGCCCACAATACAGTAAGCAATTCGGCATATGCAAATGATTACCAATGCTTGGAAGAAGACCAACTTGATATTTTCAATGCCAAACAATCAGTTCTGGAAAACTATGTGGCCACAGGAAACGACACCTATTCACAAGAACTTCAAAAACTCAATTTAAAAGACCGTGAAAACCGTGATGCTGCCAAAGTATTGATTCAAAAGGCCGCCGAAGACAATGATATCAGTATTGAAACCAATGATAAGGATTATGTGTTTATTCATTTCATTTTGAATAACCTTCCCAGAGGTCTTATTGGCCTGCTTTTGGCCGTTATTCTCAGCGCTGCCATGTCCAGCACTGCTGGAGAGCTCAACGCCTTGGCCTCAACCACAGCTTTGGACATTTACAAACGTAATTTCGCCAATAACAAGGATGAAACCCACTACCTAAAGGCTACCAAATGGTTTACCCTGGGTTGGGGAATTTTAGCCATTCTTATTGCTTGTGTGGCTTATTTGGCGGACAACCTTATCCAATTAGTAAACATCATCGGCTCAATTTTCTACGGAAATGTACTCGGTATTTTCCTTTTGGCATTTTTCTTTAAATACGTTAAAGGCCATGCCGTATTTATCGCCGCCCTAATCACGCAAGGAATCGTGATCATAGGCTGGTGGTATGAATGGATGCCGTACTTGTGGCTCAACTTATTTGGTTGTATTTTAGTCATCCTAATTGCTTTTTTCATTCAAAACACACGAAACATCAATGAATCAGTCCGATAAAGTCATCAAATGGGGTATTATAGGCCTTGGTAAAATTGCCAATAAATTTGCTCAAGATTTACTAACTGTGGAAAACTGTGAGCTTGTAGCAGTTGCTTCTCGCAACCAAGAACGCTCTAATGAGTTTGCAGCAACCTACGGAGCACAAAAAGCCTATGATAGCTACGAACTACTTGCCGAGGATGCAAATGTGGATGCGGTGTATATTGCCACACCACATAGCTACCATAAAGAACACAGCATCTTGTGCCTAACACATCAAAAAGCGGTGCTTTGCGAAAAGCCTTTTGCCATGAATTCCCAAGAAGTCTTGGAAATGATTGCCGCTGCAAAGGCCAACGATACTTTATTGATGGAAGCCCTTTGGACCTATTTTCTACCGCATTACCAACATGTTTTGAAAATGCTTAAGGAGAACACTTATGGCAAACTGCTAAAAATGAATGCCGATTTTGGATTCCATAGAGATTTTGACAATGAATCCCGATTGTTTAGAAAATCACTTGGAGGAGGTAGTTTGTTGGACATTGGCATCTACCCTATCTTTTCAGCCCTGACTACTTTGGGAGCACCAAAATCTATTGAAGCCACTGCTACTTTTTTTGAAAACGGTGCCGATTCTTCCTGTTCTATGGTGTTTCATTATGAGGATGGTGTAGAAGCCCATTTAAAAAGTACCCTTTTGGAAGCAACCTCTACCGTTGCGGAATTCCATTGTGAAAAAGGCATCATTAAAATCAACGGTCAATTTCATGCGCCTTCTACAGTTACCTTGATTCCAAATGAAGGAGAAACTGAAACCTTAGATTTCAACTACAATACAATTGGTTACAATTTTGAAACAATCCACTTTAATGAATTGATAAGACAAGGCAAAAAAGAAAGCGACCTTATGACCTTTGAGTTCAGTAAACAACTCATTGGTACCTTGGATAAAGTCGCTTCGATAATTGGATTGGAATACTAGATTTTAATGATGATGAAGAACCCCGCTTGGATCTACTTTTAGGTTTAACCTGTCTTCTCCGTTGCCTATTTTCACTTTATAATATTTGTGAGTAGGCTCGTTGTAGTCGTAGTTTACGTAATAGTCGGTTTCCAAAAGGAACCATCCCGGATGTGACTTAAATACCGTTTCTCTTACTTCTTGAGGTAATTTAATGTCCTCAAAATGTTCATCTGTAGAAACAATATTGCCATCTTTATCATAAGATACAATGATGCTTCCTTTTTCAGATTTAAAATTCACGTCATAAGTATTGTCTTCTGAAGGTCTTTCAAATTCATCGTAAGTGTTAATATTAAATTTGGCCACCTTACTTTCCAGATCGACAATATATTTTGCGGTATTGTCATAAGTGATTTCCTTAAGATAATCCATGTGAATGGTTTTGTTGGAAACTACATTCATTTCCGCTAGATCAATTTCTATTAGGCCTGTTTGAGAAAAGCCTAAATTACCGAGGGCTATACATAAAACCCAAAAGATTAAAGTTTTCATAATTACTTGTATTACAGTTAATGATTGATTGCAATACAAAGATCATCATAGATGGCATGCAAGGCTTAACAGCCATGTTGTAATTGATTTAACTTCTATGGGAATGTGTTTAAAAAATGATTTAAAGGATTGAAATTATGTTGAGTCCATATTGTAAAACACCAGTGTTTACAGCGTTTTCAATCCTACAATTTGATTTTATAGGTACCGAGATTCATTTTTTCCAAAAATTGCAAAAACTGGGGATTGTCATGTAATTTTTCAAAATACGGGTCATACTTCACCTTGAAGAGCTCGGCATTTTTGCGCTCATAAGCAATATAAAGCCAATCTATAGCCTTTTCGTCTTCCTCTAAATAAGAGAATTTTTGAGCTATCCAATACGCATTATTATATAAGGTTCCCTGTGATTTTAGATGCTCAATATCCATATCATTAATCCATGCATAAATTCCATTTATCCCAGATTCTTTATAGGACTCCAACAACAATGGCACCCGCTCTTTTCCTTCCTCTTCAAATGACCAACTAATTTCCAACTGTTTAAATGCTAAATCATTTTTACCTTGAGCGGAATATATTTTAAATTTAATCCAAAATGGCCAAGCATCTTTTGGCTCTAGCTCTTCCGCCCTTTCTGCTTGCCTCATAGCGTTATTAAAATCACCTTGTTGCAAATATAACTCTGAACTCAAAATTGAAACATGGAATGAATCAGGAGCAATCAACTGCGCTCTATTTAGCATTTTCCGAGCACTCTCTAAATCTCCTAAAGTATATTGCAAATATTGCGCATACATGTAAAGCGCAATATAGTTGTTTGGATTTATGCTAATTGCTTCTTCAAATTGACCTTCAGACTTTTCCCAGTCCCAATAATAAGTCATATGTATCCACCCCAACACCCTGTGCGGCTCTGATAAATTCTTATCTAAACTTATAGCTTTTTCAGCATAGTCCTTGGCTCGTAGGATATCATTTTCAGTAGGATTAGGCCAATTCTCCCATAAATAACTAATAGCAAGCCCTGAATAAGCAACTGCAAAATTAGGGTCTATTTCCAAACATGAATTCAAATAACTTCTGGCCAAATGTATATCTCCTTCATAAACCCCATAGTAAACTGCCTTCATGTACAAATTATACACCTCAAGATTATCTGTTGGAGCCTTGTCAATAAGCTCCAACTCAAAGGGGGATAATACTAAATTCAATTCCGCTACTATTTGTTTGGAAATTTCACTTTCCAATTCAAAAAGATCTTTATAGTCCCTATCAAAATCTTGAGACCATAGCTGTTCATCTGTCTTGGCATTAACCAAATGAACCCTAACCCTAATCCTGTCATCATACTTTTGAACACTTCCTCCCAAAATATAATTCGCATCAAGAGCTTCACCTATCTCTTTAGCGGAAAGCTTTGAATCTCTATACTTTTCTGTAGATTGACGAGACTTTACAATAATCTGTTCAATTTTCGAGAGATTATTGATAATATCCTCTCTAATGGCATCTGCAAAATAGACGTTTTCTAAATCATCACTTAAATTTTTAAATGGCAATACAGCAACGGTTTTATCCAATTCGGTCGAGGGAAGTTCCTTAAACTCTTCGTTTTTAGCTTCCAAATTATGATAAATGAAATAGCCCAAAATAGAAGCAAAAATAAAACCGCTTACCCAAAACAAAGTTGTAAATTTTCGCTTCTTAGGAAGATTTGTCTTTATAGATTTTGCAGAAGAAGGCTTGGGGACAAGATCATTTTTAGAGTCTTCACTTTTTTTGAATTTAACCTCTCCGGGAGTATAACCATAGAAATCACTAAAACAGGTATTGAAGTAAGTAGGACTGTTAAATCCAACCCTATAGGCAATTTCGGAGGCTGTAGCCTCCTCATTTTGGAGCATTTCCAAAGCCCTTTCCAATCTGTACTCCCGAATAAACTGGCTTGACGATTTTCCTAAGACTGCATTAAGCTTTCTATGCATTTGGGAACGGCTCATGCCTACTTCATCAGCCAATTCCTGAACGCCAAAATGCTCATTGGTAAAGTTGGATTCTAGGATTGTATGTAGCCTTTCCACAAAATTTTGATCCATGGATAATTGACCAGCCATATTGTTGAAATTAAATGTAATAATTGGTTGAGGACCAAAAAATAGAAGTAGGCCATCTCTCTAAGATACAAAAATCCTTACAAGTATAGTTTTCTTAAAATTTCACAAAAGTTACTCGTTATCAATAGACTATAGCTTTAGGCCACCTTGGTAATCGCCGAGATTCATTTTTTGTAAGATTTCCAAAAAGTGGGAATTGGATCGTAAATTTTCAAAATAAGGATCATATTTGATCATAAATAATTCGGCATTTTTTCTTCTAAAGGCAATTTCCAACCATTTGAGGGCATTTTCAGGTTCATCTAAAAATGCAAATTTTTGAGCAATCCAATAGGCATTATGCTGAACGCCCTCCGAATTTGCGTTGTTGATATCCATATCATTGATCATTCTATAAACGCCTTTAACACCATCCTTTTCATAAGCCTCCAACATTGGAGGTATGTTCAACTCGAAAGCCTCAACAAATCCCCAACTTTCTTCCAATTGCCTTACAGCCTGATCATAATTGCCCAATTCCGTATAGATTTTAAAATCTACCCAATAAGCCCACATCCCTTTTGGAGCATACTCCTTAGCTTTTCGGGTTTCTTCCAAGGCCTTTTTAAAGTTATCCTCTTGCAGGTAAAATTCGGCACTCAACACTGCGGTAAATGCTGAGTTGGGATTCACCAATTGCGCCAACTCAATCATTTCACGAGCCTTTTCAAAATCTCCCAATACATACTGCAAGTACATCGCATATTCGCTTATCGCATAATAATTGTTTGGATTCAACTTGACAGCCTCTTGGAACTCCTTTTCGGCTTTGGTCCAATTCCAATCGTAGGTTTCACTAACGTAGGCCATTACCCGATGTGGTTCAGACAAGCTTTCATCCAATTCCATCGCCTTTATGGCTAATTCTTTTACCTGCTCCGCATCTTTTACGGTTGGTGTTGGCCAATTTTCCCAAAGATAACTTTCGGCCAAGCCTGAGTACGCCAGAGCAAAGCCAGTGTCTTCTTCAATACATAAATTGAAATACCTCCTTGCTAAATCTACATTTTCATCGTAGTACAAAGAATATAACGCCTTTATGTACAAATTATAAGCCTCAAGATTATCTGTAGGCACCTTATCAATCAGTTCCAATTCGTGAGGGGACAATACCACGTTCAGTTCAGAAGCAATCAATCTTGAAATCTCACTTTCAAGTTCAAAAATATCTTGATACTCCCTATCAAAATCCCTAAACCACAACTGCACATCTGTCTTGGAGTTGATTAAATGCACCCTAACACGAATTCTGTCACCATGTTTTTGAACACTTCCTCCCAATATATAATTAGCGTCCAAAGCAAAACCAATGTCTTGCGCAGATAGGTGCGAATCCCGATACATTTCTGTAGACTGACGCGATTTCACTATAAATTCCTGAACCTTCGATAAGTGATTGATAATATCCTCCCGTATCCCATCTGCAAAATACTGGTTTTCGCTGTCATCACTTAAATTTTGAAACGGCAGAACCGCAATGGTTTTGTCTTCCCTCAAATGTATCGGCACATCTTCAATGTCAATTTCAGCCTTTGAATTATGGTAAAACGAATAGCCTATTAGTATTACCAGAGCCACTACACTAACCCAAAACAAGGGTGTAAATGTTTTCTTCTTCCTTTTAGGTGTTGCTGGTGCTTTTGAAGCAGGAATTTTAGGAGCTATGCCGTTTTTAAGCTCATCTGTTTTTTTGAATTTGACCTCTCCAGGCGTGTAGCCATAGAAATCGCTGAAACAGGTATTGAAGTAAGTTGGACTATTAAACCCCACGCGATAGGCTATCTCTGAGGCGGTGGCCTCTTCATTTTGGAGCATTTCCAAAGCCTTTTCCAATCTGTATTCCCTTATAAATTGGCTAGAGGATTTTCCTAATAGCGTGTTGAGTTTTCTGTGCATTTGCGAACGGCTCATACCAACCTCATCTGCCAATTCCTGAACACCAAAATGTTCATTCGTGAAATTGGAGATTAAGATATTATTCAACCTTTCAACAAAAGCCTGATCCATAGATACCTGACCAGCCATACGTTTAATTTTAAATCGATTAATTGGTTTAAAACCCAAACATTAGAAAAGGGCTTACCTCTAAGATACAAAAAATTGACAAGCCAATTTTCTTAGGTAAAAAGCAAAAAGCACAACCGAAGTTGTGCTTTTAAGAAACTATATCGCCACAGTATTGAATCTTACATAGCGCCCCACTCCTTCAGTGAGTCCATGTTCATTTTTACATAATCGTCGTTTCCAGCAGCCTTAGCTCCTTCCATAGATTTTTTTGCCAATGCAACTGCACCATCTTTATCACCGGCCTTAGCATAAATCAAGGACTGTTGTCTTAATTGCCAAAACGCAGGTTCACTGCTCATAGCCATTGACTTATCAATCCATTCTTTGGCTTGCTTGATATCTTTCCCTTCTTGATAGTAATAAACAGACGCCGCAAAATAGTCTTCTGCCTTAGGAGAACCAGCTAAGGCCTCATTAATGGAAGCCAAAACTTTAGTATCTGTTGGTACTTCAAAAGGAATTGCCACATAGGTCTTTTCCCAGAAAATTTCCAAAGTAGCACTGCTATTGGTAATGTTGTTGATATCAAAACTAAAGGATTCCACATTGAAAGACATTGGAGAAGCCTTGGCCTTGATTATGGCTGCCACTTTACTCTCATCCCACTTTTGAGGAGTTCCCCAATTTTCGGTATCGCTGTATAAATAAACTTCCCATAAACTCTTTCCCGGTTTTGTAAAAAGTGCATAAGAACCTGCTTTTACAGTTTGGTTTCCAAAAGTGACATCGTCACTAAAAGTAATGATGGTATTTTTGTTGGCTCCAGTTCTCCATAGTTTGTCGTATGGCACCAAATCGCCAAAAACGGTTCTACCTTTTACGCCTGGTCTGGAATATTGAATGGAAATATCGGTCAAACCTACCTTTTGTTCCAATTTACAAGCTGGACTGGATTGTGGCGTTGTAACCTGTGCCCTCAAATGAAAGGAGGTCGTTAATATCAACGCAATAAGTAATAATTTTTTCATGGTTTAATTGATTTAATGTTTAAAATGTGCAACTAAAATTACAAATTAGATAAACTGGCATTTGTTAACAAAAGCTTAAATTAAAATTGCCAACTAATCTTCCTGTTAAATATACACAAAACTATCTTCTTGAATTACAATAATTTCTAACTTAAATTTTCAAAATTAAATAGGCCTCAAAAAATTTAAAAACTCAACAAAATGTTAATTTTGTCTAATTTTAATTTTAAATAGTTAGACATTTTGTAATTTTATAAAAAATAGAGGTATGGCCAAAAAGAAGACTCCCAAAAAAATGGATTTAGTGGATTTGTACATGGATTATGTGCTAGAACATAATGCACCTCCCAAGTCCGTATATCAATTCTCAAAGTTGAACAATTTTGAAGAAAGCACATTCTATGAATACTTCAGCTCCTTTGACGTCTTAGAAGCCTACGTTTTAAAGGCCTTTTTTGAGCATACCATCAAAACGCTTCACAATAGTACAGAATACGAAACTTACGATGCCAAGAACAAACTGCTCAGTTTCTATTTTACCTTTTTTGAAAACCTTACGGCTAATAGGAGCTTTGTAATGTATGTCTTGGAAAAATATAAAGCCAACTTGAAACAGTTAAAACACCTTCAGCCACTAAAAGAAGCGTTTACCCATTACATAGACGAACTTGACATCCAAAAACTTGATATGGTAAAAGGTCAACTTCTTAAAATTCAAAACAAAGCCATGAAAGAAGGTGCTTGGGTGCAGCTATTGCTCACCTTAAAGTTTTGGATGGAAGATACTTCTGCTAGTTTCAGTAAAACTGATATCTATATAGAAAAGTCCATCAATACTAGTTTCGACATCATTGACACTACCCCAATAAACAGTCTCATGGATTTTGGGAAATTTATTTTTAAAGAACGCTTCCAAACCAAATAATACCATGAAGACCATTGATAAAATTCCAACATCAAAAATTGAACGGGCCTCCAAATTGGTAGCTACGGGAGCTAAAGTCGGCGTAAACTATCTAAAATACTACGGTGACAAGCTCACCAAAACAGAACAGGAAGCCAAATCTAGATTGGATCAAAATAATGCCGAAGACATCTATGACAGTTTAAAGCAGCTTAAAGGAAGTGCCCTCAAAGTAGCCCAAATGTTGAGCATGGAAAAAAGCATCCTGCCGCAGGCCTATGTAGAGAAGTTTTCATTGGCACAATTTTCTGTGCCGCCGCTCTCCCCTGCCTTGGTAACAAAAACCTTTAAAACTTATTTTAAAAAATCGCCTCACGAAATCTATGATAAGTTCAACCCAAATTCGGTAAACGCTGCAAGTATTGGCCAAGTACACCTAGCCGAAAAAGATGGTAAAAAACTGGCTGTTAAGATTCAATATCCCGGAGTGGCGGAAAGTATTCAATCAGATTTGGCCATGGTGAAACCGATTGCCATTAAAATGTTCAACATTAAAGGAAAGGACTCAGATAAATATTTCAAGGAAGTGGAAGGCAAATTGATAGAGGAAACCAACTATATCCTTGAATTGCAACAAAGCAAGGAAGTGGCCAAAGCCTGCCAGAATATTCCAAACCTTCAGTTTCCTCAATATTACGAAGCACTTTCTTCAGAACGCATCATCACCATGGATTATATGGAAGGTGATCACCTTTCGGAATTCATTTCAAGGAACAGCAATCAAGAATTGGCAAACACCCTTGGGCAAGCGCTTTGGGACTTTTATATGTTTCAAATCCACAAACTAAAGAAGGTACATGCCGATCCGCATCCCGGAAACTTCTTGGTTTCCAAAACTGGAGAATTGATTGCTTTGGATTTTGGATGCATGAAAACCATTCCTGAAGATTTCTACAACCCTTATTTTGAATTGGCAGATCCAAACATATTGAATGATTCCGCAAGTTTTAAAGCAAAAATGTTGGAACTGGAAATATTACGCCCAGAAGATTCGAAAGAAGAAATGGAATTTTTCACAGCCATGTTCCATGACATTCTGCAATTGTTTACACAGCCCTTACAAACAGAAACCTTCGATTTTTCCGATGCCAACTTCTTTGGAAAAATTGCCAATCTTGGAGAGTCCTATGCCAAAAACACCGATTTGCGAAAAATGAATGGCAACCGAGGCTCTCAACATTTCATCTATATCAACAGAACCTTTTTTGGACTTTATAGCTTGATGTTTGATCTGAAGGCAAAAAATGTGAAGATCTCCAATTTTGAAACACTAAAACACCCATGAAAATTCTGCTAACCGGGGTAACGGGCTATATAGGTAAACGTTTAATGCCAATCCTTTTGGAACAGGGGCATCATTTGGTTTGCGCTGTAAGGGACCGCTACCGTGTGGATGAACATTACTTGGAAGATCCCAACATAGAGGTTGTGGAAGTAGACTTCCTTAAACCTGAAACTTTATCTAATATTCCTAACGACATTGAAGCCGCTTATTATTTAATCCATTCCATGTCTAATTCTTCAAGTGATTTTGAAGAACTGGAATCCCAATGTGCCCTAAATTTTAAAAGCCGCTTAGAAACCACTCAAGTTAAACAAGTTATTTTTTTAGGTGGAATTTCCAACGATGAGAATCTCTCAAAACATTTGCGTTCCAGAAAACAGGTGGCAGATCTTCTGAAGTCAAATAAATACGCTACGACTATTTTTAAGGCTGGAATTATTGTAGGATCCGGAAGCTCCTCCTTTGAAATCATTAGGGATTTGGTGGAAAAACTACCAGTCATGGTAGCCCCAAAATGGCTGCATACCAAAACGCAACCACTAGCCATTCGGGATGTATTGGCTTACCTGTCCAAAAGTCTTGGCAACACACAATTACACAATAAAACCTATGACATTTTCGGACCAGAAATCATGACCTACAAAGAAATGTTGCTCCAGTTTGCTGAAGTGAGAAAGCTAAAACGGTATATTTTAACCGTTCCGGTAATGACTCCAAAATTGTCTTCCTATTGGCTGTATTTTGTCACTTCCACCTCCTACACACTTGCCTGTAATTTAGTGGATAGCATGGGCGTGCCAATTATAGGGAAACCCAGCAACATCAACACGCTTTTAAATATTCACCCGATTACCTACAAAGAAGCGGTGACACTGGCATTTGAAAAGATTGAACAAAACAGCATTCTCTCCAGCTGGAAGGATTCATTTATAAGCAGTGGCGAGCTAAAAAGCAATTCACATAAATATATCAACGTTCCAAAATTTGGCTGCTTTAAAGATTATAAAGAGCGTAAAGTACAAAACATCCCACTGACGTTGTCTAGAATTTGGGCCATTGGTGGTGAAACAGGCTGGTATTATGGAAGTTTTCTATGGAATATCAGAGGATATCTAGATAAACTAGCGGGAGGTATCGGTCTTCGAAGAGGGCGTACTAATCCCGATGAACTTCATACTGGCGATGCCTTAGATTTTTGGCGTGTGATTTTTGCCGATAAAGATAAAATGAAATTATTGCTCTATGCCGAAATGCGTCTTCCTGGAGAAGCTTGGCTTGAATTCAAGATTGAAAACAATATCCTCAAACAAACGGCCACCTTCAGGCCAAGAGGACTTGCCGGAAGATTGTATTGGTACAGCGTACTCCCCTTTCACTTGTTCATTTTCAATGGGATGATTTCAAAATTAGCCTGTCCTTTTAATGCTAAACCTCAAAACGTGTCTTAAACAATCTTCCTTTGCAAACATCTTTTAGAAATAGTAAATTATATCACGATTTAATTATCAATTCTCAAAAAACGGAAAGAAAGGAATTCAAAAGTTTTCCTCTCTCTAACATTACCCGTATTTTATATTTCTAAAAATCAACTATATGACTTTTATAAGACGTTACATCACTCCGTTTTTAATTATTCTACTAGCGATATTCCTTCCTAAGTTCAACCTACCGTTTATTCAAAATTCAGAGAATGTCCATTACGTGATGCGTAAAATTAGTTCCATCTTATTCATCATCGCCATAACATGGACGATTATTGTATTGTTAAGGGTTTTTAAAAAGAATTATCTTGAAAATTACGACCTCAACCAAGAAGACAACCTACAGGCCCGAAAGCTTTATACACAGTTCAACATTTTGGAGCGCATCATCATTTTTGTGATTATCACCATTGCCATAGGCTCTGGATTGATGCTTTTCGAAGGCGTTAGAAAATTTGGGCTAAGTGTCTTTGCTTCGGCGGGTATTGCGGGAATCATCCTTGGGTTTGCTGCCCAAAAAGCCTTGGCCACCATTTTGGCTGGTATGCAAATTGCCATTTCTCAGCCCATCCGTTTGGACGATGTATTGGTGGTGGAAGGCGAATGGGGCTGGGTAGAAGAAATCACCCTAACCTTTGTGGTAGTAAGAATTTGGGATAAACGTAGACTGGTGTTGCCAACTACCTATTTTATTGAAAAGCCCTTCCAAAACTGGACCAGAACCACCGCCGAAATCTTAGGAACCGTATTTATATACACCGATTACAATATCGATTTTGACGCTCTTAGAAAGGAACTTACCCGTCTATTGGAAAACACGCCTTTATGGGATAATAAGGTAAATGTATTGCAGGTGACGGATTCCAAAGAATTCAGTGTAGAAATACGTGCCCTTATGAGTGCCAAAAACTCTCCTGAAGCTTGGGATTTACGCGTGTACGTTAGAGAAGGCCTGATTAAGTTTATACAACAAAACTTTCCAGATAGCCTGCCTAGAACCCGTGTATCTATTTTAAATGATTTTGATAAGAAGACAGAAATAAAACAATCATGAAAACTGTAATTATTGTAGGCGGAAGCAAAGGTATTGGCAATGCCATCCTGAATACCTTGTTGGAAACCCATCAGGTCATCAATATTAGTAGAAGTGCCCCGCAAGTGACACATCAAAACCTGACACACTACACTTGCGACATTTTAACCGATACATTACCCGATATTCAACAGGCCGATGCTTTGGTATATTGCCCAGGAAGTATCAATTTAAAACCTTTTCCTAGATTAACCTTGGATGATTTTAGATCCGATTTTGAGATAAACGTTCTTGGAGCTGTAAAATTCATACAACAATATTTACCTATTTTAAAAAACAGTGAAGCACCGTCAATTTTGTTGTTCAGTACGGTAGCTTCCAAATTGGGCATGCCTTTTCATTCCAGTATTGCGGCCGCAAAATCAGGAGTTGAAGGTTTGGTAAAATCCCTTGGAGCCGAACTTGCCCCTAGTATCAGAATCAATGCCATTGCCCCAACGGTTACCGATACGGAATTAGCTTCCAAACTATTGCGAAATGACAAAATGAAGGACAATATTATTGAAAGGCATCCCCTTAAAAAATTCCTAAAGCCACAAGAAGTTGCCGATTTAGCCGTATTTTTATTATCAGAGAAATCTGCTTCCATATCTGGCCAAATCTTCCAAATGGACTGTGGCATCACAACCTTTAAAATTTAAAACTTATGCGAACCTTAATACTCATAGTAACCATGTTTTCACTATTTAAAACATCTTCCCAATCAGAACCAAAACAGTCTATTTACGACATTAAAATAAACAGCATCGATAATAAACCCATCAATTTAGCGGACTATAAGGGCAAGAAAATCCTCTTTGTTAATGTCGCTTCCGAATGTGGATTTACACCTCAATATGAAGAATTGGAAGAATTGTACGAAACTTATAAAGACCAATTGATGATCATCGGACTTCCATGTAACCAATTTGGAGGTCAGGAACCAGGTAACGCTGATGAAATCAAAACATTTTGTGAAAGAAATTACGGTGTGACCTTTTTAATCACCGAAAAGATTGATGTGAAGGGAGACCAACAACATCCGCTATACCAATGGCTCACGAACAAAGACATTAACGGTGTTTCAAGTTCTGGTGTGAAATGGAATTTCCAAAAATATCTGGTGGATGAAAATGGACACTTAGTAGACTATTACTATTCTATCACCAAACCACTAAGCAAGAAAATCACAAAACACCTACAATGAAACTATTCAAACTCATTCTTGTTTTTTTGATTATCAATTTTGGAGCCTTGGCCCTGGGGACCTGGTTTATGGACAACGGTCCACATTCCGATTGGTACCTCAACCTCAACAAAGCGCCTTGGACTCCTCCCGGATGGGCTTTTGGGGCTGCTTGGTTTACCATCATGCTCTGTTTTTCCATATACATGGCCTATTTGATTCGAGATTTGGGTTCTAAGTATATCTGGACGCTTTTTACGGTTCAGTTTATTTTAAATGTATCCTGGAATTATGTGTTTTTCAAACAACACCTCGTGCTTCCAGCCTTGTTCATTATCATCCTTTTAACCTTGGTCGTAATCTATTTCTTTTTCAAATACCGCATTGAAAATGTTCGGGAAATGCGACTCCTACTGCTACCCTACATTGTTTGGTTGGTTGTGGCCTCGTCCTTGAATGCTTATATTTTTCTTTACAATTAATGCAGATTTATACCTTACATAGAATTCAGAATCTGCCAATTTCCGTAGAAGAGGCATGGCAGTTTCTTTCCAATCCAAAGAATTTAAAAACTATCACACCAGATTATATGGGCTTCCATATTATTTCCGGTGCAGAAAAATCCATGTTTCCGGGGCAAATTGTGCAGTATTGGGTCTCTCCTATTTTGGGCATAAAAACCAAATGGGTTACAGAAATTACGCATGTTGAAAACCATAAATATTTTGTAGACGAACAACGGTTTGGTCCTTATGCGCTTTGGCACCATAAACATTTTATAAAACCCATTGAAGGAGGCATACAAATGGAGGATGTCATTGATTATAAATTGCCCTTTGGCATTTTGGGTCAAATGGTACATCCATTTTTAGTGCGACCAAAATTGGAAGAAATCTTTCAATACAGATATGAAAAATTAGAAGCCATCTTTGGCAAATATTCCTCATGAAACAAACCATCAATATATTCTGGTTCCGAAGAGACCTGAGGCTAAATGATAACATTGGGCTGCAACAGTCTCTACGAGGAGATTATCCCATACTGCCTATTTTTATTTTCGACTCTAATATTTTGGAAGATCTCCCAAAGGATGATGCTCGTGTCACTTTTATATATCAAACCATTCAAGACCTTAAGAAGACTCTTGAAACAAATTATGAAAGTTCGTTGCCCATTTATTACAAAAGGCCTTTAGAAGCTTTTAAACAGCTTACGCAAGACTATCATATCAATGCCATATATACCAACCACGATTATGAACCCTATGCGAAACAACGGGATAAAGAGATAGAACAATTCCTTTCCTCAAAAGACATCATATTCAACAGTTTTAAAGACCAAGTTATTTTTGAAAAGGATGAGATTGTAAAACAGGATGGCACACCCTATGTGGTCTATACGCCTTATATGAAAGCATGGAAAGCTCGTTTTAAAAGTCTATCCTTTGAGGAAACAACCCCCGACGCCAATTTTGATAATCTATTTAAGCATACTCCAACCAAAAATTTTACTCTGGAAGATTTGGGGTTTGAAGTCTCTTCACAAGAAATTGCGCCTTACAAGCTGTCTTCAGAAAGCATCCAAAACTATGAAGCCACCCGAAATTATCCCTCCCAGGACAGCACTTCCCGTTTAGGGCCTCATTTACGCTTTGGTACCGTGAGTATTCGAGACATTGTAAAACAAGCAGCAGCCGAATCGAATGAAGTGTTTTTACAAGAATTGATTTGGAGAGAGTTTTTTATGCAAATTCTTTGGCATTTTCCACATACGGCCACACAAAGTTTCAAACCTAAATACGACAATATTGTATGGCGAAACAATGAAGAAGAATTTAAAAAGTGGTGTGATGGCAATACGGGCTATCCCCTAGTAGATGCAGGTATGCGACAATTGAACGCCACTGGGTTTATGCATAACAGGGTGCGTATGTTGGTTGGTAGTTTTTTATGTAAACATCTTTTGATAGATTGGCGCTGGGGAGAGGCTTATTTTGCTGAAAAACTTCATGATTACGAAATGGCCAGCAATATTGGCAATTGGCAATGGGTAGCAGGCTGTGGTGTCGATGCCGCTCCCTATTTTAGAATTTTCAATCCCACAACACAAATTGAAAAATTTGACAAAGACTTAAAATACATTTCCAAATGGGTACCAGATTTTCAAGAACTCATCTATCCACAGCCCATGGTGGATCACAAAGAGGCCAGAGAGCGTTGTTTAAACACTTATAAGGCTGCATTGAATTAAGTTTTGAATCCAGAACAATGAAAATAAAGAATTTTACATTATAAAAAACGGAAGGAATTTCACATCTACTGACGATAAGTTTTATTCATGTAACAGTCTATTTTTTAAAAAGTCATTCTCCAATTCCACAATTAACTTTTCTCTATTTTTCATATGAGCCAATACACTTATTAATGGTAGGTCTTGATACATATAATTCAAATAGTCAAATTTCTTACCATCCCGATTCTGAACAACATCTGTATTTAACTCTTTTCGAACTCTTTTGGCTAAATTTTCATCTATAATCAATTCCAAGATATCAGTTCTATAGTTTTCTAGTTTTGAAATGAATTCAGCCCCGTTTAGATTATATTTTTCGCCATTGAAGAAAAATTCGTTGATAGGTTCTTTCTCAGAAAATTCACCATTGTAATTGGTTGGGTCTTCAATATTTCCAATTAATTCCGTGTATGTTTTGCGCAAATATTTAAAGTATTCAGTTGTCAGACTATCGTATGATTTTGCCACCTCATCCTTGATGAGTTTCTCATCTTTAAGGCTTTCCGAAATTTGAGTTTCCAACAATTCTGTTGATTGAATGGATTCTTCAATTAATAGTCCATACATGGCATATGGTTCTTCCTCTTGTTTACAAGAAAATATAGTTACAAATAAAAATAGAAATGTAATTTTTCGCATAGGACTTATTCAACTTACGGTCAACTTTTAACTAAAAGATAATTTACATAAAAAAAACCTGTAAAGAAACTCTCCTTACAGGTTTTGTTTTATTTAATTAAATGCTTTTTAGTTACCACTTACACGCTCAATCTTCGCGCCAATAGCTCTTAAACGTTCATCAATGTTTTCATAACCTCTATCAATCTGTTCGATATTATGGATGGTAGACGTTCCTTTGGCAGATAATGCCGCTATCAATAGGGACACCCCTGCTCTAATATCTGGGGACGTCATGGTTGTGGCTTTTAAGGTCGATTTAAAATCATGCCCGATTACGGTTGCTCTGTGCGGATCGCAAAGAATGATCTTAGCTCCCATGTCGATTAATTTATCCACAAAGAATAATCGGCTTTCAAACATTTTCTGATGAATCAAAACACTTCCTCGTGCTTGGGTAGCCACTACCAAAATAATACTCAATAAATCTGGTGTAAACCCTGGCCAAGGTGCATCAGAAACCGTTAGGATAGACCCATCAATATAATTCTGGATTTCATAACCATCCTCATGCTTTGGTATATGAATATCGTCGCCTTGACGCTCTACAGTAATCCCCAATTTGCGGAATACATTTGGGATCAATCCCAAATCATCCCAACTTACATTGGTGATGGTCAATTCACTTTTGGTCATGGCAGCCAAACCTATCCAGCTCCCAATTTCAATCATATCCGGAAGCATCCTATGTTCGGTACCGCCCAATTGGTCCACGCCTTCAATAGTCAACATGTTGGAACCAACTCCTGTAATCTTCGCGCCCATTCTATTCAACATCTTGCAAAGTTGTTGCAAATAAGGTTCACAGGCGGCATTATAGATGGTCGTTGTGCCTTCGGCCAAAACCGCAGCCATAACAATATTGGCAGTTCCTGTTACCGAAGCTTCATCCAAAAGCATGTAGGTTCCTTTTAGCTTTTCAGCTTCAACCCCATAAAAATGGTCTTCACGGTTATAACGGAATTTAGCTCCAAGATTGATAAACCCTTCAAAGTGCGTATCCAATCTACGACGACCAATTTTGTCTCCTCCTGGCTTTGGAATATATCCTTTCCCAAATCTTGCCAAAAGCGGCCCTACAATCATGATAGATCCTCTTAAGCCTTTTCCGTCTTCCTTAAATTCGGCAGACTCCAAATAGGCCATATTCACCTCATCGGCTTTAAAAGTGTAGGATCCTTTTCCTATTTTGTTGATTTTCACCCCAAGTTTCCCCAACAAATCAATAAGTTTGTTGACGTCTACAATATCCGGAATGTTATGTATGGTGATTTCTTCTGCAGTAAGCAATACTGCGCATAGAATTTGTAAAGCTTCGTTTTTCGCTCCCTGAGGCTGAATTTTACCTTTTAACTGGTGGCCTCCTTCAATTACAAATGTACTCATTAAGTTTAGTAACGTTTTCTGTTTCGGTTGGAATTGTTATTACTCTTTTTGTGATGTGTTTTTTTACTGCTTGATGCAAATTTCTTTTTACTGCGCATCAAACTTGTAGAATCTGATAAATCTTCATCACTCTCCCTAAGGTTGATTTTACCTCCTGACAATTCGTAGAGATGACCAAAAATAACATCGTCTTCAACCGTATCCTTGTTCCAATTCAAGAAACACTTTTTCATGTGGTTTGCAATGGTATAGATCAGGGCTTCCTTAAGCTCCCCATCTTCCCAAGTATTGGCAACATCTATCATGGTTTTGATATTGTTCCCGTAAAACCTGTATTTTGGATGGTTTTGAGGATATTCCAAAGGTTCTGGACGCGACTGCAGTTCTTCCCTAGAAGGTTTTTCGTAAGGAGAGTCTACATCAAGGTCGAAATTGGCCATGATGAAAAGTTGGTCCCAAAGTTTATGTTGAAAATCCGGCACGTCTCTTAAGTGGGGCTGCAAGTTCCCCATCACCGAAATTATGGCCTTGGCCACTTTATTGCGTTCTTCCTTTTCTGGGATAGCTTTTGCGTAATTAATCATTTTTTGCAAGTGCCTCCCATATTCGGGAATGATTAAATGTTCACGCTCTGTATTGTATTCTAAATCGTCTATCAAAATAAATTATTGAGGTATTTACAATAGTGCACGTAGTTTGGTCGCACTCTTGCGCAAAATACAAAAAAATTGATTAGTCCACGAAATTAAACAAGGGGAAATTTCCTCTGTATCACTTCAAGCAAGCTTGTGCAACTATTTTGAACGGATTAGTCTCACTACTGTTAACAAACCTTAATGGACTTCCTATAAACTAATAACCCCCTCTACCTTGGCAGCCACCTCTTTATACTTTGCAATTACGGCGTCTGGATCTTGCATGTTCACATTTACGGAAACACTGGTATATTTTCCGTTTTTGGATTCGGTAGTGTTGATCACAGCTCCCATATTGTTGAACAAAGATTCAATGGTAGCTATTTTTGAAGCATCGCTAGGAACGATAAATTTATATAGATATATAGAAGGCCAAGATGCCGTATCGTATAATTGAGATCTTAGTTTCTTATAGAATTCTTCTGGATTTCCTTGTATGCTCATCGTCAATTTTTAATAGGCAAATATACGGTTTCCTTTGTATTAATCACACCCTATTCTTTCATTAACACCGATATTTGTTGACTGGAAACCTTATTCCCTAAATGGGAATTTAGGCCTATAATTGGTAATCATTATTTAAATTCCGAATTTTACGGCATAAATTCCGTGCATTGAACACTAAAAGAATCGTAATAACAGGAGGTCCCGGTACCGGAAAATCGTCCATTATAGATGAACTGAAACAACGCGGCTACAATTGTTTTGATGAGATTTCACGTCAAGTAACTTTGGAAGCCCGCAAAAATGGTATTGAACAACTGTTTTTGACCGAGCCTCTTAAGTTTAGTGAAATGCTTTTGGAAGGTCGGGTAAAACAGTTCTTGGATGCAAAGCACCAAGAAGAAAAGGCCGTGTTTTATGACCGTGGCATCCCAGATGTCCTGGCCTACATGGATTATATTGGAGACCAATATCCTGTTTCTTTTGTTGATATGTGCGAAAGGCATACCTACAACTATGTGTTTGTATTGGCACCTTGGCAAGAGATTTTCCAAAGCGACAGCGAACGCTATGAAAATTTTGACCAAGCGGTTAACATTCACAAACATTTGGTGGCGACTTATGCTAGATATGGTTACCAATTACACGATGTCCCGTTTGCCTCCGTCTCCAATAGAACCGATTTTATCCTAGGGTTATTAAATCTTTAGACATGCACCCTATACAAGTTTTAGAACGGTATTACAACCATACCTCCTTTAGACCACTTCAGGAGGAAATCATCAATGCGGTGCTCGAAAATGAAGACACCTTTGCCCTATTGCCAACTGGAGGAGGGAAATCGGTATGCTTCCAAATTCCAGCTATTATCAAAAAAGGAATCTGTATTGTAGTGTCTCCCTTGGTGGCCCTTATGAAGGATCAGGTGAATAACCTCAACGAAAAAGGCATCAAAGCCATGGCCATCACCAGCGGCCTTAGTGCTGAACGATTAGATACACTTTTGGACAATTGCATTTACGGGAATTACAAATTCCTGTACTTGTCTCCGGAACGGCTTCAGCAAAGTTTGGTTCAGGACAGGATTCAACAAATGAATGTCAATCTTATCGCGGTAGATGAAGCCCATTGTATTTCGCAATGGGGAAACGACTTTAGACCCGCCTATAAAAACATTAATGTTTTAAGACGTCTGCACCCTACGGTGAACATGATTGCACTTACCGCAACGGCCAAACCCGATGTGGTGGAGGATATCATGAAGGAGCTCGACTTTATTTCACCTAAGGTATTCCGAGCCTCCTTTTACAGGCCCAACATTGCCTATATTGTGGTTGAGGCTGAGGATAAGCTTTATAAACTTGAACAAATACTAAAAAAACATCAGGGCGCTTCTATTATCTACGCCAGAAATAGAAAGTCTACGATTGAAATAAGTCAGTATCTGTCTCAAAAGGGTTTTGCGAGTACCTTTTTCCACGGTGGGCTAAACAGCGATGAAAAACAAGACCGCTTATATGCCTGGACCCACAACCAAACACCCATTATGGTGGCCACCACAGCTTTTGGTATGGGGATTGACAAACCGGATGTAAAAACGGTGATTCACATCAACTTGCCCGAAAGTTTGGAAAGTTACTACCAGGAAGCCGGTAGAGCGGGTAGAAATGAAAAAAAGGCCTTTGCCGTTATCTTAAAAAGTAAAGCGGACGAGCAACAGCTACACAACCAGTTTTTAAAGACCTTACCGAGTATGGACTTCATCAAATTGGTATACAGAAAGCTATGTAATTACTTCCAGGTATCCTACGGCGAAGGTGTTAACAGTGTATTTCAATTCAATTTTATAGACTTTTGTAAAGCCTATGAGTTCAACACCACACTTGCCTATAATGTGTTGCAGTTGTTGGACCGAAACAGCGTGATATATCTATCACAACAATTCAACCAACAAAGCAAAGTGCAATTCATAATTAGCAACCAAGCACTTTTTCATTATTTGGACACTCATAGAGACTTGGCCATTATCGTAAAATCCATCCTCAGAACCTACGGAGGAATCTTTGAACATTTACTGAAAATAAATACCAAACTGGTTGCCAACAAAGCAAGTTTGCCAGAAGCTATCATTATTAAAGCTCTTGAACAATTGCAAAAAGATGAAATCATCAACTTTCAACATTCCAACACCGATTCTGAACTCACGTTTTTACAACCACGTGAAGATGACAAAACCATCAACCGAATTTCAAAAATCATCTTGCAACAACACAAATTAAGACAAGATCAAATCACTTCGGTTATCAACTATACCAATAATGATAGCATCTGCAAAAGCGTTCAACTGCTGAAATATTTTGGAGAAGACGATGTTAAGGACTGTGGCATTTGTTCGGTATGTATTTCAAAAGAAAAACAAAAAAAGCCAGCCAATGCAGACCTTAAAAGCATTAAAAATGCCATTATTACCGCGTTGGAAAACGAACCGTTATCCTCTAGAGACTTAGCCAACCTACTTCCCTACGAAGAGCATGAGCTTTTAAATGTTTTAAAGCTCATGTTGGAACACCATATAATTAATATTACACCCACAAACACCTATAAATTAACACACACATGAAAAATTCCCCTCGCATAGTATTTATGGGCACACCAGAATTTGCTGTTGCCAACCTTGACGCCCTAGTTAGTAAGGGTTATAATATTGTGGGCGTTATCACGGCTCCAGACAAACCAGCGGGTCGCGGTAGAAAGCTCAACCAATCGGCCGTAAAGACCTATGCCCTTTCCAAAGGCTTGAATGTTTTACAGCCAACAAACCTAAAATCGGAAGCATTTGTTGAAGAATTAAAAGCTTTGGAAGCCGATTTGCAAATCGTGGTTGCTTTTAGAATGCTTCCAAAAGTGGTTTGGGACATGCCTAAATATGGTACTTTCAACCTTCACGCCTCCTTGTTACCAGATTACAGAGGTGCCGCACCAATACATTGGGCTATTATTAATGGTGAAACCAAAACGGGTGTGACTACTTTCTTTATAGATGAAAAAATTGACACCGGTGCTGTTATTCTACAAAAGGAAACAGCTATCGCTCCAGACGAAACCGTAGGGATGCTCCACGATCGACTGATGCATATGGGAAGCGAACTTATTATAGAAACTGTTGATCTTATCGCTGCAGAAAATGTGACTACTACTATTCAGCCCCAAAATGACGATTTAAAAACAGCCTACAAACTAGACAAAGACAATTGTCAAATAGATTGGAACCAACCTTTGGATAGCATTTACAATAAAATTAGAGGTTTGAATCCATTTCCATCGGCTTGGTGCTATTTGGAAAATAATGGAGAAAGCTTAGCAGTAAAGATTTTTGGAATTGCCAAGGAAGAAAGTTCGCCTAATGATACTGTTGGTTCCATTCAAGTAGCAAAAGACCATTTAAAAGTTTCGGTTAAAGATGGTTACCTTATTATTAAGGAAATTCAGCTTCCTGGAAAGCGCAAAATGGACGTTAAATCACTTTTGAACGGATTTCAGTTTTCAAGGGGGGCAAAAATGCTCTAAACCCTTGCTATTGCTGAAAAAATTGAAAACATCGACGAAATACACATCCTTTATTAACAAATCGTTAAAGTTATCAACAAATATTTGCATTTCCCTTGCTATTACTTGCGTGAATGGATTATCCGTATAAATTTGTAAGAGGATTTAACATAAAACGTTTAACCCAACTATTTATTTAATAATTAAAAATTTAAATTTATGAACAAAACAGATTTAATCAATGGAATGGCAGAAAACGCAGGAATTTCTAAAGCAGCTGCCAAAAAAGCATTAGATTCATTATTAATTGATATCGAAGGAGCTTTGCAAAAAGGAAATAGAGTTTCTTTGGTAGGATTTGGTACTTGGTCAGTTTCTAAAAGATCTGCAAGAGAAGGAAGAAATCCACAAACAGGTAAAACTATCCAAATTAAAGCTAAAAACGTTGTGAAGTTTAAAGCTGGATCTGATTTATCGGACGCTATTAACTAAAAAATTAAGAACTAAAGAAAATTTCTTTTAGTCCTTTTATAACTTATACTTAAAAAACTCACTTTCAAAGTGAGTTTTTTTTTACGTGTATGTTGATAGTCAATCATTTTTGTTGGTTTTTAAAAAAAATAGTTTTAGATTTATGATAAATCATACTGCTATGATTACACTTCAACCCAAAAAAGGCCACTTGTTAGTGGCAGAACCATCGATTATTGGAGATATGTCTTTCAATAGGTCTGTGATTTTACTAGCCGACCATTCTGATGAAGGCTCCATTGGCTTTATATTGAACAAGCCACTCCCTTACACACTAGGTGACCTCATTACAGAAACCGACGCCAACATTAAGGTATTCAACGGCGGGCCTGTAGAGCAGGACAACCTGTACTTTATCCATAAGGTCCCGGAACTGATTCCGGACAGTATAGAAATATCTAATGGAATATATTGGGGAGGCAACTTTGAAGTTGCATTGGGACTTCTGAACAGCGGACAGTTAGCAAATTCGGATATCAGGTTTTTCCTGGGCTATTCTGGTTGGGAACCCAACCAATTGGACCGAGAACTACATTCCAATTCATGGGTGGTTTCTGAGAATATTTATAGAAATGAGCTTATCAGAAAAAGCGGAGACAGTTTTTGGAAGGAAAAAATGCTAGAATTTGGAGGCGAGTACTGCATATGGTCCAACGCCCCCGAAAATCCAAGCTACAATTAAGAGAGCCTGATTTTCACATTCAGCTTTTCAACCAAAAGATTCGCTATGGTAGTTCCAAAGGTTTTCTTCCTATACTTTGTTATAGGCTGGATACCTGTGATAACATTGGTCACAAAGAGTTCGTCTGCCTTTTGCAGTTCAAAAGGAGAAATGGACGCTTCGGAGAACTCATAGTCGCCCATATTCAATAGCAATTCTATAATTTGTTTTCTCATCACCCCCTTTAGACAGCCATCTTGTAATGGTGGAGATTTTATTTTGTCTCCTTTCACCAAAAACAAGTTTCCGTTTAGAGCTTCTACCACCTGTTTTTCCGTATTCATCAACAGACAGTTTTGCAATTGGTTTTCTTGGGCATAGATGCTTCCCAATACGTTAATAACCTTATTATTGGTCTTTAGAGTACTCAACAAACCTGGAGCTACATAATAATCTTTAAACAAATCTACTTCATAGGCTTTATCCTGATCGATGCTATAAAACGGAGTCAATAAGGGCTCTGCCACGACATTATAATTAATGCTTTTATGCAAAGGTGTGTACTTCCCACCTTCTCCCCTATCTACAGTAAACCTGACTCTAGCAGTACCATTGGATAAATTGTTTGCCTGAACTGTTTTTAAAATTTCTTCCTGAAGAAATTCCATGGTAAACTCCATAGGGATTTCCATTCGTAAAATACGCATGGAAGCCATTAACCTAAAATAGTGGTCTTCCAAAAATAGAATCTTGCCATGCACCACCTTAAAAGTTTCAAAAAGCGCATCACCAAATTGGTAACCTCTATTTTTGATTGACAGATTAAACTGCGTTTCTTCCTGAAGTGTTCCGTTTAAATTGATCATAAAAAAAGTCCCGATTAAAAATCGGGACAAATATATAACTTATATTACTGTTAGTCTAGGCGGAGCCTAAAACATGTTTCAAATCTGAAATTTGGTTCTCCCAAAGCATTTTGGCCTCATCCATTTCATCCTCATCTATAAAATCTGTAATGATCAAGGATACATCCTTAGTAATTTCATCTACCTGTATTTTTATCTCAAAAAAATAAGAGGCATCAACTGCATCGTCATTGAGCCATCTAAATTTTATACGCTCCCCACTTTTTTTGCTCAGCATTTTTGCTTTCTCCTCACTATCGTCCCAAATAAAGGTAAAGATTTCCCCTCTGGAATTCACATTGTCTGCAAACCACTCGGACAAACCTGAAGGTGTTGATATATATTGGTATAACAATTGAGGCGAGGCGTGGATAGGAAATTCTATTTCTAACTTAATTTTTTCTTCCATATATAACATTATTATCTCGCTCAAGATATACATTAATTGGTTAGTTTAAAACAAAAAAATAAAAAATAATTTAATGCATTTATATTTGCGGAAACTAAATTTGTTTATATATTTGCACCCGCGAAAGCAAAAAAGATGGCGAGATAGCTCAGTTGGTTAGAGCGTTGGATTCATAACCCAGAGGTCCCGAGTTCAAATCTCGGTCTCGCTACAACAAGCAATCATTTGCAAACGAGCGGTTTAGGCTTTACTAAACCGCTTTTTTTATGTTTACATCTGAACAGATTTTTGCTTTTGCATACGAAAGTGAATACGAAACTGCATACGATTTGTCCCAAAAAAAGAATTTTTCCAACCCAAAAATCTACACCGCAAAGGGCGATATTTCCAAACGTTGGTACGTGTATTTTTCATTCCGAGACCCGAAATCTGGAAAGCTAAAACGGATTACCCCCTTTTATGGTGAGACCAATAAATATAAAACCAAAGAAGAGCGCCTTGAGGTACTGACCATTTACAGAAAGACCATCCTGAAACTTCTTAAGAAGGGGTACAACCCGTTTGCTGACAATACGGAACTCTACCAAAAACTGAACGGTAAAAAGGAAGAGGAAAATACCGTTGTTCCAAAGACCGAACTGGACAACACTCCCAAAGAGGAGAAAATATCAATTGAAACAAAGTCTCCTGAGGTTGAAATCCCCCAAACATCCCTTAGGGAAGCCTTTGACTTTTCCCTGAACATCAAAAGGAAATTGCTCAGCAAAACAACCGTAAAGGGATACGAAGGCAGGGTCGATACGTTTCTGAAGTGGGTCGAAAACAATGCTCCCGAGGTCAAGAACATTGAACAGTTGAACAAAAAAGTGGTCTCTGCATTTCTAAACGATATGCTGACAAACACCAGTGCAAGGAACAGGAACAATTACCGAACGGATTTGAGCAGTCTTGTGCAGGTCTTGGAGGACAATGACATCATAGAATCAAATTTCATAAAGAAAATCCCTGTTCTAAAATCCACTCCAGAGAGGAACAAGACCTATTCCAACGAAACCCAAGAGGCCATATTTGAATATTTGGAAGAGAAAGACCCGATTCTCCTATTATATATAAAGTTTATCTCCTATAACTTTTTGAGACCAATCGAAGTATGTAGGCTAAAGGTCAAGGACATCAATCCAGTGAGCAGGACCATTCAGTTCAAGGCAAAGAACAGTCCTTTGAAGACCAAGATAATCCCTGAGATTCTTTGGAACGAACTTCCTGACCTCTCAAAAATGGACGGCGAGTCCGTACTGTTCACTCCCGATAAATTGGGCGGGGACTGGGACACGGCACTGATCAATAAAAGAGACTATTTCTCAAAGCGGTTCAAAAAAGTGGTTAAGGACCATTTCAATTTGGGAACCGATTATGGACTCTACAGTTTCAGGCATACCTATATTACCAAACTCTACAGGGCATTGGTGAAGGAATCCTCTCCATTTGAAGCTAAAAGCAAGCTCATGCTCATTACTGGACATTCATCCATGGCAGCTCTGGAGAAATATTTGAGGGATATCGATGCCGAACTGCCCGAAGATTATTCTGAAATGCTAAAACAAGCCAATGAATAGAACACCCCTACACGATTTCTATTTGGATCTCCTTAAAAATCTCTGGATCGATTTTCTGTTCTTCATTCCGAACGATTCAATTTTGGCGGAGGAACTTATGAAAATTGAAGCCCTAAAAGAAAAGGACTTCTTAAACAAAGCCATGCTGTTCGACAACTATGCGGGTCCAATTGAACTGGACAGCAAACGGGACAGTGGCAAAATGATGATGAAAGCAGGGACATTGGAAAAAAACTTTTTCCAATTGCTACATAAAAAAGGGGAATCGGAAGCAATTGAATTTGACTATGTGGCAAAAAAATATCTGGAACAGTTGGAGGCCATCTGTTACGTCACTGGTTGGCTCAATGACAACATGGCCCAGTACCTCGATAATTTGAATGAAGCCACTCCCCTTTTCAGGCTACAGCATACAAATTACACCGAACATAGAAATCTCTTTGTCCAACACTTCTGCAAACCGAATTTCCAGGCCCAAAATGTCAAGCCGAATATAAAATCCATCATTGGGGATTCTTTTGATGAGCTCCAAAAATTAAACGATAACGGTTTTAGTTTTGAAGGAGTCCACAATCAAACCCCAAAAGAACCTTTGACCGATACCCCTCAAAAAATAAAGGCAAAAACAATTACTGACAAGCCCGTTAAAAAACAGCCGCTTATCAGCAATGAGGAAGCCGAAAGAAGTATTTTAAAAGGTATTTTTAGGTTGGATCTGTAAACTTTCTTACATTTATGCGTAAATTAAACGTTTAATTTACGCATAAATGAAGGAAACCGAAATTTGCAGATACTGTGGAGATGAGTTTATCCCCACAAGAAGAGGTGCTCAAAAATTCTGTAGCAATTCCTGTAGAAGCCGTAATTGGCAACAGAAACAGGGAGTCCCTAATTTAATTCCAACAGCTAAAGAAACTGATCTAGCTCCGCCAAAGGAAGACAAAAAAACAAAAACAGAGCAAATGTCGTGGGGTGGCGTGGCAAATAACATCGCAGGAAATATGGCCTATGACACAGTAAAGAAAATTTTCACCCCAAAAGAAAATGAACCGGCAACAAAAAAAGACATCGAGGACCTAAGAAACCTAATAGCCAACAGATACCTTCCCGTCAACAATGTTCCAAAGGATCATATGGGCAGAACTGCATTTTATGATGTTCAAACGGGAAATGTGGTATTCTTTCTTACTTGACAAACAGTACGGAGTATTGTTTTTCTCATAATATTCAATGCTCCATATATTCCTGCCATTTTACAAGCACATATTTGTCCTTTCCGTGTTCGCTCCTTTTCAAAAAACCAAACTCGAAAACGAACAGGTACACATCCCCCTTGCTGTTCTTCCAATAATGGGTGAAGAATTTTGGATTGAAGCCCTCTTCAAGCAACACTCCACATCTTACAGTGGACTTCCCTTCCCTATTGTAAAGCTTCAATATTTTTCTATTATTGCGCAAGACACGTAACACATCATTGTAAAACTTTAGCTCCCCTTCCAGACTCTTTTTATAATGATAGGCACTTTTGCAATGGTCATTACAAAATTTCTTGTCGGAACGCCCTTTTAGTTTCTTCCTGCATTTCAAACATCTAACGGTTGGTTTCAACTTATCCATTTACAAACGTTTATAAACGAATACAAATGTATCCTATACGTTTAACATACGACTAAGTTATTTATTTTCAGTAATATTATATTAACCAAACCAAAAATAATGGAAGTCAGAAAACATATCTCACTCAAACACCTTTTGATTGACAACAAAAAGTACATTGGGCTCAAGTTCAATTCTGACAAGGTTCTGAACAGCATGATAAAAGAACTGAACGGCATTGAATGGAGTACGGATTTTGGAATGTACTACATACCAAATAATCAAAAAAACCTAACATCAATCTTCAATCTTTTCCGTGGTGTAGCTTGGATCAACACCAATTACTTTTTCGAAAAATCCAATGCAAAAATGCTTGATGAGGAATTTGATGTACAATGGTTCAGGAACAGGGAAAAACCAGATGGTTACAAAGTATGTCCTGATTCATACCTTGACAAACTTGAACTCAAGCATTATGCCAACAATACAGTAAAAACGTATGTCTCATGCTTTGAAAAGTTTATCAACCACTACCCCGACAAGGACATTGACAATCTGGATGAGCTGGACGTTAGAAACTATCTCATGCATTTGGTAAGCCTTAAATGGTCAAACTCCTATATCAACCAAACCATCAACAGCATCAAGTTCTATTATGAAATGGTACTGGGTATGCCAAACAGGTTCTATGATATTGAACGCCCTAGAAAACAAACGAAATTGCCAATTGTCCTGTCCAAAACAGAAGTAAAAAATCTACTGGAAGCGACCACCAACCTTAAACATAAATGCATCCTATCTCTTCTCTACTCAGCAGGCCTGAGAAGAAGTGAATTGCTAAACCTAAAACCCACGGATATTGACAGCACTAGAATGCTAATTAAAGTAAACGACGCCAAGGGTAACAAGGACAGATATACTTTATTGGCAAAATCAACACTTGATGATCTGAGGAAGTATTATGTTGAATATAGACCAGAGACATACCTCTTCGAGGGACAAAGCAGGGAAAAATACAGTCCCACAAGCATTGGAAGAATAATAGACCAAGCTTCAAAGAAGGCTGGAATAAAAAAACGAGTGACTGCACACACTCTAAGACATAGCTTTGCCACACATCTTTTGGAGGCAGGTACCGACCTGCGATACATTCAGCTACTATTGGGACACAATTCCACAAAGACGACCGAGATTTACACCCATGTAGCTAGCAATACGTTTAATTCTATTACAAATCCTCTGGATATGTAAGAATTATATGTAGATTTGATGGAATAAATATAATGGGGATAAACACCATGGTGTTTATCCCACCGTTGTGGTACATTACTATGATACGACTAACTAATATTTTTACACTGCTGATAACCTTGACACTTTTAACAAGCTGTGAAGGATTCAAAGTTTTGACCATTCATAATACTTCTGGCTATAATGCCAAAGTAACCGTTCGACCAGGAATTGAATATTCAAATAAAAATCAGATTACTAATTATCCGAACAACCTGAAATCAGAAAGTTCTGTGGTCGTACTTCAACCTGACAGCTCGATGACAGTTCTCTCAATTTTTACGGGAACGATGTTTAACGTGAAAATCAAAGAAAGGGAACTAAGAACTGATTACATAAAAATTGAAACACCGACCGACACGATAATTGCAAATTCTAGAAAGGAAATAATTAACCTTATTTACGGAAAACGAAAAGGACAAATAAAAGGTGAAGGACGAAACTTTGCGACAATCAAAATTGAATAGAAAAAATAAAAACGTACCACAACACAGTGTATAATTCATTGCTTCTGATT